>CALKWP010000086.1 GCA_938004075.1 uncultured Methanomassiliicoccales archaeon
TCGAGAAATGCATGGGGTGCGGTGTCTGCGTGGACAAATGCCCCAGGGGCGCGATGGAGCTGGTCAGGGATGAAAGGAAGGGCATCCCGCTTGAGGCGGGAAACCTGATAATGCCATAAGATAAATATCGCATCCCGCATTTGGGTCACCCATGATGTATCCCTGGAGAGGCGAGTTCACATTGGGAAGCCAGGACAGCCAGATAGCCATAGACACGCTTTCCTCGAAGATGGATTTTCCGCCCGAACTGGTGGCGATATGGGGCCAGCACAAGACAGAGAATCTTGGGATAGAGAAGATTGTGGCCAATGTAGTCTCCAACCCTAACATCAGGTATCTATTTCTCTGCGGCGAAGAAGTCAGAGGCCACAGGTCCGGGCAGAGCCTGATGTCGCTTCACGCCAACGGAATCGATGGGAACGGCAGGATAATCGGCGCGAACGGTGCTGTTCCCTACATCGAGAACATCGGCTCGGAGGCCATTGCCAGATTCAGGGAGCAGGTCGAACTGATATGCATGATTGGCGAGACTCATCTTCCTGCAATCGTCAAGCGGATTCATGAGATTGCGGCGGCCAGGAAGCCACCGATTGGCGAGCCGCTGATAATGGAATTCGCAGAGAGGAGAACCTCCGAGCGGATGAAGTCTCTATCTGGTAAGATATCATTCCACAAGGACCTTCTGGTGGACCCCTATCTGGATGTGGAAGTCATGGAGGCAGAAAAATGCTGAATTTCTCAACTGAGCAGGCTATCGTTGAACTGGGCGACATCAGGCTGGGCGGCCAGCCTGGCCAATTGCCAACAGTCCTATTCGGAACCGCATTCTTCGGAAAGAAGTACGCCAGCCCGGACGCAGCGGCGCTGGAGGAAATCAGGGAATTCATCAGGGCTCAGGAAGCTCTCTCGGGAATGACTGGCAACCCAGCGATTGTTGACATTTACCTTGGAGATTGCGAGAGCATCCCGGGCAGGCTGGAGCTGGTCCTGGAGGAATTGCCCAAGAACAGGTTCATCTCTGTGGATGTGCCGGAATCCGATGTGCGCCGCAAAGTCATAGAATATGCTGGCCAGGTGGGCATCTCCCACAGGATCATACTCAACTCTCTCAACCTTGCGGCAGAATCCGGAGAACTGGATGCATTGAGGGAACATCCGCCGGGCTGCGCCATCCTGCTCGGCTACAACCCGAAGGATTTCTCCGTGGACGGGCGCATCGACATGCTGGAGACCGGGGCCGGGTACCTGGAGAAAGGCCTGCTGGAACTGTCCCAGGAACTCGGGATAAAAAATGTTCTGCTTGATATGGGCGCGACACCGTTCGAGCACAGCGCGGCCGAGACGCTTCGGGCAATACCGGTCATGAAGAACAAGTGGGGCCGGCCTGTGGGCTGCGCGATTCACAACACTGTTGAATCCTGGCTCTGGATGAAGCAGTACCGGAAGGACCACAAATCAGAGTATCTGGCGTGCGACGCGGGCTCCAACGCGCTCCCTGTAATGCTGGGCGCGGATTTCTGCGTTTATGGTCCAATCAGGAACTCCGGGACGGTATTCCCTTTCGTGGCCATGGTGGATAAGTTCATGGCAGAAGGAGCGGAAGATTACTTCGGCATAACCCAGGACGATAATCACCCCAGGAGGAAGCTGGGTTGAGGTCGCCAATGCTCCCAACAACTGTCGTGGGCAGCTTTCCCGCGGTGCCTCCTGCAAAAGCGTTGTTCGATTCGCGAACCGATGGCCAGGATCCTTTCACGCTCAGCCTTGAGGCGGCTGTCGAAGCTCAAGTTTCCGCTGGTATAGACATAGTTTCCGATGGCCAGACAAGGAATGACATGGTTCGGCTGTACGCATCGAAGTTTGCCGGGATAAGGATGAGGAGCAAGCCAGTCATCATCGGGAACATCGAGCATAAGGGTCCCATAACAGTCGCGGACCAGAAACTGGCCAGGCGAATCATCGGGAAACGGGCAGCCCTCAAAGGAATCATCACCGGGCCTTTCACACTGGCTATGTCCTGCCAGGACCGGCATTACGGCAGCAACGAGAAACTGGCAATGGCGTTTGCCGAGGCTCTCAATCATGAATCCAGAGCCCTGTCCGAAGTGGTGGACGTACTGCAGGTGGATGAGCCGTTCTTCTCGCTGGAATATCCCGAGTATGCCGGGGACCTGATATCAACAATCTTCTCCAGCGTGGAGGTGCCTAAGGCGCTGCATGTGTGCGGCGACGTATCGGGCATTTTTTCAAAGCTGGCGGAGCTTCCGGTGGACATCCTCGACCATGAATTCGCTGCGCACCCGGAATTGCTGGATATCGTTTCCGGCATCGATTTCAAGCAGAAACTCGGGTACGGATGTGTGAGGTCGGACTTGAATGTGGCTGAATCCGCGGAAGTCATTTCAGAAAGGATTAAGAAGGGGATTGACAGTGTTGGTATTGAGAGGATGGTTCTGGACCCTGATTGTGGGCTGAGAAACCTCTCGCCAGCAGTGGCGAAGGCCAAGCTGGAGAATCTGGTAAAAGCCAGAAGAATGGTGATGGAAGATGAAGGTTGAGGTGCTGGAAGCAACCAAGAGCAAGAGGCTGGTCAAGGACCCGTACGGATTCTTCACCATATTCGTTGACAAGCCCAGGAAGGAGATTGTCGTTGAATTCTACGAGCAGGTCACCAAGGACGAGGACGATAAATTCGCCACCGGGAAGCTGGGGCTCGTTCTATGCGGAACAACTGCTGAAGCGATATGCCACACCATTGCCAGGGAGGAGCTTGTCAGCCGGTTCGACCACGCGGCTTACCTTGGCAGGGAACTCCAGAAGGCCGAGATCGCGCTCAAGCACAAACTGAATTACACCCAGGACGAGGAACTGGTCCTGAAGCCAAAAAAATAGTGAAATAATCACCAAGTCGATTTTAATTTTCACATGGCATGATAATTCAGCATTATAATAGCATTCATTAACATATTCTGCAATATCCAGTTACATTCAGGACGGCCACATTATCCATATCAAAAGGTATTTATGCCTGGAATTCCTTATAGTGAAAAGTAGTGAAAAATGAGGGAAGGTTAATTTCTAATGGCCAGTAAGAAGAAGAGTGCCAAATCGACCGTAACGGATGACGAGTCCATAATTCAGGATGAACGGTACAGGCTGCTCTTCGAGACCTCTCAGGATGCCATAATGTTCCTTGATAAGGAACGCTTCTTCGATTGCAATCCAGCGACTCTGAAGATGTTCGGCCTCACCAAGGAAATATTCATCAAGCTGCACCCATCCGAGATATCGCCGCCCAGGCAACCGAATGGCAAGAAATCAAGGGAAGAGGCGGACAATCTAATATCTGAAGCATTCGAGAGGGGCAATCTCAAATTCGACTGGGTTCACAGGAGGAGCGACGGAGAGGATTTCGCGGTTACTGTATGGCTCACTGCAATCAAGCTGGAGGGCAGGGATGTCCTGCAGGCCACGGTCAGGGAGATATCCGCGGCCGAGGAAACGGCGCTGGACCTGGAAGCCCACAGATTGAAACTCCAGATGCTTCTGGATGACCGGTCCTCTGATTACAGGAGAGAATTTGATGATAGGATAAAGGCCGAAAGCGAACTGAGAAAACTAATCAAAGCCGTTGAAACCACCTTCGATGCTATCGCTCTTTTCGACATGGATATGAATTTTGTCTATGCGAACAGCTCATTCTGCAATCTGGCCGGCGTTGATTCCAAGGACCTTGTGGCGAAGAACGCCTCCCAATTCATTCCGAGTGAATCCATGGAAGCAATAATGGCCCAGATCAACAGGAACCTTGATGGCATGGATGTGGAAAGGTTCGAGGTCAAGGTTCACAATGCCAAAGGCCAGGAGTTGTGGGTCGAGATCGCCGGCTCTGTACTGTTCAACAAAGAGGGAGAGCCGGACGGCCTCCTGGCTATAATCCATGACGCAACAGAAAGGAGGGCGATTCAAAAAGCCCTCAAAGAGTCAGAGGAGAAATTCAAGATGCTTGTGGAGCGTTCGCTCGATGGCATTTTGATCATCCAGGATGCAAAGGTAGCATACATGAACCCCGCTCTCCTGAAATTGTCTGGCTACAGCATGGAGGAGCAGCTTGGCAGGGAATTCATCGAGAATGTGGCACCCGAGGCCAGAGAGGCAGTTTTAAAAATATACCAATCAAGAATGAGCGGCAAGAAAATACCCCAGATATACGAGACTGTACTTATCACAAAGTATGGTGCGAGAGTGCCGATAGAGGTGAATGCCGGAATCATGGATTACCAGGGCAGGCCTGCGGATTTCGTTTATCTGAGGGACCTTACTGAAAGAAAGATGGCTGAGAAGGACATCAGAATAATCAAAGAGCATTTCGAATATGTTCTGGGTGCGACGAACACTGGCTTCGACCTGATTGACGAAGATTTCAATGTCGTTTATGTGGATCCGAAATGGGCGGAAAAGCTCGGGGATTATTCCGGAAGGAAATGTTATGAATATTTCATGGGCAAGTCAGGTGTTTGCGAGAAATGCGCCATTCCCAATGCAATGAAGACAGGAAAGAGTATTGTTTCAGAGGAATACCTGGAAAAGGAGAAACGCTACATCGAGGTCCATACCATTCCCCTGAGAGGTGAGGATGGAAGAAACCTGGTTGCCGAATTCAATATCGACATCACCGAAAGGAAGAAAATGCTCAACACGCTCCAGGAATCGGAAGAGAAATTCAGGAACCTAGCTGAGCACTCCCCCAACATGATTTTCATCAACAGGATGGGCAAGGTAGTCTATGCGAACAAGATCTGCGAGGAGATTATGGGCTACACCAGTGAGGAATTCACTAGCTCGGATTTCAACCTTATGGACATAATCCACAAGGATTACCATGGACTGATACGTGAGAATCTCCAGAAGCATTTCAACGGCCAGGAGGTTAAGCCTTACGAGTACAAGCTCATCACAAAACGTGGAGAGGTTATTGATGCCATAATCAACACAAAAACAATCGAATATTCGGGAGATAAGGCAATCCTCGGAATCATAACCGATGTCACGGATATAAAAAAGGCAGAGGAAACTCTCAGAAGCCTCTCGAACCAGCTCAAATCAATAAACGAGAACCTTGCGGACGGAATGGTCTATCAGATCAACGGAGGGAAGGACGGGAAGAGCCAGGTCTTCACATACCTGAGCCCGGCAGTGGAGAGGATGAGGGGCATCAAGCTGGAGGATGCTCTGGCCAACCCACAACTGATATATGACCAAGTGGTCGAGGAAGACCGGGACATCATGCGCAAGACACGTGCCGAGACCTTCACCAAGAGAGAGAAGATGGATATGCGGCTCAGGATTAGGCTGCCCGACGGCCAGGTGAAATGGCACCGGTTCCTGGCAGTTCCCAGCGAGGATGCGGAAGGCAATGTGATATGGAACGGTATCGAACTGGACATCACAGAAGAGAAGAATCGGGAAGATGCTTTGCGAGAGAGCGAACTGGTAAACAGGAGCATAGTTGATTCCAGCCCCTGGGGCATGTACATCTACGAACTTGAAGAGGGCAACCGCCTGGTTTTCAAGGGCCACAATGCAGCTGCCGACAGGATTACCGGCGTTGATAACAGCAAATTCATCGGAAAGGCCATAGAGGAAGCCTTCCCGCAATTGAAAAAGACGGAAGCGCCCAAGCGGTACAGGGAAGTGGCCAAGACCGGAAAGATGTGGCACTCCAGTGAGATAGACTATGACGAACATGGCATCAAGGGGGCTTTCGAAGTCACGGCATTCCGCATTTCCCCAAAGCAGATAATTGTGGCTTTCCAGAACATCTCAGACCGTTTGAAGATGGAAGAGCAGATCACGAAGGACCAGAGAAAGATCTCCGAGATTGTCGAGAGCATCACCGATGGATTCGTTGCATTCGATTCCGAGATGAATTACACATATGTTAATTCGAAGGGAGCCGAATTGCTCGGTCGAAAGCCTGATGATCTGATAGGCAAAAATTACTGGACAGAGTTCCCTGATGCAAGGGGAACGCCATTCGCGGATGCATACCTGAAAGCCCTGAAAGAGAAGAAATCACATGTTTTCGAGAATTATTACGAGCCATGGGACCGGTGGTTCGAGAACCGCATATACCCCACAGAAGATGGCATAGCCATCTACTTCACGGAGACAACCGAGAGAAAGAGGGCAGAGCGCAAACTGAGCGAGAACGAGATGAAGTACCGCCTGCTGATGGAGAAGGCCAATGATGCGATTTTCCTGGCGGATGCAGAGACAGGAAAACTGATTGATGTCAATGAGAAAGCCTGCGAGATGACTGGGCGAACCAGGGATGAGCTTGTCGGGATGCATCAGAGCAAGCTCCATCCGCCTGAAGAAGCAAAGAAATACAAAGAGATATTCAGAAGGCATGTTCAAAACGGAAGCGCCATCCACGAGGATATTTATATCATCCACAAAGACGGCCATCTGATTCCTGTGTCGATCAGCGCAAGTGTTTTTGAGATTCAGGGAAGAATTGTGAACCAGGGCATATTCCACGACCTCACTGACAGGATCAATGCGGAGAATGCGCTGAGGGAGGCAGACGAGAAGGTCAGTACCATTTTTAAATCAATAGAGGACCTTGTCTTCGGATTCGATAAAGACGGGAATTTCATATCATACCATACCCCTGCCGGCGGCCTTTTATACATGCCTGAAGAGGCCTTCATCGGCAAGAAATATTCTGATGTGATGCCTCCCCATGTCTCGAATCTCATTGAAAAAGCGCTCCAGAAGAACATGAAAGGCCAGTCAATGGAATTCGAGTACTTGCTTCCACTGGGTGGAAAAGACAGGTTCTTCTCGGCAAAGATGTCGCCCATATTCGCCAAAGATGAATTCAATGGATCTGTTGCCGTGGTGAGGGACATGACCGCCAGGATGGAAACCGAGCAAGAGCTTCTCTCCTCGCGTGAGCAGCTCAATGCCCTCTTCCAGGCATCCACCAACGGCATCGGCGTCGAGAAAGATGGGAAATTATTCTTTGTGAACCCTTCGTTCATCAGCATGTTCGGGTACTCTAACCCCGATGAGGTCATTGGCCAGCCCCTGGGCATAATTGTTGATGAGAAAGACAGAAAGAGGGTGAAAGGATACACGAAATTGCGTCTCAAGGGGGAGGCGCCGCCAAAATATGAATTCACTGGCGTGCGGAAGGACGGAAGCACATTTGAAGCCGAGGCATCTGTTTCAGCCTACCAGATTGGCGGCGAGGACTACTACGTGGGTTTCGTTCAGGACATCACCGACAGGAAGCTATCCCTGAAGAAAATGCAGGAGAGCGAGGCCAGGTTCCGAAACATGGCGGAGAATATTCACGATGGATTGACAATCATCGAGAATGGAAAAGTGAGTTATATCAACGACAGGGCAGTTGAGATATATGGATATCCGAAAGAGGAGCTGATGCACAAATCCCATTTAGACCTAGTGATTCCGGAGGACAGAGAGCAGCTGCGGGCGATAATCGAGAACGCCAGAAAGAGCAACCAACGCATCGGCGAGCTTGAGTTCTGGGTTCAAGGCAAGGACGGCAGCCGCAGATATGTCAGAACGAGGTTGTCCACATCGGGAGAAGGGGAGGGCAGAAGCGAGTTCATAATCACCACCGACATCACAGCCAGGAAAGTCGCGGAGGATGAGACGAAGCGCAGGATGATGAAGTTCCTGCTTGAGGATGGCAGGATGTACATGGTGAAGGAGTTCCGGCCGGAGATGTCCGTGGAAGCATTCAACGACCTGCTGAACCTGGAGTATTTCGGGATGGTTATGTCAAGAACGCCGAAAAAAGACGTAACCAGATTGGTGAAGGGAGGGTTCGAATACCTGTGGCTAGGTGACCGGGATGATGGCAAGGAACTTTTCGACGAGATACTTGCCGCGGTCAGTGAACTCGGGGGCAAGAGCGCCATATTGATCGAGAGGCTGGATTACCTTGTGTTCAAATACGGTTTCAAGGAGACCATGGCCCTGATATACAGATTGCGAGACATAATTTACCTGAAGGAGCAGATTGTGATACTTTCCCTGGATCCGTCCACCATGGCCGAGGACCAGCTGTCAACCCTCCAGAAAGAGATGGGCGAGATTGAGCTCAGGCAGACCCCGAAGCCCCCGGAGGAGCTTTTCGAGATCGCCCAAGTCATATACGACAGGAACAGCACCGGCATCAAGCCGTCATTCTCAGAGGTTGGCGAAGAATTGAAGATGAGCAAGCCCACCTGCAGGAAGCGTGTGCGGCGCCTCATCGCGGCAGGATACGCTGTGGAAGTCTCAAAAGGCAACCGCAAGGTGCTCGAATTGACTCAGAAGGGCAGAAGCCTTTTCTTCAAATAGACTATTGCATTTTCACAACTTTTCACAAGGATTTTCACTATCAAGATATATTGTGAAATCTCTATGTAGTTTCAATATTGGAATAAGAAAGAGGAAGCTTGAAATGGTGAAATTGGTCACTGTGCTTGAGAAACAGTCCTGCAAATCCTGCAGCGGAACCGGTAAGAGCGGCAATAAAAAATGCAATGCATGCAACGGCTCCGGAAAGATCGAGGTAGAGGTACTTCGGTAGCACAACCTTACAGAAAATAATTTCACTACATTTCACTTCATTTTTCGTAATTCTAATATACCCCGAAACGCCTATCTCGATTCAGGACGGTAAAAGAAATGATGTACCGAAACCACAGGGAGTACAAGCTCCCCCAGGAGAACCCGAACCACGAGCTCTTAAGGAGCTGGTTAAGGGGCGAGACAGGCGTTGAGAGCCTCCGCGAGTGGCTCAAGAGCATATACTCCTGACCGTCCGTCATACGCAATCCCGATGAACTCTTCCCCACTTGGGTGGTGCTATTCTCTCTCCAACCTAGGCATTTTGCCAAAAGGCACCACCCCTTTTTTTACCATTTGTGATTGTCGGGGTGATGCCTATCAAAATGCCTTTCGGTCGGCCTGCAAAATATGATTCCAGATAGATTCTGGCTTAATTTGCAGGCGCTGGCTAATACTTTGCAGATTATTGCAAAGGCGTATTAGTCGCGCTCGAAAGATTGAATTTTAATTGTCTGTGGCAATCTTTCTCGTCCACCTAGGCATTTTGCCAAAAGGCACCACCCCTTTTTTTACCAAATGTTAGTGAGGGGGTGATACCTATCAAAATGCATTTTGGCTGACCTGCAAATATGGTTTCAGATTGATTCTTGCTTATTTTGCAGGCGCTGGCTAATTCTCTGCGGATAAATACATTAGACGTATTATTTGCCCCTGAAAAATATCTTTTATTGCCTATTCAATCTTTCTCGTCCACCTGGGCATATTACCAATATTCTGAGGCGAAATCTTTAATATTCTGGGTTCGTTATGGTGTTTGGGGTCATGACTTATGAAAAAAGAACTCGATGACGACGACGACGTGTTCTATGGCGGCTTGAAGCCAAAACCGAAGAAGGAAGCAGAAAAGGCGCCCGAACCGAAGAAGAGCGTTTACGATGCAGGCTATACGCCAGATTACCGGAGACAGGATACAAATCAACCGGCACAATCATCGCCTGTCCAGGAATCTGCTGGAGAGCAGAAAGACAGAGACATAGAATCCGAGATAACCGCCACAAGGCGCGAGAAACAGGTGGCAGCAGAGATTCATGACATCACAATCATCAGGCAGAAAGCGGCCAAGCACAGCGAGGAAGCTGCAAAATTCTTCAAGAAATACAGGGCCGAGGAAGCCGCCATGGTCAAGAACACGGAAAACGCAAGCAAAGCCAGGCGCACCGCCGAAGGTTACGAGGAAAAAGCCAAGGATGCGATAGCAAAGGCGGATGACAAGCAAGCAGACTTGACTTACCTGGAGGACCGCAAAGCAGAGCGGGCAAGAATAAAAATCGCCAAGCTTCATGCAAAATCCGCAAAGATGAAGAGCAAGGCCAGCAGCTACATGGCAAAGTCCGCGAAACTTCAGCAGAAGGCAGCTGCCAGGCGGGAGAAGGCGAAGGCATACCTCGAGCAGAGCAAGACGCATGAAGCGGAAGCCCACAATCTCACCAAGAGAGCGGACAAGCTACAGAAATCAATGGCGTAATCGCCTCTCTTTCCGGGCAAATCAGACTCAGTTACTTTGAAATATAATCATGCCGATACCTTGTCGTTCATCACGCAGGAGAAGATGATGAACCGTAAAGAGGGATAACATGTCTGGACAATATTATCAACAACAACCACCGCAGGAGGCGCAACCCTACCCGCAGTCATTCGGCCCTCAGGGAAACAAAGGCTTGGAGACCCATTTCATAGCCAAGGACAAGATCGGCCTGTTCATATTTTTGTGCGTGGGCATGATCATAGTCGGGTTCCTTTTACTGGACCTGATTGCTTCCGGGCTGGTGGATTTCGAGGAAGCCATTGTGTTCCTGGGAATGCTGGCAGTCGATGTGGGCGTGATGGCGCTTTTCGCCCTCCTGATGGTGTCCGGAGTATGCAGAGAGGACCTTCCGGAGAAGACCCGCAATGGAATCATACTGGTTTCCGGAATAATCCTGACCGTGTTCCTGATAATCTACATGATCAGGTCCAACTGAATACCTGGAATCTAGAATGGGGCAAACGCCCCACCCTTTCCTTTTCAGTTTTTCATGAGAAAGTATTATATATTCTAATTAACTTGTTAATCTGTCCATACGTCATGGGTACCATGAACTTTGGATAAAAGGAGATAAGTAAATGTACGACAGAGACAGAAACAGAGGCGGCGACAGAGAAATGCACAAGGCGCAGTGTTCGGACTGCAAGCAGGAATGCGAAGTTCCGTTCAAGCCCTCGGATGGAAGGCCAGTTTACTGCAGGGACTGCTACCAGAAGCACAGGCCCCCGCGAAGAGACAGATATTGAAATTGAAGTTTAGTAGATTTCATAGTTTAATATTTCAATGGGGGGTCCGGTACCCCCCTCCGTTTTCCAATTTTTAATAATTCTATTCTAAAAGGTTCCCAAACATCCCGTTCTATGTTGGCAGGTTGCGATGCGAAAGTGAGAGAAAAGCACCCATGCAAGAGTTGCGTAATGCGTTTCGCCCAGCTTAAGAGATGCTGGGCGAGTACCTTTCCTCCCCGCCCTAGTGGGGGGTTTGCCATAATGGAGTTCTGAAATGCCTCAGAATGCTGGCATAAGCGCACATGATAGAATAAAGATTCAAAAGCCTACCCTCACAGGCAGGGCATCCAGAAGCTAAAAGAACCAATCTATTCGTAGCCGCGCTTGTCATCATGGAACTCCTGGTTCCAGTAATGATACGGGTCTGTGGCTTTCTGCGCCCCGGTCATGTCGCTTGCCACTCCGCGCTGGTACGAGCCGTATTTCTCTTTTATCTGCTCCTCGATTGTCTTGCTGCGTTTCATTGCCATCTCCAGATGCTCCGGAAGAATGTACTCCGCTTTCTTGGCGCTGGCGATATCGCCCGCCGTGCGGATGAGACCGCCCAGTTCCCTGAGCCTGAGAGTGAGCGAATTATCTGATTTGTCAATCCTCATCGCCCGCTTGTGAGCTTCCTCGACCAGTGCCTTCACCGAGTCCTTTGTGGCGTGCGGGATGCGCTTGTCGAACATAATCTCCTGGGCCATGAACTGCGCCAGCTTCGCTCTGTTGATGTCGTTGTCCGGCATCACCACCTCTACCAGAACCTCGTACCCTGAGCCGATTATCCTGGAACGAAGCGGGGAAAGCACATGCTCCAGGTCCTGGATGTTGCATGCTCCAACGAATATGAAGTTGCATGGCACGTTGTCAACCCGGACGCTCGCTCCGGCGCTCTGCGGGTTCCTTCCGGTGATGGGGAATCTGCGCTCCTGCATTGCAGTGAGAATGAAACGCTGGTTGTAACCGAGGTGGGGGAGCTCATCTATGAAGAGAACACCCTGGTGGGCTTCGTGTATAGCCCCGGGAAGGACCCTTTCGTATGGCGGCGTTCCCAGGCTTGGGTGGGAGCCGTACGGGTCGTGGCGCACATCCCCCAGCAACTCCGTCTGGCTGGCGCCTGTGGAAAGGACGAAAGTCTTTCTTTCCAGGGGGACAAGGACCTTGGAGGGGCTTATCTTCTCCATCTCGCGGCGCTTCTCCAGTGTCTTCTGGTCAAGGACCATAATCATCTCGCCGGCCCTTTCATAGACAACGACTTCTTCCTTGCCGTAGCGCTTCCTGGTTGTGGTGACCCTTTCCTTGTCTGCCAATTGGCCGAGGGTGACTTCCACAAGGCCGCCCAGCAGGTCGCCGAACGGGTTGTTGGCTGCGCTTCCTATCTGCGTGCTCTTCGGCTTCGAGCACTTGGGGCACAATCTATCTTTCGGGCTTGAGTAGGTTCCGCAGTTCATGCACTTGTAGCCGAGTCGCTCGGCAACGTTGACTGGAACTGCCTTCGGGTCGATGAGTTCGCCTTCAGCGGACTCGTGGGTCTGGGCCTCCTTCAGAACCTGTTCCCTGCTCATCACCTCGACCATCGGCCTTTCCGGATTCTGGGGGTTGTGAACAACCCGAATCTCCTCGGTTGGCGCGGGAAGGTGGAGGGCCAGGGCCTGCGCGATCATGGATTTTCCCGTGCCCGGCGGCCCGACTATGAGAATATGCCTGTGCTGCGATGCGGCGACGGACGCCAGTTCAACAGCCTCTTCCTGGCCGACGACCCTTTTGAGCGGGTCGGAAGGGATTATGATGTCCCTGGTTGTCTCTATCTCGTCCAGGTCGAATCCCTTTTCCGCGTCCAGGAATGGAGCTGTTTCAGATTTCTCTCCGGAATCCGTTATGCCTACCACCGTTCTCTATCTGCTCACTCGAAATCTTCCTTTGTGAGGACAGTCAAGCCCTCCGGGAACTTTGACACCTTGCCCATCTTCGTGGCCACCAGAGTGCCGATGCCCATGTCATTGGATATGTCCAGTAGCCTCTGGGTGATGATGCCATCGAACACGACTGCTTTTATTCCCTGGGCGGCGTCCTGTCCCTTCAGCGCCTCGGCAAGGTCCTTAACTGCCATCTCCGCGATGACGGCGTTGGCTTCGGAAATCAATCTGGCCTTGGAGTTTCCGACCACTTCCTTGAACATGTCCCTGTACATGCGCTGCTCATCGGAAAGTTTCGGTTCCTCTTTCTTCGGGGGCTGGGGAGGCCTCTGCTGCACAGGCTCTTCCTGGCGTTCGGGTCTCTTCATGGGCTGCTGTTGCTGCTTCTGCTGCTGTTGCTGCTTCTGCTGCTGATTGTCCTTCCTGCCCTTGTTGAAATCGCCTCTCTGCTGCTGCTGGTTCTGTTGGCTCTGCTGGCCGCCTGACTGGGAACCTTCGTTGAAAGCCTGGCCCATGATTTCATGTGCCTGCTCGGCCATGACCTTGTGCCTCAGTGATTTCATTATCTGTTTGCTGGTGAGCTCCTCGACCTCTTTTCCCGGCGGGGCCCTGGCAATGAAATCGACTTCAGCGGTCTGCAGCAGTTCCCTGAGGACCAGCTCGCCACCTCTGTCGCCGTCAACGAATACCGTAACGGTCTTCTGCTTTGACAGCTCCTTCACGGAATTGGGTATGTTTGTGCCTTCAACGGCAATTGCGTTCCTGATGCCGGCCTTGAGAAGGTTCAGCACATCGTTCCGCCCCTCGACCACGATTATCGCATCGGAGTTGGCCACATTGGGCCCGGCCGGAAGGTGCTCCGGCCCAAATGTCAGGATTTCCTGAACCTGGACTGCCTCCTTCACTGAATCGGCAAGGTTGCTGCTGACGCTCTTGGAGTCCTCCAGCATGTCCGATAGAAGCTCCTTCGCCCTCTCTATTATGGTGTCCCTCTTTTTCACCCTGACATCCTCGATTCCGAGAATCTTCACGGTTGCCTTGCACGGGCCGACGCGGTCAATGGTTTCCAGGGCGGATGCCAATATGGCGGTCTCTACCTGGTCCAGGCCCGAAGGAATCTCGACGACGCCTTCAGACTTTCCCTTTGTGGAATTCACATCCACTTCAATGCGGCCTATGCGGCCTCCCTTCTGGAGGTCCCTCAAGTCCAATTCATCGCCAAGCAGACCCTCGGTCTGGCCGAAAATGGCGCCCACGACGTCTGGCTTCTCCACGACGCCGTCCGCGCTTATGTTTGCTCTTATCAAGTATTTTGTAGTGTTCGGATCTAAGTTCATATATTCACCTCTATTGTTATTCTGATTGTTTTAAAAGCTCTCAGGCAACTCCATTGGTTCAGACTGCGATTTCACAGCCAGCTTTCATCTGCCGGATATAACGTCCCTAGGATCCTGCCCATCTCCCGGGCATACATGAACATTCATGATAGTGATGCAATCTTGAAGTTGATTTATGAGCTTTGTTAAACCAACACAGGCCAATCTCATATTTATAGTTTTCTATTAAATATATATCAATATCGGGCAAGAGATGCATGGCCAGTGCATTTCCAGCAAGGCGAAATGCCAACAAACAATATTGCACACAACATTCGTTGAATGCAGTTATAACAAACAATCGCAGCGCATTCGACCATGGCCCGGAACCAGCCTATCCCTGAATGGAGGGGCCATCCTGCTCGCACCATTTTGCCAGCAATCGGTGTTCGCCGAAACTGAATCCCACAATAGGAAGGCGCACGCCTCGATTTCTGGCTTCACTCAAAACATTTAACTAGCAATAGCCAGAAATAGGACTGATTCACAATTGCCAATTGAATGCCAAGTGAATCAGCCCTGAATCGCCATATCAATGCATCGCGCGATTCGCTCAGAATGCCGGTAATTCCACCATTCTGCAAGCGATGAATTACCGGGGGAAAGTTTTTATCCATTCCTGCATTCTCATGCTTCAATTATATTCGGAGTTGAACTAATGCCAAGAAATATTGTCGTGGAACCATTGAGCACAACGTACATCGAGAAACAGGATGTAGAAATAGTCGAGAGAAAGGGCATCGGGCACCCTGACAGCATTGCCGACGGGCTTTCGGAATCCGTCTCAAGGGCCCTCTGCAAGATGTACATATCCAAATACGGAAGAATTCTTCACCACCACACCAATGAACGCCAGATAGTCGGCGGCCAGTCTGCCCCGAAATTCGGCGCCGGCGTCGTTCTGGAGCCCGCCCAAATCATACTCGTGGGAAGGGCAACGACAGAAGTGGATGGAGAGAGACTTCCCTACCGTTCGGTAGCCATAAAGGCCGCCCGCGATTACCTGAAGAAGCACTGCGCCCACCTGGACGTTGATACCGATGTGACAATGGAATGCCGCATCGGCCAGGGCTCGGTTGACCTGAGAGGGGTTTACGAGACCGGCCATTTGCTTTCGAACGATACTTCATTCGGTGTCGGGTTCGGCCCGTACAGCGAGACAGAGAAGATTGTTCTCGAGACAGAGCAGTTCATCAACGGCCGCCTGAAGAAGAGCATGCCAGAGGTCGGCGAAGACGTTAAGGTCATGGCATCCAGGATAAAGGACAAGATACGCCTGACAGTCGCCGCAGCAATGGTGAGCTCCGAGATTCCCGACAAGGACCACTACAAGAACGTCATCAAGGAATTGGGAGACATCGCCCAGGAAAGGGCCATGAACTTCACCGACCGGGATGTCAGCGTTGACGTAAACACTGCAGATGATTACAAGAATGGGATCTATTACCTCACGGTGACTGGCCTTTCGATGGAGAATGGCGATGACGGCTCAGTGGGCAGGGGAAACCGCGCCAACGGGCTTATCACGCCATACAGGCCGATGAGCATGGAAGCAACCGCCGGAAAGAACCCTGTGACTCACGTGGGCAAGATGTACAACATTCTCTCGTTCAAGATAGCCAATGACATTTACAAAGAGATGAAGGGGAACGTTATCGAATCCCATGTCCGCATCCTTTCGCAGATCGGAGCGCCCATTGACAAGCCCTTGACGGCAAGCGTCCAGGTCGTCCTTGCGGACGGCGTCAAGATGGACAAGGTCAAGAAGGATATCACGGGCATCGTGGACAACAATCTGGAGAACATCAGCAAGGTAACTGACCTCATCTTCAATGGCAAGGTCGGCATTTTCTGAGTATGTTCGAGGTTGAGCTGGCCAGTCGGGGCGGCGCGCCCCTCTATCAACCATTTCACATACTGAAAGCGCTCTGGCTGGTAAGGGAGACTGAGCCCCTGGGCAGGAAGGAGCTTTCCGAGAAGCTGGGCATTGGGGAGGGTAGCGCCAGGAAGCTTGTCTCCTACCTGGAAAATAAGGGATGGGCATCCACGACCAGGCAAGGGATCTCGCTCAGCCCCAGAGGATTGGAACTACTGGACGATATCGGCCTGAAGGGAAAAGAGGTCCATGCCGGGAACATCACTGTTGGCGAGATAGACTTCGCCATCCGATTGAGAGGCTTCGCTGGCATGGTATCCAGTGGCATCGCCCAGAGGGATGAGGCGATCAAGGTCGGCGCTTCCGGAGCCACAACCCTGGTCTTCAAGGGTGGATTGAGGTTCACCGACGGTTTCGATGTGGATGAATCCGATTCCAGGGCTGCCAGGGTCCTCAGGCAGGATTTCGACCTCAGGGAAGGGGATGTGCTGATTATCGGCTGCTCGCCCGAACCTGGCCTGGCCATGGACGGGGCGTTCGCGGCTGCGGTGTTGACACTAGGTTCGGAAAAATGAGATAAGACTGTTAAAGTGTTGCAGGGGCAAATGCCCCTGCATTTATTCGATAATGTTACTGGACATGCTTTCCGCAGTGCGGGCAGACATTGTAGCCTGCCTGTATCTGCTGGCCGCAGCCCAGGCACATTCTGACGCCCGCGGGTTGCTGCTGCTGTGCCGGTCCGGCTGCCCTTCCGCAGTGGGGACAGTTGTTGAAGTTCAACGGTATCTGCTGGCCGCAGCCCAGGCAGAGCCTCTGCTGTGGCGGCGGTGCCCCGTAGCCCGGTGGCGGTGGCTGGTAGTATTGCGGTGCTGGTTCCTGGTACTTCATGATGAAGTATATTATGGCGGCGGGCCAGCATAATATGATCAAAAGAATCAATATCAGCAGGCTGCCGGTAAATTGCTTTGCCATTTTTTCCACTCCTTATTGAGGTCCCCCTCAATGTGGCAGATAAATGAATGCGTTTATTTATAATTGCCGCAGCGATGTTTTTTCATAATTCTCAGCGAGGCCTTCGCACTTCGGGAATTGCGCATGCTGGGGGCATTTCTTGCAGATGTCCAGATTGCGTTTTCCGTTGTACACATTATACACAATGGCAACCGCCAGGACGAGTATGACGGTGAATAAACGCTCATTGCCCCGGGTCAAGATAATCGACATGATGGCAAGTGCCAGGGTTATGCCCAGTTCAATCCGAAAAATGAAATGAACCCCCTTCTTGAAATTGTCCCTGAATATGACCTTTCTGACCGCATTGATGCCGAAAAGAATGAAAGCTGCAATCAGAAGATATATCGGGTTCAGGGGCAAAAATCCGTTTATCAATAAGAGGATTGCCAGGCTTATTGCGGCCGAGGGGTACATGACGAAACAACCGAGGCAGAGCCTTCGCCCCATGAAAATAAAAGTGTGATGTTCAAAATATTTACAGGAAGGGTGATGGGCCAGCAGGAAAGGTTCGGTTGCCTTTTTCAAGGTAATCCTTCCTGCCAGCCCACATTATTTCAGTTTATGCCTGTCTGCCGCAGTGCGGGCAGACCTTGTAGCTGGCCTGTATCTGCTGGCCGCAGCCGAGGCACATTCTCATGCCGCCCTGCTGTTGGGGTGCCGGACCGGCCGGTTGGGCAGTCCTTCCGCAGTGAGGGCAGTTGTTGAAGTTCACAGGTATCTGCTGGCCGCAGCCCAGGCAGAGCCTCTGCTGTGGCGGGGGCGCTCCGTAGCCGGGTTGTGGGCCGTAGGCCTGGGCCCTTGCTGCGTTGATGAGCGGGTCGAATTTCAGGTATGCGATCAACAGTATCAGTCCAAGCCAGAAACCGAAGATGAATCCAATTATCATCCATAGCATCGTCTTGGATTTTGCCTGCTCGTACTGCCTTGCGTTTACCATGTCAACGATTCCCTTGCAGGCCATGTAGAACAGTATCCAGAATATTCCGGCAATGACGAAGAAAATGGCGATGAATGCGCCAATAAACCCTGCCAGTATTATCCAGATTACTCCACCTATCAAAAGCAGGATGCCGGCGATCATTGCCAGTATTCCAGCTATATTGCACATGCTCTTAATCGATCCTGCCTCCGGCGGCTCCATCATGTAGGGCTGCGGTGGCGGCGCGCCATACCCTGGCGGCGGGGGTTGATAGTATCCCATGTTTTTTCCTCCATGTCTTTCTTTCACATTTTGTGAATTTTTCTATTTAATTCCTACATTATTTATTAGTATAAGAAACTTGCCTCTTTTTATGTGTATTTTTCTCGCAAGTTCTTAATAACCAGCATTTCATTCCAGTTCCATGGACCGTCATCTCATAGACCAGCTGGAGCGGCAATCCCTGTGGCTCCGTGAGTCCTGGCTCTGGATCCTTCAAGAGAAGGTCATAGGCGGCAGCCGCCCCAAAGCACTGGAGGTCGGGTGCGGGGCCGGCCATGTGATGGATATTCTTTCCGAGCATATGGATGTTGCCGGGGTTGACAGTGACCCGGACATGGTAGCACTGTGCAAAGAGAAGCGCCTGGAAGTGACGCTCGCTGATGCCGCAGAACTGCCATTTGAGGATGATTCTTTCGATGTGGTGTACTGCTCTTATCTGATGTTATGGCTCCCGGAGCCCGAATGGGCGGTTCACGAGATGGCCAGGGTATCCAGGGATTGGGTGATATGCCTTGCCGAGCCGGACTACGGCGGGCGCATCGACCACCCGCCGGGACTTGAAGCTCTGGGGGATGCCATGGTCAGGGATCTGGTTGCCAGGGGAGCGGACCCGTTCGTGGGCAGGAAGTTGCGCGCGATATTCTCGGCAGCAGGGTTGGAGCCGGAAATTGGTGCACACCAGGGCGTCTGGCCACTGGCGAAGCTTCGGGCCGAGATGGGAGGGGAGCTGGGATGGGCAGATGAAACCTCAGGATCCGAGCTGAGGGCTGCATTATCTGCTGCCATTGATGATGGCAGCGCGTTCCAATACAATCCGGTCTTCTGGGCAATAGCAAAAAAATGATTATGGGTTAGAGAACCTGTCGCCGCACAGGTAATCACCGTGCTCGATTGACAGCGGGCATCCGCCACCGCAGAGCTGCCACAGTCCGCAGCCTTCGCATCTTGCCGGCATGTACTTTCTCTCACGGATTTTCTTGCACAGTTCATGGTCCCAGATTTTATCCCAAGGCTCCAGGGCCTTCCCCAGGGGCTGATAATAGCTCTGGCAGGGTATGACGGTCCCGTCCGGCTCCATGGCCATGTTGATCGAGCATGCTGTGCATTGCTTGATGCCGAGACCTTGGTTGACTGGATTGAACTCACAGTATGGCGTGGGCGCATACCAGATGAGATTGATGTCATTCTCCCATGCAATCGTTTTCAGCTTCTCCAGCACGGTTGCCAGCTCCTCGAAAGTGATGCCTTCCGCGCTCTTTCCGGCTCCGGAGCGTATGAGCGCATTGAATGCTACATTCTTCACCCCCAGAGAGATGAGGAATCTCATGGTCTCCTCTGCGCCGGCCAGCGTTTTCCTCATGATTGTGGTGTTGGTGCTGACGTACAGGTCCTGGGAGAGTGCCGCCTTGATTCCGGCCACTGTCTCCTTCCATGCGCCTGCGCTGCCAGCCAACTCATCATGTAAACTTTCCAGGTGAGAAAGCAAGGTGATCTGCACATGGTCCAGGCCAGAATCCACAAGGCCTTTCAGGTATCCGGGCTTCGCCAGATTTCTGCCGTTGGTTATCAGGCCAGTTATCTGCCCCAGCTCCTCGGATTTGGTGATGAGTTCCTTCAGCCCATCATACTGCGTCGGCTCCCCCCCGGTGAACACGATATGCGGTATGCCCGCATTCCAGAGCCAGTCCAGGGCATTTTTCCATTCCTCGACCTTCATTTCTGGATTGCCCTTGCTCTCATTGTAGCAATGCCCGCAATTGTTCTGGCACCGGTAAGTGAGGGCTATGTCCATCCTGTACGGCGAAGGCATATCATCGGCGCCTGCCAGCGGGCTCTCCGATCCGACGCTCTCTATTATTTCAGAATCACCACCCAGATAATTTGAAAGCTGGTTCCTGACTAGATTGTAATCCTCAACTGCGTCGCTCTTTTTGAGGCCCCTGTAATGCCTGGCCATGGCTTTGAACGTCTTGATCTCATCATCCCCGGCGAGGATGTGAGCGACGTAATCCACTGCGGTGCCATTCAGGAATATCAATCTGGAAGCATCAACAATCAGCACGCCCTTGTGTTCCGAATCTATCCTGAGATGGAACCTGTGGCCCGCAAAATCGCCCTGGCCGTCGAATTTCATGGCCTTTGACTTTGCCTCCTCAACTCTCATCATCTTCCACCTCCGGCACAGGCGCAGGCACATGCGCAGGCGCAGGCGCATCCGCCCCCGCCTCCGCCCTTGAAGCCTCCCGCGGAGCCACTCTCCATGGAAGCCAGCGCCTTTGCGGTCTCTCCCAATATGTTGGTTGCCTTGTTGGTTTTCCCGGTCACCGCAGATGAGAACGATTCAAGGTTGGACACGAGCGAATTGCTCGTGCTCCTGATCCTGGCGACATAGCCCTGGGCGACGCCTTGGATGTTGATAGGCGGCCCGGCTTGTTGAGAGGTATGCCTGCCAATCCAGACCGGGTGGTAAACATAGAACGTGTTCATGCGCTTATCGTATTCCCTGTCCAGCATCAGCCATTCGTTCTGCTCCTCCAGGGTTCCGACTACGAGCTCGGGAGTTCCGGCATCCTGGACCTGCTTCCAGGCTTTCTCGCATATGACCGCGTAGTACTTCTTGGTGGCTTCGTAATCGAAGCCCTCCAGTTTCTTTCTGACGTCCTGAACCATATCTATCATCAGCCTCTCCAGCATCTTCTGGTCCGCGCGGCCGTTCTCATCGATCGCTCTGAGGAATTCTTTCTCGTAGGCGCGGTCGTTCCTTGCCGGTTCGGTCTTCTTCACCAGCCTGAAGCCGGCGATGTCAGGCACGATATCCACGAAGCCCTTCTTCGCCATGCCGAAAAGTATCATGGTGGCGACCATGTCCAGCGGCCTCTCCAGAACGATCGCGGCCTCAGGAGCGGTTAGCCCGCGCCTGGGACCTGCACCGGCAACGCTCAGCTTCGGTTTGAAGTAATCTTTCTTCCGCTTGTTCCACCATAGCTGGTAGGATATGACAAAAGTGATGAGCATGACAGGGATGATGCAGCAGATGTTGGCGCAGAGGAAATCCCCGATGGATGACAGTACCGCCGCTGCCCTGTCCCAGATGGTCTTGCTGTAGTATTTGTCCACATATACGGATGGAAACCCGCCTCCGAAGTTGTAGAAGCCATCCATCTGCTCGTATACATTGATGTCATTTGCTTCCCAGGTGGCCATTACCAGGCCCGCGCTTGCATTGAATTCAATGGCATCCCAGGGCTGGTTGTACAGCCATACCGCCTCATCCGTGTTTGCGAAACCGGGTGGGAAGAACAGCCTGGCCCTGAGATACCTTGTGTTACCGCGCTGGAACGTTGGGTCGAACCATGTCGGCTTCATGTGAACTCCGACGCCGCCATCAACCAGCTCATTCTCCCAGACCATTCTGTCGCAACGTATCGTGAAATAAAGAATGAACTCCTGCCCGGAAACCTCAATCATGTTTCTTATCTGGCTTGTGAATTCCACTGCCACGCCGATATCTATCCAGGGCGATTTGTGGATTCTGTCCGGTGCGTAGGAATTTCCATCCACCACCACTGCTGCCGCGGCGCTCGACAGGTCATAATACTTGTTGGGAAGGCCCACGTCAACGCCATCCAGCTGTCCATAATTGACGAAATGGAACTCGTATGTTATGTCAACGCTGCCGTCCCTGTTGACGAACACATCGACGTACTCCCCCATCAGGGCAAAATCGTAATTGAGCTGGGCGGCGGCAGGAATAGCCGGGGCGAATGCCAGTGCCAGGAAAGCCGCCGCAACAATAGCCGCGCACCATCTTTTCATGTCGCACCTACCATTTCGGCTGCTCCTCCAGCGCCGATACCTTGCCGCAGAACGGGCAGGTCAGCATCAGCCCGCCGTCAATGAGCTTTATGTCCTTCTCGGCCACGTTGCCGCCGCAGCCAGGGCACTGAATCGCCTTCTCGCGGAACTCGCCCGAGCCAGACATCTGAATGTTCTGCGTGACATGGGTCGGGCGCTTCGCATCCGCGCGCACCATCATGTAGACTGCCAGGAACAGAATAAGCCCGATTCCCACCAGGATGCCGCCCACCAGCATATTGTCCGAGCCGCCCGCTATGATGAATATCGCTCCAAGGCCTGCGAATGCCAGGCCGCCGAATATGGCCAGTGTGCCAATGATTTTTATCATTTTCCCTCGGACTTGAATCTTTGCCTGGGCTAATAAACATATCGGTGGATATCCCGAAACCATGCTCATCTTTTTATCCCACCCGGGCAATTCCCTTCCCATGCTCCGGCCGGTACTGAAGCCCGACACCCAGCAGGTCATTTCCATGTTCCTGAAGCACCATGTCAGCATCGCCAATGCCAATGGCGTCGTAGTTGGCATGAGCGGCGGCCTGGATTCTTCTGTCGCAGCAAAGCTGGCGGCCGATGCGCTCGGCGCGGAAAAGGTGCTAGGCGTCCTAATGCCGGAGTCCTCCACCCCGGACGAGTGCATGGCCGATGCCAAGGACATAGCGGAGGAATGGGGCATCCAGGTCCTGGAGATAAACATCAAGGAGATGGTGAACACGGTTTCTCACTCGCTGGGCTGCCGCGATAAAAGCCGCCTGGGCAATATCAAGGCAAGATGCCGCATGATTGCTCTCTACAACCTGGCCAGCGAGAGGGGGCTGCTTGTGCTGGGGACCGGGAATAAATCGGAATTGCTTACTGGCTACTTCACGAAATGGGGCGACGGGGGCAACGACCTGAACATCCTGGGCGACCTCTACAAGACCCAGATTCGGGAACTGGCAGTAAAGATTGGCGTTCCCGAGAGCGTCATTGCCAGGACACCATCCGGCGACCTGTGGCAGGGGCAGACGGACGAGGGTGAGCTGGGCATCGATTACGCCACGCTGGACCGGATCCTTCTCGGCATCGAGCTGGGCATGAAGGATGCAAGCATAATCAAGGACGCCAAGGTCACGAAGGAGCAGGTGGCTCATGTCAAGAGACTGGTCAAGAGAAGCGTCCACAAGAGGAGGATGGGGCTCATCCCGAAGGTTGGGACGAGGACGATTGGCCAGGACTGGCGGGAAGCGGATTTATCGCTTTAGGTAAAGATTTGCCATCTTCACGAACTCATCCGGGCTGACCAGGTCGATAACAATTTCGTTGAAGGAACGCCCCAGCAGGGACCTGAATCTCCGCCTGGATTTCAGTTTTATCGATACAAGGTTTCGGTTCCCATTGGCCAGGATCACCTTGCCTCCAGCCGGCACGAATCCGAATGTCCATGGCTTGGTTCCCACTTCCTCCACGCTGGCGACATCCTCGAACCTGATGCTGATGGTGAACACCAAACCGTTCCTGAGGTGTATTCCTATTTCATCCATCTCGTGAGCTGTTAATAGCGGGGTTACTGTCATGATCATAATGCCGATAAAGCACATTGCCCAGAAAGCGAGCAGATATCCGCCTGCGACGCCATCCGGTACGGGAACCAGAAAAGCAATGACAGCAATAATTGCCGTCAATGTCAGAAACCGGATGGCAAAATGCATCCTGGGGTAAGGAAACCTCATAATGTGTGATTGCGTTGCCATTTAATAAAACATTCCGTTGCGTGAGAATGTATATATATATATATGGAAACGCATATATGCTGCAAGCGAGGTTCTGAACATGGGGAATGAAACGCAATCTCAAAATATCGGCGTTGGAAAAGCCATCGCCAGCCCGAGTGACGCCATGAAACCGAAATGCCCGTACTACCCGGACGCAGCTTCCGAACTTGCGTGTCCGTATTTCATGATGTCCAACTGCATGGGCTCGATGGGTCATTCATATCAAGCCAGCCGCCCGAACTGGGCGGGAATGGCATCCATGATACTGGGAATAATCTCGATGTCCATGTGCTGGCTGGGTATATTCCTAATCCCTGCAGTGATATTGATAATCACCTCGATACTTGCAATAATATTCAGCGGCATCGGGCTTCGCACAAACGGAAGGCCGGGCGTCAGCGTCAGGCCTGCCTGGGCGGGCCTCATCCTTGGCATACTGGCTATGTCATTCACAATTATCTTCCTTCTGCTTCGATACTATATATATTGGGGGTACTACGATTGAATTCCGTCGCACCCATGCCCCATTTCCCGCAGGCTGCATGGATGCAGATGGCACCATATCCGCCCGCGCAGAAGCGGATAGGCGCGCTTGAAACAGTTTCCGTGATACTCGGCATACTGGGCATCTGCCTGCACTGGGTGGTGCTCTTCAGATGGGGCCTTTTCCTGTCGATTGCTCCCCTGATACTCTCCATACTGGCAATCATATTCGGCTACATCTCGGTCCGCAGGATGCTGGGCAAGGACTTCGTCCGAGATCGGAAGAGCACACGTCTGAACTCCAGTCACGAATCACCATCT
>CALKWP010000087.1 GCA_938004075.1 uncultured Methanomassiliicoccales archaeon
TTGAAGCAGAGATTTCACTTAACTCGATGTCCGGATTCGCGGAACCACCTCTGTCGCCCATGTTCATCTGTAAGATGGTTCTTCGTACACCACCCACCCGCTCTATTCATTTGAGCCTTTATGTAGGCTGGGTCAAGTGGCTTCACTGGCTCCCGCCCCTGCCCTTTAACAGTGAAGCCAAGAAACAATAGTTCCTGGAACTCAGGCCTGGCGTGCCGCACAAGCGGGGCTGTGATTTTGTGAAGCACCTCGAGTAGCGCTACTGGCGAAAACTGACCCTCGGTTGGAATAATTTTTCTATAAAGCCCCGCAGAACCTCGAGCCTTCCGAAACCAGAGAACGTATTGACCATCAATTTCTTGCAGGCAGTCTCTTCGCAAACCAAGGATTGAAGACTCGTTCAAGCCGACTGATTTTGCCAAAAGGATGATGAACGGTATTAAGTCCTCAGCTAATGGATAGAGGTGACAAAACACATCTGTTTTCCGGTACGGTCCCTTATACGCCCCGTTAGTTGCATTGTTGAAAGAGGAGTGCCCTGTCCCACCGCGACCCGAGTACTTGATGAATTGTCCATCCATGACGTTGACGACATACCACAGCAAGTTGGGCAACTGGTTCCATGCCTTATCCTCTGGCTCCATTTTCATGAATCGGCCTGTGTTGGGGTCGCTAGAAGGCCGGCCGCGAGGGTCAACCCCTTGCCGAAGCAATTCTTGCCCCTTGTCTAGGCGAGCGATAAGCGCTCGTATGTGTTCACGACAAGCAGATTCAATGTCGAGAGCCTCACCTGCGGTGTAAGGCTGAGTAACATCGCTATCAAAAGCATGTTTGAAATTCTTGGGAATCACCAGCTCGACTGAGAGCAATCCCAATGACTGACCAGCCCTAAGCAAGCGCTCAAAGTTTCCGAACAAGCGCCGTCGAACATCCGACTTCAATTCAGAAAAGGCTACCTGGAGGTAAACGCGGAAGTCCAAAACGAATTCCAGGTCAATGTCCCGCATCCGGAAATCACTCGGCACACCTTCCAATGAACAATAGCGCAACAGAACTCGTATTACCTGTCCGTATGAAAGGAGAGAGAGGTCGCTTTCAATCTGTTCGGGTGCTGCGTGTTCATCCAGCGAAGCGACCAAATCCCGAGCAAGGCCCTGGTGGTCCTTTAGGTCGCTAAAATCGATTATTGCTTTGGGACCAAGGATGTCCCGCTTGTCCAATACCAAACTACCCAAAACGAACACATTAGTGGCGGCAACTGGTAGCGGGCTAAATACAATCTTTCTAGCTGTCACGAGAAGTCTCCCAACTTGTCCAATCAGCCAAAGATTCTTCGACCAACGCCTCGGACTCCTCTATGAAGTCTAGGTAAAGATAAGTAGTTGCCAGCTGAGAATGACCAAGAAGTAGCTGCAATTGTCGCAATGGGTCATTTAGCACTTGCCGATAGGCATCCGCGCCACCTTGATGCAAGGCCTTGAGATTCTTCGCCATTCGCTTAATCATGGCTTCAAGCTGATAGACCGCGAACGTGTGCCGGCAGCCATGTGGGGTTAGATGCAGCCCGGTATGCTTCGACACCACACTGAAGAATGCTTGAACGGAACGTGGGGAGAGGACGGTTCCTCGCTCGCTTAGAAAAACAGCCTTAGGCGCGTTGGTCTTGCTGCGGCTTAAGAACGATGCAACAGCTACTTCTCTGTCTTCTTCAATGTAAAACCGAATTGCACGAAGGATTCGTTTTGGAACCAGAACAAGTCTGGGTTTTTTCCCTTTCCCAACAACACGCAGCGTCACGCTCTTCTTACCAGCGTAGGCGAGATTATCTGGGTCCGGAATCTGATGCGTTTGAAGCGACAAGGCCTCGGAAATTCTTAGCCCAACTGTAATCAATAGGTCTGTTAAAGCTAGGTTTCGTTGAGCATTACGTCCCTGAGCCAGCACAGGTCGCCAAATGTCTTTGTACCGTCGAATGCTGATGAAATTGATAGGTTCTGGCTTGGGCTTCGCCCCAAAATCTGCCGTATATCCGGTGGCCCCACCAAACATTGCTTTTGAGCGCCGATATTTAAAAGGGGCCGCCTCGATGAGCCCTGCATCCACCGCATACTCGTAGAGATGCACTAGCGCCGACTTCACCACATTCCATGACTGCCCCTTGATGGCAGGACCAATCTGGAACTCTCCCGTAGTTCTTACCCGGTAGTAGGCCTTAAGGTCCTCCCGACTCACATCCTTCCAGGATTTTTTCTGCATCTCTAGGAAACGCAGGAAAACGGCAACCTGGTTTGCATAGGTCTTCCAGGTATTTCGGCTTCCCCTCCTAGGGTCGAGCAAATAAGTGCAGAAGCCATCCAAGTCGGTGTCGGGACGGCCATCAGCACCAATGAAGAATGGCCGACCATCGGGAATGACCACGGCCTTAACCAACGCAAGGTACTTCGAGCGCTCAGCCTTGGGCAGCGCAGTTAGCACTTCGTGGTCAAAAAAGAATAACTCCATCGAGATATGAGCCTATTGAAACCGTATCAACATTTCGCTTTACAAATGTTACACCAAAAAAAATGCCGGCGGCGCCGGCAGTGTCAAAACAATTGCGAAGCCCAATTTCGACCGGTGCAATGAGTACCGCCGTCCTGACGCGGTCGCTGCGCTCCCTTGTACTTCTGGCTCATTCGGCTTCGCCGACCGAGCCCAGACCGCGTTCTTTCTTCAAACCCAAAGATATAAACCCACAAAAAACAAAACCCTCACAAGAGGGCCACAACGAGACACTTGACACTGTTTTCTTAATGCCGCATAACCACCAGATTGCCGAGCACGATGCCGTGCTTGTGGCCCAGGCCGGAGCGCGGCAGGA
>CALKWP010000088.1 GCA_938004075.1 uncultured Methanomassiliicoccales archaeon
GCATACGAGATGGTGATTCGTGACTGGAGTTCATACGTGTGCTCTTCCGATCTACACAGCCGGAACCGAAGCTCATGTCTTTAATGATAATGTACTGCGTTTCATGGGCCTTTCGGACGACAACCTCTTCAACGCGCTTCTGTACGCGGTTGGCGGCATTTTAGTTGCCATCATTATGGTCGGCTCGATTTTTCTGATTTATAACTCGTTCAACATTTCGCTGAACGAACGCACACTCCAGTTTGGGATTCTCTCGTCGGTGGGCGCCACGGCAAGCCAACTGCGAAATTCGGTGCTGTTTGAGGGACTTTGCATTGGTGCAATCGGCATACCGATTGGCGTTATAGTCGGCATAGGCAGCATCAGGCTTGTAATTCCTGTTGTTGCAGTGAATTTCGGTACTATTCTCCACGACACTGTGCCTTTAACCTTGTCGGTGTCTGTCCCCGCGATTGTTGCTGCGGCGGCGGTCAGTTTGGTGACCATTTTGATATCAGCCTATATCCCAGCCAGGAAAGCCGCAAACACTCCCGTGATGGAGAGTATTCGCCAGACCAATGAGGTCAAAACCGAATCGAAAGCCTTGAAAACGTCAAAACTCGCGCAGCGCATTTACGGTTTGGAGGGAACTCTTGCGCTGAAGAATTTTAAGAGAAATAAAAAACGCTATCGCAGCATTGTGCTATCCCTTATTTTAAGCGTCGTGCTGTTTGTATCGGGAAGTGCTTTTGGAACAACTCTGAAACGGCTTTCAGAACGGTATATAACGGACTTCGACTATGACATCCTTTTTAACGCCCAGGACATGGATGTTAGCGAAATGTTCCCGCTTTACGACAAACTAAAGACCGCAGCCGGGGTTTACGAAAGCTCTTACCAGGCAGTTTTCTCTCATTCATGCGTGGTTAAGGCAAGCGATTTTTCAGACCGTTACCGGGAATACGCAGGGTATGCTGCGCTGGACGAAACGGTTCATCTGCCAATGGACATCCAGTTTATTGAGGACAGCATATATCTGCGTTTTATCAAAGAATTGGGCTTGTCCGCAGAAGAATATACCGGGCAGGACGCGAAAATGATTGCCATTGCCAAACAGCAGATTGATAAAAAAGACAGGCCGAGCGAGGTGCTTGATGTGTTCGCAAGTCGTTCCATGACTTTCAGTGTCGCTCTCGAAACAAATGACAAACCAATGATGGAACAGGGGCAAAGCATAAACATTACGTTTGTTGATACATACCCGGTGGATCCGCCTCCAAGTCAATCTTCCAAGCGGAGGCCAACCATTTTTATGGTGGTGGCGCCCTATTCGCTCATTGAGAAGTTTGAAACCCCGGATACCCATGCGAATATAGGTCTGTCCTTTCTGTCAAAGAATCCGTCGCAATCGGTGTCAGAAATGGAAATGATGATTCAGGGCGCGGGAATTACGTATGCGTATACCCTGTACAATGTGTACGCGATAGTTGAACAATGGCGCAGTTTAACCTTTGTGATTGATGTGTTCACCTATTTTTTTGTCATCATGCTTTCGCTGATCGCGGTTGCCAATGTGTTCAACACGATTTCCACGAATATCAGGCTGCGCAGGCGGGAGCTTGCTATGCTCCGCTCGGTAGGGATGTCTGAACGCGATTTCAATAAGATGATGAATTTCGAGTGTGTCTTTTATGGCATGAGGACGCTCTTGTTCGGGCTTCCAATAGCAGGATTCCTCTCCTGGCTGATTTATGAAGTGCTGGCGACCGCAGAAAGGATGGACAACTTCGATTTTGTATTCCCGTGGGGCAGTATGGCAATCAGCGTGTTCAGCGTGCTCTTTATCGTGTTCATTACCATGCGGTATGCTATTAGCGAGATAACAAGAGAAAATATTATTGATGCGCTTCGGGATGATATGACTTGATTCAAAACCGATATTGACTTGATATAGAATCAAAAGGGTGAGATGGTTCATTAGACAGAGTAATTCGCGAGACACCCTGCTCCTTTGCCAGACGGCTGGCGGTCCCCCAGGGACGCTCTGCAGCCAGCATTTGTACACACAACTCCACCCGCGTTTGCAAATCTGGTTTTCCAGCATGATAATTGCCCATAGGGATCTCCTTAACAGAATGTTGGTTTTGGACAACCTTTATCATCCTTGATTTGGAGATCCCTGCAACCTCAAGAAACCGAAAGTGTTACCCTATTTTTGAACCATCCCCAGTTTTATGGGTGCAGCACAATCGATTATATGTTATCGGACAGCCATTGTTCAACTATGTCAAAATCAGCCGGGCCCATAAATGAATGGTCACTCTGCTCAGATACAGTCAACACAGCACCAAATTTCTCTACAAATGCCTGTAAGGATACAATTGGCTGCATATTGTCCTTTCCACCATAGAGAATGGCTGTAGGAAAAGCCCAGAGATTTATCGGATGTGCCAAAATATACTGGTAATAGTTCCAGCGAAGAGTGTCTATATCCGTAACGATTTCATTACTCTGTTTGAGCTGTTCTTCAGTGACACCTGACCATAGCATCATATGTTCTACAAGCCATTTCATATCTACAATCGGTGATTGAAAAAGGCATTTTTCAAGAGTTCTATTGTTATATGCATTCAAAGAAAAATAAGCACCGAGACTACAGGCAAATAACGATACTTGATTCCATTTTGCAAATACATAATCTGCCACAGCATTCAAATCATGTATTCCATTCCACACATCGCAGCGATAGGTAGTATCGGTTCTCTCACCATGTTCTGGCAAGTCAAAGCTAAGCGTCTGATAATCTTTTCTCTCCGCTATAGCGGCAAATTGCTCCGCGTATTCTTTTCTACCCATTTTTCCATGAACATGAATATATATTTTCCCCGATGGGTTTCCCCACAAAATCGCAGGAATTCCATTAATACTTAATGTTTCGCTTTGCACTGCTCTCCAATCTTCTCAAAAGCCACCGTCTTCTCCTTCATCGAAATCTTCCCAACCTTATAGCCATATTCCAGCAATTCCTTCTTGTACATTAGGAAAGAATGGTCAATGGGCAGACCGGCTATCTCTTCTATTTCGGCATAAGTCAGCTTGAAACTATCACTGCCGTTTGCCTGTATGTATTTCCACAATGGGTCGTATTTGCTCATGCTTCCTACCCCAATTACTTTGCATTATTCTGATAAGTCACATATAACTCGCAAAATCTAACCCATTCCCACAACCCTTGACATCAAGGCTACACACTCGATGTGATAGGTCTGCGGGAAGAGGTCCACAGGCTGCACCCATTCCAGCGTGTAGCCGGCATCCACGATGCGGCGAACATCGCGGGCTAACGTCGCGGGATCGCAGGAGACATAGGCAATGCGCGCCGGGCCAAGCGCCAGCAAGGCGTCGAGCGTCTCCCGCTCCACGCCGCTCCGCGGCGGGTCCACCACCACGGCATCGATCGGCCCTTCGATCTCGGGGAGCAGTTCCTCGACCTGCCCCTCCAT
>CALKWP010000089.1 GCA_938004075.1 uncultured Methanomassiliicoccales archaeon
GGGGCAGGTTATCGTTCGGCGGCCGAAAATTGAAGGAAGCCTACCTGAACGGTATATCGCTGGCCATCATTCTTGTCTGCATCGGCCTTTTTTCGGGAATTTAAAATTCCGAAAGATTAATATAATGATAGACAATATAAATGCCCGATGAAAGTCAGCGTTGTGGTTATAACCCGGAATGCCGGGATTTTCATGCGGGACTGCCTTGACAGCCTTGTCTATCAGGCCAGGAAGCCGGATGAGGTCCTGGTTGTGGATGCCAACAGCTCGGACGGCACACAGGCCATAGTCAAGGAGTACGCGGCCAAATGGCCATTCGTCAAGCTACTCCAGCATCCCGGGACCCGTGGGGAAGGCAGAAACTTCGGGGTGGCCAATTCCAAGAACGAGATAGTTGCTTTCATAGACGCGGATGCCATCGCCCACGCCCTCTGGATTGATGAGCTGGCAAAGGCCATGGAGAACGCCGACATTGTTGCCGGCAGGGAAGTGCGCCTCGGCTATCATGGATTCACCTCGCTGAAGCGCGTCGGCATGCTCTTCAACGGCGTGGACATAACCTATCCCAGCGTCAACCTGGCTTACAGGAAGAAAGTCTTCGATGCCATCGAGGGCTTCGATCCCTGGTTCAAGGAGGCGGAGGAAGTCGACCTGAACTACAGGGCCGTGGAAGCTGGCTATCGACTGGTTTATTGCCCGACCGCAATCGTTTACCACAATGCGCGTTCCTCGTTCACAGGTTTCTTCAAGCAATCTTTCTGGTACGGCTTCGGGAGGAAGGAGCTCACATTGCGCCATGGCAACCTCTGGACCGCTTACAGCCCTCTGGAGATGGTGAAAGTCAGCCGTGAAGAGAACATCTGGAAGCTGCTGCGCCTGGTTTTCTCTTTCTTTGGCTTCATGTTCTGTAAAGTGGTTGGAAAGAAGGAGACCGCGAAGGAAAGGCTCAGAAAATCGAAGGCTTCTGAGCGCTAGAACATTTAAATCGCAGCCGGCACCCTTCTCTTCTGAAAATGGCTGAGGGCATAGTAAAGGATGAGGGACGCGAATCCCATCCCCGCGGCAAAATACATCGGCGCCACCATGCTGTCAGTCAGGTAAACAATCAGCCCGCCGATGAGCGCGCCCATGATGGCAGATAGCTGAAGAACCGAGTTCAGGAACCCGGTTACTGTCGCGCGCTCCTTGTTCCTGGCCATCATGAATTTTATCGCCCCGACATAGATCAGCGCCCATGATATTGCCAGCAGAACCTGTGTGGGCATCAGGTGCCATATTGATTTGCACATCGGGAACATCAGGAAAACGGTTATTGATGCGATGATCCCGCCCAATATCAGAGGCCCGCTCTTCCAGCGAAGCCGAGGCATGACCAGGAACTGGGTGAATGAGTTTATCCCGTACATTATTCCGACCCAGAGGAATATGTCGGTGCCGACGCCATCAAGCCCCTGGATGAACAGCGGGTACATCACCCATATCGCGCTGGCGCCGGTATGGCGCACCAGAACCGGTGCGTAGACCGATATGTTCTTCTTAATCAATTTGACAGGGAAAAGCGGAATCACCATCTTCACGTCATTGCGGAACGGCATCCGAAGCGCGACAGGTATGGCCAGAATCATCAGGATGGTGCTGAAAATGAAAGGCGCTCTAATGGTGAACATGGTGGCCACAATCCCCGCGACAACGGTCCCGGCGCCCCAACCGCCTGAGCCCCAGGCCAGGAACCGGCTCATGCGCTTCTTCCTTTCGTAGGCGTAGGCCAGCAGTGCAGCAGGGTAAATCCCCGCGCAGAAGCCCACCGCCACCCTTGCTATGAGCAGCGTGACAGTGTCATGCACAAGAACCTGAGCGGCGCATGCCAGTGAGGACAGCACCAGCCCCGAAATGAGGAACAGCCTTCTCCCGTGAACATCCGAGAGCCTGCCGAATATGTAAGATGCCAGCATATTGGCAGAACTGTAAGCGGCCACCAGCACGCCAATCTCGAACGTGTTCGCTCCAAGCTCCTGGGCGAACAGTGGGATGAGAAGGAGCGAGGAGAAGAGCGCGGCATTGGCTAGGAAGTTGAGGGATTCGGCCTTCATTGGACGGGGATTGCTGTAATCTATTTAATCGCTGGCGTTACCCTTAAATATCATGGCGCTGCATACCTTCCCGAGGCGATTCTATTGGCAGACTGGACAGGCCCGTTGAAGAAGCTGGACGATTACCGTTTCGAGATACCCATGAGCTACAAGAAGGGCATGCGCACTTCGGGTGTTATTTTTGCAGACGCAAAGATGATGGAGCAGGTGAAGAAGGACAACGCGCCCGAGCAGGTGGCCAATGTCGCGTTCATCCCGGGCATCCTGGGAAGGTCCATGGCCATGCCGGATATCCACTGGGGCTACGGGTTTCCCATCGGCGGTGTTGCGGCAACCGATTTCGATGACGGGGTGATTTCCCCCGGGGGAGTGGGCTTCGACATCAACTGCGGCGTTAGGCTCGTAAGAACCAATCTATCTGAAGCGGACGTCAAGGGAAAAGTCAATCAACTTGTCGATTCCATGTTCGAGAATGTTCCTTCGGGGCTTGGCTCCAAGGGCAAAGTCCGGCTTGACCCGTCCCAGCTCAACGACGTTCTGGACACAGGTTCCGAGTGGGCCGTGGAGAACGGCTACGGCTGGGAGTCCGACATAATCCATACCGAGGAGAACGGCCGGATGAAGAACGCCGACAACCAGTTCGTCAGCCATGACGCCAAGAAGCGCGGGGCGCCGCAGCTGGGCAGCCTGGGCGCTGGAAACCATTTCCTCGAGGTCCAGAGAGTGGAAGAGATATTCGACCCTGTGGCGGCCAAAGCATACGGCATAGACCATGTGGGCCAGATAATGGTGATGATTCACACCGGTTCCAGGGGGGCCGGGCACCAGATTGCCACGGAATACATCAAGGAGATGGAGTCTGCGGTCAAGAAATATCATATTGACTTACCGGACCGCCAGCTTGCCTGTGCGCCCATTCAATCCGATGAAGCGCAGCGCTATTTCAAAGCGATGGCATGCGGCGCTAACTTCGCATGGGCCAACCGCCAGCTCATTCTTCACTGGGTCAGGGAATCCTTTGAGAAGACAATGGGCCGAAGCGCGGAGGAGATGGACATGAAGCTTGTTTATGATGTTTGTCACAACATCGCCAAGGTGGAAGAGCACCAGGTCGATGGGAAACGCACCAGGGTCATGGTCCACCGCAAAGGCGCCACAAGGGCATTCGGCCCGGGCCACGCTGATGTTCCGCTCGATTACCGAGACGTGGGCCAGCCGGTAATAATTCCCGGCGACATGGGTACCGCAAGTTATGTGCTGGCAGGAACCGAGAAGTCAATGACTGAGACATTCGGTTCAACCTGCCATGGCGCAGGAAGGGTCATGTCCAGGCAATCCGCCATGAGGCAATTCACCTCAGGCCAGATAAAGGAAGATATGAGGCGCGACGGGATATACGTTCGCGCGGCCAGCAGCGATGTGCTGACCGAGGAGGCCCCTCACGCATACAAGCGCATTGACGACGTGGTAAAGGTTGTCAGCGGCGCAGGGATATCAAAATTGGTTGCTAAGATGAAGCCGCTGGGAGTGATGAAAGGCTGATGTTTTTATCTGCGCTCACTGTGGATTCAAAAACAGGAATACCATGAACCCCAGGTAGAGCGCGAAGAGTATTGCGCCCTCCCATCTCTTTATTGTCCATCTGGTCCTGATGAAGACCAGGACGATGAGGCCCATGAAAATCATGAATGGTGCTGAGTACCAGACTGTCAGATTGATGATGGTCAGCGGGAAAATCAGCCCGGCAAGGCCTGCGATGAAGAATATGTTGGCTATGTTGGAGCCGATGACGTTTCCGACCGCGATATTGCCCAGCCCCCTCCTGGCAGCAGTGACGCTCACTGTCATCTCTGGCAGAGTGGTCCCGATGGACACAAGCGTTATCCCGATGTAGGTCCCTGAAACACCGAACATGTCCGCGAAATAAAGCGCGCCATCTATGAAGAAATGAGCGCCTATGACCACGCCAACGCCAGAGACGAACAGGATTGCCAGTTCCTTGCCTATCCTCTTCCTTCTGTTCCGGGTCCTGGCGCATTCTACCGGCTTGTTGTTCTTTCCATTGGACATGGTCTCCCGGATCGTCCCAACGTAGCCGCATTTTAAGAAATAGATAACGAACTGCTTGAAATAGTATTTCTTGCCATCGCCTCTGCGCTCGCTCCCGAACAGGAACAGAACGTATGCGAAATAGAACACAATCAGGATAAGGGCTTCCCACCTCTGGACGGTGAGGTCCCAGGCGAATATCAGGAACAGGACCATGGCCAGAATCATGATGTAGCCGTCGCGCCTGAGCATGTCCTCGTTGGTCCTTATCTTCCTGCTCATGGCGGATATTCCAAGGACCGCGCCGATGTTTAGGATCCCGGCTCCCACGATGTTGCCGGATACTATCTCGTTCTGCTGGACGACCGAGGCGAGAATTGCAGTGGCCATCTCTGGGATGGATGTCCCCACCGCCACAAGGGTGAGGCCGATGAGGAGCTCTGATACCCCGAGCAACTTCGCGACTTTGGCGGCCGACCTGACAAGGTAATCGGATGCCTTGACCAGCATCACCAATCCAAGCAGGAAAAGCGGGATCTCAATCATCGGAACTTCCGTTCCATGAATTAATCGGATATATAAAGTATTGCTGGGAATTCCCAGAAGCCGTCGCCGCAGAAATGCACAACCAGTTAGGTAAATTGTTTATAGTGGCAATGCGTTATGGAATCGGGATTCATATGTTCACAGCTTTGCAGATACCGGATATTGAGGGAATAACCACCGCATATCTCGCCGCGATATGCATTGTCTCGCTCCTGTTTTTCATCATATGGATTTACGTTTGCATCTGGGTTTACCGCGATGCGGAGAAGCGAGGCTCCAGCGGCGCTCTCTGGGCCATACTCGTGTTCTTCTTCGGGCTCATCCCGCTCATCATCTGGCTCATCGTCAGGCCCCCTATACGGCAGCAGTATCCATATGCCCCGATGGGCTACATGCCCCCGCCCCCGACACCCATGTTCCAGAACTGCCCCACATGTGGCCAGCCAATGACATTCATCCAGCAATACAACAGATGGTACTGCAATTACTGCCGTAAGTATCCCTGAACTTGTTAAGGCATCTGGGTTGATATTTCACGGCATGTATTTCCTGCAAACCATTATAAAGAAGATGATTATTAGAAGCCCGCATGTCAGGTTACGATTACGAGGCTTTACTCAAGAGGGCGAAGGCAAACTTGCCCGAGCACACCAACGATGGCGAGAGGTTCCAGATGCCGGACCCGGACCTGTTCCTGGAAGGCAAGACGACAGTGTTCAGGAACTTTGCCGACATCGCCGAGCTCTTCCGCAGAGAACCGGAGGCAATACTTGCATACCTTCTCAGGGAGATGGGCACTGCCGGGAACCTTGACGGCCGCAGGGCGATATTCAAGAGCAAGCTCGGCGTTGAGCAGGTCAGGACCAGATTGAAATCCTACCTTACAACATACGTTCTCTGCTCGGAATGCGGCAAGCCCGACTCCAAGCTGGTGAAAGACGGCCGCGTTCTGATTCTTGAATGCGAGGCGTGCGGCGCACACAGGCCCGTGAAGGTGCCAAGGGCGGTCGCGGCAGCTGAAATCCCTGCGTTAGTCATTGGAAACACTTACGATGTTCTTATTCAGGATCTTGGGAAGAAGGGAGACGGCATAGCCAAGCTGGACAAGTACATCATATTCGTGCCAGGTGTGAGCAAGGGCATGACCGTGAAGGTTAAAATCACCAACATATCGGGAACGTCAGCATTCGCCCAGGTAGTCACAGGGTAGGTGAGCAATTGCCAGGCTTTCGCGGTGAGTACGGTTCAGCCATCTCAATGGGTGTTATCTTCATCGTAACTGTCATTCTGGGGATGCTGCTTTCGATACCCTTCATGGGCATGGGCTACCAGGCATTCGAGGATCCCGAGAGCCTGTGGATTCCTCTGATGTACATTTTCTTCATAGTTATATTCTCTGGCGTCGTCCTGTTTCTGGCAAAGAAGAAGAAGCTGGGCATAATCCAGGGCCTGGTGCTTTTCGCGAGCGGGCTCACGCTGATGTACGTTCTCATAATCCCCTACAACTATGTGTTCAACATCTTTTTCAGCAAGTCTTATTACGACTTGCACCGTGACTTTGTGGACTTCCTTTTCCTAGCCATGTGCATCGGAACGGCAGCAATCTTGACTTACATCCTTTACAAATATCCCGAATGGTATGTGGTGGACAGCATCGGAATCGTTGTGGGCGCGGGAATAATCGCCATTCTGGGGATATCCCTAGGCATACTTCCGCTGTTCATCCTGATGATTGCCCTGGCAATCTACGATGCCATATCCGTCTACAAAACCAAGCATATGATAGACCTGGCTGATGCGGTAACTGAGAAGCATCTTCCGGTGATACTCGTTGTCCCCAAGTCCAAGGACTATTCATTCAGGAAGCAGAAGGGCCTGAAGAAGACCCTCAAGAAAGGCGAAAAGAGGGAAGCCATGTTCATGGGGCTGGGGGATATTGTATTTCCTGGCAGCCTCGTCATTTCCGCCATGACATTCCTTGGGGATAGCGTGGTCATCAGAGGCCACACTTATCTGGAACCAACAATGGCCAGCTTCGGGGTCGCCCTCTGCACGCTGATAGGGTCTCTGGTCGGCTATTCCATCCTGATGAGATTCGTTCTGAAAGGCCGCCCGCAGGCCGGTCTTCCGCTGCTGAACTCCGGAGCCATTCTCGGTTTTGCGGTGGGCTACTTCCTGATATTCGGAAATCTTGGCATGGGGATCTGGTGATTGGCTGACCAGGATTCTGGCTGTATCCGATATACACGGCAGCCGCTCCGGCTCTCTCGCTGTTCGGGATTTCATCAACGAATACTCACCTGACCTGCTGATTGTCTGCGGGGACATCACGCACTTCGGCCCAGCATCCTGGGCAAGGGATTTCTTCAATTCAATTCACATTCCAGTGATGGCAGTGAACGGCAACTGTGACACCAACGATGTAATCGCTCTACTTGGGAAAGATACGGATAGGAATCTGATGAATCGTCACAGACAATTCCAGAAACTTGAGATTGTGGGCCTTCAGCATCCCCTGGACGATTCTTTCGAATTCCCGGAGAAAATTGACATACTGGTAAGCCACGTGCCGCCCAAAGGATGCAATGATTTCATTCGGGCCGGTCACATAGGCGATATGTGGCTGAATCAAGTGATCGAGGAAAGGAAGCCGCGCCTTCTTATCTCCGGCCATGTTCATGAATCCAGAGGAATCTGTACGCTTGGCAGGACCATCTGCCTGAACCCGGGACCGGCGAAGGAAGGGTTCGGCGCGATAATCGACATTGGCGAAGATGTTACGCCAAAGCTTGTGGAAACAACTGCAAAACTTTAATATCACTCGGCATATTGACCTGTCAAAGAGGAGGCAGAAACATGCAAGCAGGACAGATGGCTTATGACAGGGCGATAACGGTATTCTCACCCGATGGGAGATTGTTCCAGGTAGAGTACGCCAGGGTGGCGGTCGGCAGGGGTACCACAACAGTAGGATTGAAATTTAAGAACGGCGTAATACTCATGGCGGACAAGAAGGCCAGGAGCAAATTGGTCGAGCCGAATTCCGTGGAGAAGATATTCCAAATTGACGAGCACATCGGATGCGCGACATCCGGCCTGGTCGCAGATGCCAGGACACTCGTGGACTATGCAAGGATTATAGCCCAGATAAACAAGGTCACTTACGAAGAGAAGATTTCCACCGACATGCTGGTGAAGCGCATATGCGACTACAAGCAGAACTACACCCAGTACGGCGGCGTTCGTCCATTCGGAACGGCCCTTCTCGTGGGCGGAGTGGACAACCAGGGCATTCACCTTTTCGAGACCGACCCCAGCGGTGCGCTGAGTTCCTACAAGGCAGGATGCATCGGTTCTGGCAGGGCACAGGTCATCGAGATGTTCGAGAACAAGTTCAAGGATGGCATGAGCATGGAAGATGCAATCATCATGGGCCTTGAGGGTCTGAAGCTCAGCGGGGACGAAGCACCAACCGAAACGACCGTCGAGATAGGCGTCATCAAGAAGGGCGAGAAATTCGTCAGGTTGGACCCGGACCAGATAAAGAAATTCACGGACAAGCTCTAAAGTGGTAAGCGCTATGGTCAAGGACAGGATGATTGAGAAGGAGCATACCGACGACCTAATGGATGGCATGGTCATAGCCAGGCTGGAGACCCACGGGCACAATTTCGAGATCATCATCGAAGCAGATTATGTGAACGACGGAAAACCGGATGGGTGGAAGGACATAATCGAGCACATGCCCGCTGACGAGATATTCTCAGATGCAAGAAAAGGCACGCGCTCCTCATCCGAGGAACTGGAACTGGCTTTTGGCACATTGCACTCCAAGGGCATAGCCATCGAGATCATCCAGAAGGGCACTGTCCAGCTCACCACGGAGCAGAGGCGCATGATGCAGGAAGATAAGCGCAAGCAGATTGTGGCTCTGATAGTCAGGGAGGGAATGAATCCCCAGACGAAAACCCCGCACCCGCCTCAGCGCATCGAGAATGCGATGGCGGAGGCCGGCATCCATATCGACCCCATGAAGCCCGTATCCGCTCAAGTCAAGGACGTCGTCCAGGCTCTCAGAGCTCTGCTTCCCATAAGTTTCGAGAAACTCAAACTGGCAATCAAACTCACCGGTCCGGATTACGGGAAATGCTATGGCGACATAAAAGCGCTGGGCAACATCAGCAAGGAAGAATGGACCGCAGATGGCTCATGGGTCGGTGTGGTCGAGATCCCCGCCGGGCTCCAGCAGGACCTTTTTAACAGGCTGAATGAGAAGACAAAGGGCAACGTGGAGAGCAAAATACTAAAATAATGGAACGCGCTCCGGTATTTGTCAGATGAATGCAAAAGCCGTTCCGACGTCAGGGACGGAGCAATGTTCGGTTGTGATGCAATGGCGGATGATGTTCAGAGGACGGACAGGGTCATCGTGGTTCCCGGGGAGCAGGTGGGAGATTCGGAGCTTAAATCCGGAAATGGCACCTACAGGAAAGGCGATTTGATTTTCTCGGCGCAACTCGGCATAGTCAATTTCAGGGCCGGTTTCGTGAATGTCATCCCGTTCGCCGGCAAATATTCACCCAAGCCAGGCGATTCAATCATAGGGATTGTTCAAGATGCGGGACCCAACAGCTGGATGGTCGATATCGGCTGTCCGTACCCGGCTTTCCTCCATGCCAACGAGAGCCCGTGGAAAGTTGAATTCGGAGCTACGACCCAGCACCTCAATGTTGGTGACGTGGTGCTCGCAAAGATAGGTCAGGTCGATGAGACAAGGCGCGTCAACCTCACAATGAAAGAGCAGGGGCTCAGGAAGCTCAACACCGGCCAGATAATGAAGATAGTCCACACCAAGGTTCCCAGGATAATAGGCAAGAACGGTTCCATGATATCGCTCTTGAAGGAGCACACCGGTTGCAGGATTTTCATCGGCCAGAACGGAACCATATGGATAGATGGCGAGCTTGAAGGCATGAGAAAGGCTTCCGCGGCAATCAACATCATTGACCGGGGAACCCACCTGCACGGTCTGACTGACGAGGTGAGGGCATACCTTAATGGAAATCCACCCGGAAACGACGATGAGAGGATGTGATTTATTTGTTGGACGAAATAAAATTACTCGACAAGGATGGCATGCGCCTGGACGGAAGGAAACTGGACCAACTCAGGCCTATCCGGATGGAGGCAGGCGTTCTTGATAATGCGGATGGTTCGGCTTACATAGAATGGGGCGGCAACAAGGTGATTGCCGCGGTCTACGGCCCCAGGGAAGCCCAGCCCAAGTACCTGCAGGATCCCTCAAAGGCCATTGTTCAGGTGAGTTACAATATGGCCGCATTCTCGAGCGATGAACGGGTCCGCCCGGGCCCAAACAGGCGCGCGACCGAGATATCCAAGATAACAGCCGAGGCACTGGAAAGCGTGGTCCTCACGGGCAATTTCCCGAGAGCCAGCATTGACGTTTACATCGAGGTCCTGGAGGCGGACGCTGGCACGAGGTGCGCAGGACTGACTGCCGCCTCTATCGCCATTGCGGATGCAGGAATCCCCATGAAGGACCTTGTCGCGGCATGCGCCGTCGGCAAGATAGATGGGCAACTGGCTCTCGACCTGGGAAAGAAAGAGGACAATTTCGGGCAGGCTGACATGCCGCTCGGATTTGTGCCTGGCACCGGAGAGATCTCGCTCCTGCAGATGGATGGCCACATGACAATCGCGGAGTTCAAGGCTGCAATGCAGATGTGCATGGCGGCATGCAAGCACATCCATGAATTGCAGCGCGACGCGCTTCGCAGGAGATACGCTGTCAACTATGCAGACATGAGTGAACCGGAGGCGGAGCAATGAAGCGCACCATCGTTCCCGAGATAAAGAAGGAGCTCATTTACAAGCTGGCCCAGCGCGGCTGCAGGGAGGATGACAGAACACTGGATGAGTTCAGGCCGATCTCCTTCGAAACCGACATCATAGGCACCGCGGAAGGCAGCGCAAGATTGAAACTTGGCAAAACCGACGTGATTGTCGGCGTGAAGCTGCAGCCCGGCGAACCTTACCCGGACAAGCCGGACCAGGGCGTCCTAATGACCGGCTGCGAGTTGAAGCCAATGGCTCATCCCGGATTCGAGTCCGGAGCGCCGTCAGACGATTCCGTGGAGATAGCCAGGGTTGTCGACAGGGGGATAAGGGAAAGCGGCATGATTGACATGCAGGCGCTTTGCATCGAGCCCGGGAAGAAGGTCTGGATGGTCTTCCTGGACATTCAGGTGATTAATTACGATGGAAACCTGTTCGACGCCGCCACAATGGCTGCGTTGGCGGCGATGAACAGCACCAGCGTACCGGCGTCCCGTTTCGGCCTCGGCGAGGATTTCCCATTGCCGGTGAATGCCTGGCCAGTGACCACGACATTCGTCAAGCTTAGGGATGTCCTGCTGGTAGATCCCACATTCACCGAGGAACTGGCCTCAGATGCCCGATTCACCGTCTCGATAGACGACAACGGGCACATCAGGGCCATGCAGAAAGGTTTAAAAGGGGCACTCATTTACGATGAAGTCATCAGGGCATTGGACATCGCCCAAAAACTGAGCCTGGAACTGAGGACCAGGCTTCAAACAGGTGAGTAATATGGCAAGAGGCACCAGCAAGGTAGGAATGACAGGAAAGTTCGGAGCCAGGTACGGCGTCAAGATACGAAAGCAGATTAAGAGCGTAAGCAGGCACAGGGCCAGGCCATCGCGCTGCCCGGAATGCCAGCATGATTCCGTCAAGAGGCTTAGCTCCGGGATATGGCACTGCAAGCATTGCGATCTCAAGTTCGCGGCATCCGCGTACTCCACCAGGATAAGAAGCTACACCAGGGAGGAAGCGGAATCACAGAAGGCACTGTTCGCACGCGAGGACCAGACCAACCTCGCCCAGGAACTCGGCAAGAAGCCTCCGACACCCGAGCCGGAGGAGTCCGAGGTTCTTCCAGAGGAGAAATAAACATGTACAGATGCGCCAAGTGCAAGGAAAGGGTCAGGGGCGACATAAACAATGTCGGCATCCAGTGCACCGTTTGCGGTTCCAAGATGTTCTACAAGGAAAGGAACCCGAGCAAGAAGGATATGACGGAACAGTGATTCCAACATATTGAGTGATTGCTATGCCGGTGAAAAACTTCGAATTCATGACCATCGATGCCAGGAGATTCGCAAAATCCACAGAGGTACACAAGAACATCCAGATACAGGTGAATCACGAGATATCCCAGGTCATCGAGCGCTCCGAGAAGGAGACGGAGCTCGGCTTCAGGTTCGCCATAAATTACACCGGCATGGGCGCAATCGCCTCCATAAAATTCGAGGGCTATGTTCTTTTCGACGGCGTTGCAGGAATTGCCCACAAATGGACCAAGGAGAAGAAGTTACCAGACGACGTGGCCAACGAGGTCCTCAACCTCATCATGCGTAATTGCCTCATGCAGGGCGTCGTAATTGCCAGAGATATGCGCCTTCCGCCGCCGATACAGATGCCCCAGGTCAAGATAGGTCAGCAGCCGCCGGCCCACCAGAGTTCCGGGATGGAAGTCGCATAGGTTTCGAAAAATCCTATGCGATGCATTATGCAAACGGCATACCTCGCTGTGAGGGCGGGAGTGGCACAACATTTGTCTAAGATAGGATTTTCAAAATCCTGTGCATAATATTCCTTCCAACCTATGTTTTCCGCGCCACAATGCTCACGTAAGCCGCCCATCTGGCCAATCCTGGCAGCTTCTCCAGCATCGCCCTGTCAAGCTTCACCAGGAACAATCCCTTCTTCCTGAGCATTCCATGCATTCCTTTCGGAGCCAGGGGTATGAGGTGCGGCATCAGGTAGGATGTGAGGAAGAAAAACTCCTTTTTCTGAATGATGAATCCATTGTCGACCAGTGCCTTTTCCATCGCTGGGTACCGCAGCGGGCGCTCCCCCTCCTCATGCGCGCTGGTCTTCACGAAGCCTCTCGTCCATCGCGCAGGCGGGTTCCCTGCCAGCGGTTCCTGGGCCAGGAGCAGTCCGCCGGGCTTCAAAACTCGGAAAATCTCGGAGGCGCATTTTCCCAGCTGGTCAGGGACATGGTGCAGGATGGCATTTGCCCCAACAATATCCGCAGTTGCAGTTTTCATCGGGATGTCCAGCGCGCTTCCCTTGATATGTGAAACCCTTTCGCTCCCCAATCTCGGCACAAAATCCACTGAGATGACATTCGCACCGGAATGCTTTCCAGCCAGATGAACGCCGAACCAGCCTGAGCCGCCTCCAAGATCGAGGATGGTGCGAACATCCCTTGACATGGCGGACACCTCCCCGGTGATGGCGTTGATGCGGTTCCAGCCCTCCCTATGAACCGTCTCATCAACCTTCCATTCCACTTCCATTCAGTCACCCTGACTCATGATGCAGCAATAACTGGTCAGGATATAAAATTGTTGCTTTCTTTCGGCATCTTGCACTATCAGCTGTCTGAAGCACTTCATCAGAAAATAATATAAACTGCTGTCCATTGCTGGTGATTGCATTTAGGAAAATCTATGCAGGGATAGCCAAGCCTGGTCTACGGCGCTAGATTCAGGGTCTAGTCCTTAGTGGTTCTCCGGTTCGAATCCGGATCCCTGCACTTGTTTTATTATGGTGCATTTCCCGGTTATTCGATGCGAAAATATAAAAGGCTATGTTCCTTTATGCTGTGCTGGTAACTGAGGGGCGGCAGCGTGATTGACAAGGGCTTCAACTATCTGATATACGAGGAAAAATCCGATGTGGCATTCAAGATGTTCAACGAACTTGTCAACGCGGGTTCTCCCGGCCTCTGCATCACGACCATTTTTCCCCAGAAACTCAAGAAAATGTACAACATGGAAAAAGCCCAGGTCCACTGGCTTTCCGATTCTGCCGGGGACAAGGACACGCTCAGCCCAACCAGGCTTGATTTCGAGATTACCAGGGTAATAACGAAATTCATTAAGGGCGGCGGCGAGCCAGTGTTCCTACTTGATGGCATGGCATATCTCTCTCTGGAGAACGATTACGATAAAGTCAGGAAATTCGTGAAGCGCATCAATGACATGGCTTCCATGAACTCCGCCACGATAATGGTAGTGATAAACCCATCCTCATTCAATCAGGAGACAAGGGCAATGCTGGAGAAGGATTTCGATAAGATAGGCACGCCTCAGGACCTTGGAGCCGGAGGCGCCCCCCCGCCACAACCGGCGCCCGCGCCCCAGCAGACATACGCCCCGCAGCCGCCTGCGCCCTCGCCAGTCACCCAGGTTCCCCAGCACAGCAGCCTTCGCATCCAGGCCCCGCCGGAATCCCCTGTGGACATCTCTGTCGAGGAGGAACTGGACCTGGAAATTGAGGATATCTATCTCATTCACAGGGGCACCGGAACCCTCATCCAGCGCCGAACATGGCGCGAGCAGGACCTTATCGACCCCGACCTCATCGGCGGAATGTTCCAAGCCATAATGGACTTCATCAAGAACTCATTTGCCAGCGACCAGGTTTCAGAATTCAGCAGGCTCGAGGTGAAGGGCTTCATCATCCTCATAGCTGACGGGAAGTACATCTCGGAAGCGATAGTATTCTCCGGCAAGGCCGAGGAATACATCCACAAGATAATGAACGACATCAAGCGCGTTCTAAAGCAGAACATCCAGGAGATCGAGGGCCAGTACGAAGCGGTCTTCGAGAATTATGATGGCGACGTGGGAAAGCTCCGCGGGACCCGGAAGTCTCTAGATGCCCTCGCTCTGGGCATCAACAAGGCCCTCGAACCACACATGAAGAAAGGCGCCAAGAAACGCTTGACTGACGTGGAGAAGCGCCAGGTGCAGGACAAGTACAACCAGGCCATTGCAGCGGGCCGGGCCAGGAAATACGATGAAGCCCTCAAAGCATATGATGAGGCACTGGTATTGGACCCGACACATCAGCAATCGCTCTTCAACAAGGCCACGGTCCTGCAGATGCTGGGGCGGGTCAACGAGGCCCTGGATTGCTATGACCAGGCAATCAAGGTGAACCCGAATGATTCGGAGACATGGGGCAACCGGGGCATCGCGCTAAGGAGCCTTGGCCGCACCGAGGAAGCCATTGAATCTTATTACAAAGGACTGGGAATCAACCCGGGCGATTCCGCTCTCTGGAGCAACCTGGGCATAGCCCTGAGGAGCATGGGCCGGGTAAAGGAAGCCATTGAATGCTATGACAAAGCCATCGAGATAAATCCGAGAGACGCAGGCGTTTGGAGCAACAAGGGCGTCGTCCTGGGGAGCATGGGGCTTCTCAAGGAAGCTATAGAGTGCTATGATAAAGCGCTGGCAATAGACCCTGGCCGAAAGCTTGCGCAGCGGAACAGGGAGATCGCAGTTAAGGAACTCGAGTCCAGGAGAGTCAAATAGGGGGATATGACATGCTGGAAAAGGGACTGAACCATCTGATTTACGAGGCCAGGACGAATTTCACCTATGAACTGTTTGCGGAATTCCTCAAATCCGGGATCAAGGGGCTATGCATCACCACAACACTGCCCAGGAAGCTGTTCAAGGAGTACGGCCTCAAGAATGCTGAGATCATCTGGATAACGGACATGGAAGGCGTCGAGAACGCGCTAGACCCGAAAGGCCTGAACAAGGAGATATGGGCCAAGGTGAAGAAGTTCACAGAGGACAACAAGGAATGCGTGATTCTCATCGACGACCTCGGATACCTCATTCTCGAGAACAGCTACAAGGACGTGGAGAAGTTCCTGGCCAATCTGAGCCAATGCTCCCAGAAGTCCAACTGCACGCTCATGGTTCCCATCAATCCCGATTCAGTCACAGCCGAGATATCCAGCGCGCTCGCCAAGAAATTCGATCAGGTGAAAGATGTTCGCAATTACATCCTCACCGGCAACAAGGTCGAGTGTCCGGAATGCGGGGCAATGTGGCACACGAATGTGGATTCCTGCGACATCTGCGGCTTCCAGTTCAATGTCGAGACTCACAAGCCAGCTCTGACTACCGAGGAGAAGCCAATTCCGCGGAAGGAAGCGAAGGTCTCTGGAAAGCTGCGCGTCAAACCCCCGGAAGAGGAGGAACCGCCAAAGCCAGTGCCACCGCCCGCACCGGCCGCATACAATTATGAAGTTCGACCAGCAGACGATTCCTGGTTCAACAGGGGCGTCGCCCTTGAGAAGATGGGCCGCAGCGAGCAGGCGATCGAGTGCTTCGACAAGGCGCTGGAGCAGAACCCGAACGATTCCTGGGCCTGGTTCAACAAGGGCGTCTCACTTCACAGGCTTGGGTTGCTGGGTGAAGCCCTCTACTGCTATGACAAGGCGCTAACATACAATCCGAACGACCCGGACCTGCTGTCCAACAAAGGCATCGCGCTGAGGACGCTGGGCCGCACGGACGAGGCCCTGGAATGCTACAAGAAGGCGCTGAACATCAACCCGGGCGACTCTGGCATCTGGTCCAACATGGGCGTAACGTACCGCGTCATGGGCATGAACGACGCGGCGCTGGATGCCTACAACAAGGCGCTGAAGATCGACCCTTACGATGTCGGCGTCTGGCTGAATAAAGCCGCTGCGCTTCAATCGCAGGGGAAATTCGATGAGGCCATTCACTGCTACGAGGAGGTTCTTCGAATAAACCCGTACCATCCTGTCGCATTGCGCAACAAGGAATTTGCCATGTCCAGGACTCTGAGAAGCTGAAGTTCGCATTCATTATATATTGCATGGTTGGAATAACCTAAAACTATATATTTGCAGTAACCATATTACCTCACAGCGATTGTTGCATTCAGACTGTCAGGGGTAGGAAAAGTCATGGGTCTGTTCAAGAAGAAGAAGGAAGAGAAGCCGGAAACCGGCATGGGTGATGGCATCGGGCTTACGGGCTCACTCGCCGAAACCAAGAAGACCGGTTTTTTCTCGAAGAGCAAGGAGCAACCCAGGCCAGAGCCTGCAAAGAAGGCTGAACCCGCAAATGCTCCCGTTCCGGTGGCACATTCGGATAAGACCTCCTCTGAAGGAACAATCGAATGCCCGACATGCGGAATGATGTGCCAGGCAGGGGCAACCATTTGTGAGATCTGCGACACACAACTCGTTTCACCGGATTCTGCCATTAAACCGGCACCGGAACTGGAAGAGGAGGAACTCCCTGCCCAGGAACCTGTTGTGAAATCCAATGTCGAATCGGTGGATGTTGTCGAGGAGCCAATTGCAGCTGGTTCCCAACCCGGGATTCTGCAGGAGGAAGAGCTGCCGGCCGAACCAGATATGGCGCAAGTTCCCGAGCTTGAGCCAGAGATGCCGGAATCGGCACCGAGTCCAATCAATGAAGATGCCCCCTCTCAACCTGAAGCAGACATTCCTGAGCCCGAGCACAGGCCAGCTATGTCCGAAGAAATACCAATTCAGCTGGAGATGGTGGAGGAAAAGCCGAAAGCGCCAGCCTGGAAGCCGCTTCCCGAGAAGGAGAGGAAGGCAGCCGAGAAGGCAATCAAGGGCGATATGAAAGCCCTTGAAAAGCAATTAAAGAAAGGCCAGATATCCAGGGACGAATACATCCGCCGGGCAAAGAAGCTCCGGGCGGACCATGGACTTGAGCCGCCTCAGCCCATTTCCGCATCAAGGCCGCAACCTGTCAAAGCAACACCCGCACCGGTTCAGGATCCTGCCCCCGCATGGGAAGCGCCTCCCGCATCCGAGCCAGTTCCGGAATTCAAGGAAGATATCAGCATTCAATCCATTTCAACGCACACTGAGGTGATAGACACCACTGCCGAACCGGACCTGGACGTCGGGAAGGAACTTGAGGAGCTCGTTCCGATAGAGCTTCTCGCCCTGGAAGAGTTCGTCGAGGAAGAGCCAGAGGCAGTCCCCGAACCTGTCGCAGTTCAAGATCACGAGCCTGAGAAGAAAGTGGGTTTCGTTGCATCCAGAAAATTCTTCGGCGACAAGAAGAAGCAGCTGGAGGACTGGGAGGAGCATCTGAAGGTCGAGGTCCAGAACCTCGAGGCAGCAAGAGCCGACCTTGAGATGAGAGAGGCCAAGCTCCAGGAAAAGAACATGGAGATTCAAACTGAGCTGCAAATACTCCAGACCAAGAAACGCGACATGACCATACGCGCCGAGAACATGGAAAAGCGCGAAGCGGAGCTCCAGCAGATCGGCGCCAAACTCGCCCGGAGCACCGAAGCGCTGGACATACGTGATTCCGACATTACCACGCGTGAGACTTCAATTTCCAAGAAGATCGCCGCGCTCGATGCCAGGGAAGCCGAGATTCTGGAGCGCATCTCAATCCTGGAGAAGAAGGAAAAGGAAATAATATCCAGGGAAAGCGAGACCAGGGAGAAATGGCTGGAGATGCGCGAGTTTGACAGGAAGATCACATCACGCGCTGAGGAACTGGACTCCGCCGAGGAAGAACTCAACGAGAAGCGCATGGCCCAGAGAAAGAGGGATGCTGAGCTTGACGATAAGAGGAGGGAGCTGGACGCCCGCAACAGGGAGCTGGAAGCTCGCTCAAGAGAGATAAACTCATTGCAGGAGCAGGTCGCCGCCAGGGAGGAGAAGCTCATCGTGGAGGTGGAGGCAAACAAGGAGGTCCAGAAGAAGCTTGAGGACACATTCCTGCAGATAGACTCCAAGCGCGAGGAGCTCCAGACCAAGGAAGCGGACCTCACGGAAAGGGAAGAGCGCCAGGATGCATGGAAAAAGCGTCTGGAAGCAAAGGAATCCGAGCTGGCAGTGAAAGCCAACGAGCTCAGCAGCAAGGAAGGCGCCATCCGCACAGTGGAGCGCGAATTGGAAGACCGCAAGGACAAGCTGAAATCGCGTTTGATGGAGATAAAATCCCTGGAGGACCAGACACTGATGAGGAAGCGCGAGATAGACGAGGTCGAACTCCTCCTGATACAGAAAGAGAACGAGCTGTTCAACAGGGAACAGGGCATCTCAAGAAAAGAAGCGGCAAAGTGATACCATGGCTGAACAACATGTCAAGGGCATCCATCTGGCAAACGTCTTCCGATTCGTGAAATGGAAGCGCGGGCTTCTCGGCCTCAAGAGGTTCCAGGATGAGATAAGCACCCTTCCCGGATGCGCAAAGGCTACCGAGGCGACTTTCATCGAGAAGGAATGGTATGATTACGGGCTTTACATGAAGCTCCTCAATGTAGCTGACAGGGTATGCGGCAACGGCGACCTCTCCAAGATTTATGAGATTGGCCTGTGGAATATCCGCAACCTCGGCCACCTCAGCTATCTTGCCAGAAAGCCAGATATCCATGAGTTCATCCAGGGCGCGATAAAGAGCTGGGGCAATGTCTATGATTTTGGCGGCGTGGAACTCGTCGAGGAAACGCCGAAGAAGATAATCATGCGCTACATTGGATTTCCCGATGCGCCTGAGAAATGCCAGTACTTCAGGGGCAGCCTCACCGGCATGATGGAGATATGCGGGCTGCACGGCAGTGTTGAATCCACTGCATGCAATACCAAAGGCGCGGAGTACTGCGAGTTCACGCTGAAGTGGGAATGATAAAACTGTTATTTGTATCTCGTCAGTGTTAGTCATTCAACATTTCAAACAGCCGCCTGGCGACCTTGGCCGCCTGGCTTTTGGCACAGAGGAATGCGACCGCATCCGGGTCGGCGCATTCCACCTCGGTCACGCCATCAATTGCCTTTGCGTTCTTCCGCGTCCCGGCGATGCCTTCCGCACCTTTGCCAGAATTGAAGACTGCGACAATGTGCATAGTATCATCACCCGCGGGACTTGAGGCCAGCCCCAGAAAATCTGGCATAGGCGCCTCTCCCGTCGGGCCGATGAGCGTTCCCTCGCCGTCATCGAACGTTGAGCGCACCCTGATACGCATATTGCCTGCCTTGGCAAGCAGGGCTGACTTGTCATGCAGCACCCTGGCTCCATGATTCGCAAGTCTGAACATCGAACCGTAATCGATGAATTTCATGTAAGGCGCGTCCTTCACAAGGCGAGGATCGGCCTTTGCGACACCCGGTACGTCTTTGTAGATATCCACGAAATCCGCGCCAAGCGCGGCGCCGATCGCCACTGCGCTCGTGTCGCTGCCGCCCCTTCCCAAAGTCAAAACATTGCCTGTTGCGTCTACTCCCTGGAATCCTGTCACTACAGGCACTTTTCCGTCGTCCAGAACAGCTCTTATGCGGCTGGCGTTGATATTGCCAGGTGCGGCATCCTCGAAGGGTCCCTCAGCAGCTATTCCCGCAGTAAACGCCGTCATCGGCTGAGCGCCGATGCCTCTGGAATTCAGGAGGGCCGAGATGACGCATGCTGAGATGACCTCGCCGGATGAAGCCAGCAAGTCCCTTGTTTGCCCATCGGCCCCGCCGGGATATCCGTTCAGCAGTTCGAGAAGCGTGTCGGTGGAATACGGGTCTCCCCTTCGCCCCATGGCCGAGACCACAAGGATTACTTCGTCCCCGACGGACTTGGCCTTTTTCACCTTTCCAACAAGGAGTCCTCTAGAAGCTGCGTCAGCTAATGAGGTGCCTCCGAACTTCTGGACGATGAGCATTCACATCTTCCTTGCGTGCAGCCCTTTCTGGACGAGAGTTTCGGCAATCTGCACGGCGTTCAGCGCTGCGCCTTTCAGAAGGTTATCGGAAACGACCCACATGTTCAATCCGTTGGGGACTGTGGAGTCCCTCCGGATGCGGCCTACGAAGGTATCATATTTTCCGTCGCAATCCAGTGGTGTCGGATAAATCTTCTTGGATGGGTCATCCATGACAGTGATGCCAGGCGCTTTCTTCAGAAGTTTCACGATGTCCGCAACCTCGAATGGTTTCTCGGTTTCGATGTTCACCGATTCGGAGTGCCCTCTTATTACTCCGACGCGGACTGCCGTGGGGCTCACTGCAATGGCCGGGTCGAGTATCTTGTGCGTTTCATGCACCATCTTCATCTCTTCCTTTGTGTAGCCGTTTTCGGTGAAGTCATCTATGTGCGGGATGAGGTTGAAGAATATCTGGCGCGGGTATACGTTCACCTCGATTGGCTTTCCCTCGGTGTACTGCCTGGCCTGATTTTTTAGCTCTGCAATTGCCGGGGCGCCGGTTCCCGATACTGCCTGGTAGGTTGCGACCACAATTCTCTTTATCTTGTATTTGTCGTGAATGGGCTTTGCCGCTACGAGCATCTGGATAGTCGAGCAGTTGGGGTTTGCAATGATGCCCTTGTGCCCATCCAGGGCATCGGGATTAACTTCGGGAATGACCAGGGGAATGCCTGGCTCCATCCGCCATGCCGCTGAATTGTCGATGACTATGGCGCCTTCGGAAACCGCTATCGGCGCAAGTGCCAGGCTGGCCTCGCTTCCTGCAGAGAATATCGCAATGTCAACATCCTTGAATGCACCGGCTTTTGCTGCCCGGACCGTGACTTCCTTTCCCATGTAGGTGACTTTCTTCCCTGCCATGGATTCGATATCCATCGGAATGAAGGTTGATATCGGAAATTTCCTCTTTTCAAGCGTCTTTATCATCTCAGTTCCAACTGCGCCCAGCGCCCCAACCACTGCCACTCTGAATTTATCCATGTCAATCACATCTCCCTGTGCATGTTCAGCACATCAATCATTATAGCGAATCCGGTCTCCAGCTTGCCGGCGCCCGGGCCCTGGATGGTCACGTCGCCGGAGAGGTCGGTCTTGAATGTGAGCGCGTTGACCGCACCGCTCACTCCTGCCAGCGGGTCGCTGAGAGGCAGTTTCACCGGCTTCACTGAAGCGATTATCTTGCCGTTCTCTATCCTTGTGGAGCCGATGAGCTTGTAACGCATTCCTTCCGACTTGGCCTTCTTGATGTCCTCGATGGTTATTCCGGATATGCCAACCCTTTCCTCGGCATCCGAGGGCTTCAGGGAACCGCCCAGAACCACGTTTGATAGAATGACGACCTTGGCCAGTGCGTCGAACCCCTCAACGTCCGCTGTCGGGTCCGCTTCCGCATACCCGAGTTTCTGGGCGAGTGCCAGCGCGTCCGGGTAGGACATGTTCTCCTCCTCCATCTTCGTTAGCATGAAGTTCGTTGTCCCGTTCAGGATGCCCTTTATCTCGCGTATGTCGTTTATGGCCAGGCAGTACTCAAGGAGATCGAATATCGGGGTTCCCGACATGACCACGCCCTCGTACCTGAAAAGGCAGTTCTTCCTCTTGGCCAGTTCCATCAGTTCCTTGAAGTGCAACGTCACCGGCCCTTTGTTGGTTGTGGCGACGCACATCTCTCTGTCGAAAGCGGCTTTGATATGACTGGTCGCCGGTTCCCCGGTCTTGATGTCCGTGAAAGTAACTTCCACCATGAGTTCGGCGTCCGCTTCCTTGATGAGCTCCAGCGAATTGAGGCCGACCACAGCTCCCTCGGCAGGGAAGTCATGAACCGTGCCATTTGCTTTGACGTGGTCCAGGAATGCCGGTATGTCAATGCCCTCTTGGACCAGGATCGAGCCCATCCTCATATCGGCAACGCCGACCAGTACCGGCTCGAAATCGAATCTTTCCTCAAGCAATCCCTTCTTCTTGACCAGTATCTCAAGGAATCCCTGGCCGACCACTCCGCACCCTATCAGTATGATCCTTCTCTGCATTCATAATCACCCTGCCAGGAATAATCTCAAGAATCTATATAACAGTATCCATATTCTGATTTTTCGTGCGAAGGTTTTATATGCGTGTGGATATTATATTTTCATACATCCGAGAAAAAGGAGAACTGGAAATGGAAAAAGACATATGCAAACAACCTCCGGACGAGTGGATCAAGAGCCTTAAATTCGACACCACCGACCAGGTCAAGATTCCCCCGCAGCTAGCTGACCAGGTCATCGGCCAGGAGGATGCGGTTTACGTCATCAAGAAGGCAGCCGAGCAGAAGCGGCACGTGCTGCTCATCGGCGAGCCCGGTACGGGAAAGTCGATGCTGGCCAGCTCCATGGTGGATTACCTCCCGAAGGGCGAGCTCGAGGATGTCATCGCATACCCGAACCCCGAGGATCCCAATGAGCCGGTCATAAAGGTCGTTCCCGCTGGCAAGGGAAAGGAGATTGTCTCCGCCCAGAAAGCCGAGGTGATGCAGCGCCAGAACCAGAAGTTCCAGACGATGTTCACGATAATATTTCTCATCATAGGCTTCGCTATAATCATGTTTGTCATAGACCCGGCCCACAACCCGATGTGGATATTCTTCGGCATACTTGCGGCGGTGTTCATCTACATGGCCACAAGGATGCCGGGCGCCCAACGCCAGGAGATAGGCCAGATCCCCAAGCTGTTGATGAGCCATCAGCCCCAGGACATGCCCCCGTTCATTGATGCGACCGGCGCCCATGCAGGAGCACTGCTGGGCGACGTGAAGCACGACCCGTTCCAGAGCGGCGGGCTTGAAACCCCTCAGCATGACCGCGTCGAGGTCGGGGCGATCCACAAAGCCCACAAGGGCGTTCTTTTCATTGACGAGATAAACATGCTCAAGATGGAGAGCCAGCAGAGCCTGCTGACCGCGCTCCAGGAGGGCAAGTTCCCGATTGTGGGCCAGAGCGAACGCAGCTCCGGTGCCATGGTGAAGAGCCAGCCGGTTCCCTGCAGCTTCGTTCTCGTCGCGGCAGGAAATCTGGATTCGATATACGGCGCCAAGGACGATAACGGAATGCAGCATGGCGGAATGCACCCGGCCCTGAGGTCGAGGATTCGCGGCTACGGGTACGAGACATACATGAAGACCGTGATGCCTGATACCGACGAGAACAGGAAGAAGCTCATCCGGTTCGTTGCCCAGGAAGTCGTCAAGGACAAGAAGATACCCCATTTCACAAAAGAAGCGGTCGCGGAAATCATCCGCGAGGCCCAGAGGCGCTCCGGAAGGCGCGGCCACCTCACGCTCAGGCTCAGAGAGCTGGGCGGGCTTGTGAGAGTGTCCGGCGACATCGCCAAGGAGAACCATCTCCCGTTCGTCACCAAGGACGAGGTCCTTCAGGCCAAGCGCGTGGCCAGGTCCCTCGAACAACAGATTGCCGATCGCATGGTGGAGGCCAACAAGGATTACGCGACGCTTCTCACCGAGGGAACCGCAGTAGGTCTGGTCAACGGGCTTGCCGTGTTCCAGGGCGACGGCTCGCTATCAGAATACTCTGGCATGGTCCTGCCAATCGCAGCTGAGGTCACGCCGGCGCAGCACAAGAACGGCGGCGTAATAATCGCCACAGGTCGGCTGGGCGAGATAGCCAAGGAAGCGGTTCAGAACGTTTCCGCTGTGATCAAGAAGATGACTGGCGAGGATATCAGCAATCATGATGTTCACGTGCAATTCGTCGAGAGCAAGTCCGGCATCGAGGGCGATTCGGCATCCATATCGGTCGCAACGGCCGTATTTTCAGCGCTCGAAGGCATAGAGGTAGATCAGAGCCTGGCCATGACCGGCTCGCTTAGCGTCCGCGGGAAGGTCCTGCCAGTAGGCGGCGTCACCGCGAAGATAGAAGGAGCAGCCGAGATGGGCCTCAAGAAAGTCCTCATTCCGAGAGCCAACATGAAGGACGTCCTTCTGGATGACAAGTACAATGGCAAGATCGAGATAATTCCGGTGGACACGCTCAGCGATGTTCTGGAGCACGCTTTTGTCGGCAAGAAGAAGGAAGGGCTCCTGAAGAAGCTGGCCTCCGCTGTCCCGAAGAACGCGCCAGCAGTCCGGCCGATCGCAGCATCGGATATTGTGCCGATATAGGAGCGAACAATGTGCGGTTACATGTTTGATGGCCTCATGCAGGATGATGACGAGGAAGATAAATTCGTCAACAGGGAATGCTATGTTTTCAATAAAAATCTAGAGCGCAGCCTTGACGACGCCAGATGCGAGCACTGCCGTTATTACCTCACAACAAGTTGCAAATATCTCCATGAGTTCGTTGATGAGGAAGGCGATGTCTGATGGTTACCGGCCTTTTCCTCGGGCGGTTCCAGCCGTTCCATGAAGGCCACCTAGAGGTCGTCCGCGAGATAGCGACCCAGGTGGATAAGCTGGTCATCGCAATAGGCAGCGCCCAGGAGAGCCATACCCAGGAGGACCCTTTCACTGCCGGAGAGCGGCATCTCATGATTTCCGAGACCCTGGACGAGGAAGGAATAACCAATTATTTCATAATCCCGATTGTGGACATCAACAGGTACTCTGTCTGGGTGGCGCATGTTCGATCACTGGTCCCGCCTTTCGACATCATCTACACCAATAACGAACTCACATCCAGGTTATTCAGGGAATCCGGCATAGAAGTCCGAGCCACAAAGCTCTACGACCGCGAGAGATATTCCGGCAGCAGGGTCCGTGAACTCCTCAAGTCCAATGGCGATTGGCAGGCGCTAGTTCCTTCAGCCACGGAGCGGGTCATCCAGATGCTTGATGGCCAGAAGCGCATCCAGGACCTGGCAGGTGGCCTCTGATGGAGCCGGCGGAGCAGCTCGGAAGCCTCCTCACGCAGAGAGGCTGGACTGTCGCGGTTGCGGAATCCTGCACCGGCGGGCTCCTGGGCAGCATCATCACCGATGTCCCGGGCTCATCCACATACTTCCTCGGGGGCATAATCGCGTATTCCAATACCTCCAAAATTGATGTGCTGGGCGTTCCTTCCGAGACCATCCAGAAATTCGGAGCGGTGAGCGACCGCGCCGCAATTGGAATGGCTGTCGGCTTAATCAACAACTTCGCATGCGATTTCGCAATAGCCATCACCGGCATCGCGGGGCCGAGCGGGGGTTCCGATGCAAAGCCCGTTGGCACCGTGTTCATCGCGGTAGCAACAGAGGACGGGGAGAAGGCAAAGGAATTCCATTTCAAGGGGAAAAGGCAGGACATAAAGAAGGCCAGCGTGGAGGCGGCGCTGGGGATGGCGTGCGAATTTTTGGCGGAATGATTCATCCGGCAAATGGTCCGGCGAAATCTCATTGCGTAGATCTCGTAATGTTAACGCCCTCGACGAGCACGTGCGGCGAGAACACCGGAGTCTCCACCTCCCACCAGTGCACCTGCATGGGGTCGTTTCCGACTGCTTTCACATTCCTGATGATGTTGAGCATGTTCTCGGATATCCTGATGTCCTTCATCGGGCTGTCCAGCTTGCCGTTCTTTATGCGGAATATCGCGTCCCTCGGGATTGTCGAGAAATCGCCGGTCTGGTAGTTCTGGAACCGCGTGTACCAGGTGTTGGTCATGTAGTAGCCGTCATCAACCTTGGATATGAGGGATTCTTTCGTCTCATGCCCGGGCTCCAGATACACCGCCCAGTTTCCAGGGAAGACTATTCCCGCATTCCCTGTGGTCTCGGTGCCATACCTTTTCGCTGTGCTGGTGTTATGCAGATATCCTTTCAGGACACCTTTCTCTATCAGGATATTTTTCCTGGTCGGCACCCCTTCCTCGTCGAACGGGATTGAGCCCAGGGACTCGGGGTCCGAGCCATCATCATAGAGGTTGAAATGCTTGCTGGCCACCTCTTTACCGACCATGTCCTTGAGGAACGATAGCCCCATATCCACTGAACCGGCCGAGCAAGCTCCGCCAACATGGTCCAGGACATTGGCGAATATCATGGGGGAGAATACCACATCAAACTTGCCTTCCTTCCCTATCTGCGGGTTTGCGGATTGCACTGCCAGCTCTCCAGCTTCCGTCCCGACCTTCTCGGGAGTGAATTTCTTTGGCCCGGTGACGGATTGCACCATGTGGCCGGAGCTCGAGTGCGGGGTCATGGCCCTAACGGATATCTCCATGCTCGAAGAGCCGTATTCGCCGGTCGGCCCGCCGGAAGAGGCGTAATGCGCTTCCGAAGCGGACGAGTAAAGAACGCCGGCGACTCTCGCTGCGCCGGCATCCCTAGCGCCGTTGATGGCGGCCTGGACGCCGTCATAAAGCTCCTCGACCATGCCAGCGACCTCTCTGTCCGGGACGTTCTTCCTGTATGCGTATTTTCCCTTGGCGATACCGCCGTAATCAAGGTTCTGGGGCATCATGTCCGTCCTCTTCATGATGTCCTCCAGGGCCCTGTCAAGCTTGGCCGGGTCGTTGACATTGGTCGCCAGTATCCTCTTGTCCCTGACCAGGAATATGCTGATGTTCCTGCTGCTCCAGGATTTTGACACTGTGATGGAGTTGTTCGCGAACCGTATCTGCTTGGTCTCATCCGTTGCCAGCGTAACGACCACATCGTCCGCGCCCATCTCCAGCGCGCGCTTTACAACTGCTTCCGGAATTGCGCCCGTGGGCAGCCTCAGCCAGTCGGTCATTGCGGCACCCCCAGGGTGATGTTGCGCATCCTGAGGTGCGGCCCTCCGGTGTACACGGGGACGCCCTGGCTTGGTTCACCCTTCCCGCAGGTCGCAGCCGAGAAATCCAGGTCCTTGGCCACCGCGTCAATGGCGCTCCAGAAGGCAGGCGTCGTCAATTCCAGAATCGGGGCTTTAACCGGCGTGGTGACCTTTCCGTTCTCGATTAGGTACGCCTCCCTGCCGATGTAGCGCTGGTTGTACCTCTTGTCATCTATGTTCCATTCCATGAAGTTCTTCATGTAGACCCCCAGTTTGACGTCTTCAAAAAGCTCCTCCACCTGATGGTCTCCCGGTTGAACGAATGTATTGGACATGCGCACGATTGCCTCCCTGTCGAAGCTGTTGGCCCGGGCCGCGGCATTGCTGGTGCCCATGTCCATGGAAGCGGACGTTTCCCTGTTGTGAAGGAACTCGTTGATAATCCCATTCTTGATCAGGACCTTCGGGCGCGCTTTCACGCCTTCGTCATCGTACAGGTAAAAGCCGTAGGAATTCTCAATGGTCGGGTCGTCGATGACAGTGGCCACTTCGCTGCCTATGCGCGTTCCCAGCATCCCGGCGCTGACGAATGATTCGCCTGCTTGAGCAGCCTCCCTGCCAGATATGCGATCCGCCTCGTACGGATGCCCGCAGCTCTCATGCGCGGCTATGCCCACGACTTCCGGGCCCAGGATCATGTCGATCTTGCCAGCCGGGGCTTTCACGCCCTCCCTCATGTTCTTGTATGTCATGGCGATCTCATGGCAAATCTCCTCGGAGCGCTTCACCGGGTCCATATACTCCCAGCCCATCGAAACTCCCCTCTGGATCATGGCCTGCGATATCTTTCCCTCTTCCATGATTGTCGGTATGGAGAACAGCACGATGCGTGGTATCACGGAGCCAATTTTCGAATCATCTGAGTTAGTGAAGTATTTGGTTTTCTCTCCCATCCCGAGCTGGATGTACCTGCTGACCAATGGAGCCGCCTCATTCATGGCTTTGTCGATGTGCGTGAGCGCTTCAACAATTTCGGTAAGTTCCACATCTGTGATCCTCTTCTTCTGCGGGACGGAATAATCTAAGACATGCGTCGGTTCGTCAGACAGGATGATCCTGTTCTCCATGACCCTTGAGGACGCTTTTGCCATCCTCACTGCCGTCTGGACCCTCTCCCTGACGACCTCTCTCTCGAGCCGGTCCGTGGTTGCGAAGCCCATGCCTCCGTGGACCAGGACTCGGACGCACATGCCGGAATAGGTCTCGAAGCCGGAAATTTCCGGATTTCCGTTCTTCAGAAGCAGCCCGTTGGTGATGCCGCTCTCCATTCTGGCTTCCGCGTATTCCGCGCCGGCATCCAGCGCTTCATTCACTGCCAATTCCGCCAGGTCCCTGTCAAGATTCTCCTGTTCCGACATGCAACTTCCTCGCTTGCCCAAAGGCATATCGCGGCACGAGTTATAATTTTATCCTAAAACTCGAACAGGCTCTTCTGCGCTTCCCTCTTTGGCGGCGCAGGCGCATCCTGGCCTGGCAGCAGAACAGTCCCGTACTTCCCGCCTCCACCCGGCAGCACCGTGACGCGCCCTTCCCTGAACGCCTCAACCGCGCTGGCAATCGAATCCCCGGCAATCTCTGCGATCTTTTTTATGTCCATCTTCATCAATACGTCAATCTCGGTCCCGCCGATGTCCACAAGGGCCTGCCATGCGTCATTGACCTTTCCGGTGAACGGGGATGAATGGCCAACTGCCTTGGCGATTATCTCGCCCAGCGGTATCATGTAAATGTATTCCGGCCTATGGTCGGGGTGCTTTATCTCCCCTCCGAGTTCCATGGCGCGCTCCCTGACACCTTTTTTGATGCTTCCCCCGCAGGTGCATCTCCACCTGAGCGCAAGCGCCCTATCGAGCTCATACTGGGTGAAGCATCTGGAGCACGCGCTCCTGTTGTATTTCCCTTCCTCCGGGGGCAGGCCGACATTCCTGATGAATCTCCTGCCCTTCTGCCGTTTTATGGCCATCTCCAGTTCCCTGTAGGTCATGTCCTTTGCGTCTATCGTGTTGTATTCCCTGCCGACCCTCACTGCCTGGGGCGAGTGCGCATCGGAATTTGTGAGAAAAGTCAGTTTAGCCAGTTCGGGAATTCTGTCGCCGTAATCCGAGTTGGCGCTGAGCCCCAGCTCCAGGTAAGGCACCTTGGATGCCATTTCGCCATAACACTCCTCCAGCGACCCGAAATGCGCGTACATGCCGGTCCAGGGCGTGAATGCATGCGCCGGGCCTATCATCGCCCCGACCTCATTTGCGATTATGGCCAGCTCCTCTCCGGTGAAATGCAGCCTCGGCCTTCCGTCCGAGCCGAGCTTCTCCCTCTCCGGGCCAAGCCTCTCGATGAAATCCTCCACGCTGGATATGCTTGGGAAAAGGAGCAGATGATGAACGCGCTTATCCGCCTCTATCTCGGTGGTGAGGATGAAATAGGTGTTCCCTTCCTGGAACGTGCCCTCCTCGACCTCCTGCATCTGCTTGATCTCCTTCAGCCATTCCGGGTGAAGGCAGTCCCCAGTGGCGACCATCTGGACGCCCTTCTGCTCCGAGCCTCTGGCCAGGTTGGGGAAGTTCATGTCAGAGCTTGTGGCAGCAGAATAACGCCCGTGGATGTGGAGGTCGGCATTGAAAATCATTGCGGGGGAATCGGCTGCTGCACTAATATCTTTTCCGCGTCGCCCTTCGCCTTCTTCTCCCTGCCCCAGGTGACCCAGTATATCAGCATCATGATGGCCAGAAGGTTCATGAAGCCCACAATTCGTATGACCCACGGTATATACGCGCTGGAAATTTTCATCTCAAAATCGGCGGTGAAGGATTCTTCAAGCGTTCCGATTTCTATGGTCTGCTGGCCGGAGCCCAGGCCACATACCAGGCTCATGTTGTTTCCGTTAAGGCTGCCGGGCGCAACAATCTCCAGGCGGTAGAATCCCGCGTTATCCGTGAACACCTGCTCGACCATGTTCCCTGAGCTGTCCATCAGGGCGACACCCACCCAGGCCATGCCCCTACCCGCGTTGGTTGCGACGCGGCCGGAAATGACAATCAATTCCTCCTTCGGCAGGTTCTTAGCAAGGGTATAATTCAGCAGGTTTCCCGAGCCATCCCGTAGGTACATGGCTGCTTTGTAATATCCCACTGTGCCAAGCAGAATGTCCCGGCTTCCCTCGTTCGCGGCATCAATGACAATCTCGCTGAAGATTGCGTTGTTCGGGCCTATGACCTCAAGGGTGATATTCCAGGAACCGCTGGCGCCATGATTAATTCGAATGGAATCGAAAAGCCCATCATCATCCGAATCCAGCGAGACCGCCGTGAAAGAAATCGGCTCCTGGACCTTCCCGGGCTGCTGGAAGTATCCCGCCATGGTTGTGAGGAAATCCGGCCAGCCGGTGTCTTTCGCAAATCCGGTTCTCAGGTAATCGATGGTGGACGCGTGCCCAGGAAACCATATCGACATGCCGTGCGCATTGTCCGCCGGCTCATCCAGCAGATTAGTCCAATGTTTCTCATGAACTATGCATGCGTCAAATACCCCAAACACAACCGCAGAAAGCGCTTCCAGCCGCACGCATTCAGTTTTCGCATTGATGTTCTGAAGGAGATGGACAAGGTCATACTGTGAATTCCCATCGTACTTCTCGGTGGCTAACCTTGCAGCGGCGATTTCCGGGTTGAAGTACCCGGTCATGAGCACGGCTTCATTCGCGTAAGAATCAATTGCACCGGCCAGCTCATCCATCAGGCTCAGGTCGATGAGGGATAGCGTCAGCGAGTAAAGGCTGTTGCCGCCCATTCCCCAGGCGATGTATGAATCAATCATGGCAGATGCCTTTGCAGTGACATCCCCGGAGCCTTTCAGGTGCCCCAGGAACAGGTCGTACGGCCACCCGTTGAGGGGGACATCCTTCTGGGAGAGAAGAGCGTAATCCGCGCCGTGCCTGAGCTCGTAAGCAACCTCTATCTGTCCCATCTGGCATGCATCCATGCTCACAATGTCTATGTTGATGCCGGCATCCGAGATATCCTTCATGGCCTGGCCCAGCTCAACCGTGTCAAGGAAATCCCCCTTGTCCGGGCAAGAGCCAGGCCACCCGTTCCCATGGCCCCATATATCCAGCATGAACCTGTCAGCGGGATGGTTCTCCGCTGTCCACAGCACGAAGCTCACAAGCGTGCTCGGGTTCCCCAGGTTCAGCTCATCGCCCCAGGAGGGCTCGACATCGGAAAGCGCGATGGCTTCCTGCCCGTTCTTGAGAATCCTGGCCATGGAGGTGTCCCCAACGCCTTCCCGGTCCATTAGCACGATTATCTCCAGCCCGTCGCCGGAACCGACCTTCTTCATCTCCAGGATGTCAGAAGGTATCTGGTCAGAGAGGCTGCTGTCCCCCGACATGTAAGACATGAATGTCCAGGTCTCCGAAACATCAACCTGGGCTTCGACTTCGTCAAAGAGAAATGGTGAAGAGATGACCGACAGTACAAGGAGCATTGCCAGCGATCTCGCGCAAATGCTCGTGGACACTAGTACTCCACTCCCTCTCTGGCCATGATGCCTTTCATGTAAGGATGTTTTATTTCCTTCATCTCGGTGACGGTGTCAGCCAGATCGATGAACTCCCGCGGGGCGTATCTCCCTGAAAGGACGATCTCCATTTTTTCCGGTCGGGACTTCACCAGTTCGATTACATCCTCCCTGGGAATGAGGTTCCATTCCACGGCCACATTAATCTCGTCAAGGATGAGAAGGTCCACCTTGCCTTCGGCAACGACCTTCCTCGCGTGCTCGAAGCCGTCCCTTGCCAGCTTTATGTCTATCTCAGCCGGGTTCTTCTTGTCCACGAAGTCCGGCCTGCCGAATTGGATGATGTCAAAATTGGGCACATGCTTCACTGACTCCAGCTCCCCGTACTTGATGTCGCCTTTCATGAACTGTATCATCAGCACCCGGTAGCCATGCCCCGCAGCCCTCAACCCGAGGCCCAGGGTCGCGGTTGTCTTCCCCTTGCCGTTCCCGGTGTAGACATGGACCATTCCCAGGCAGTTTTCCGAAGCCATGAGGTTTGATAGTGGTCGGGCGTATATAAGGATTTTTCCCCCGGCAATTCATCGTTTTCAAAATGGTGGAATTGCCGGCCCTCTGAGCGAATCGCGCTGGAAGGCGCGCTGGCGA
>CALKWP010000090.1 GCA_938004075.1 uncultured Methanomassiliicoccales archaeon
TCCGATCTGAATACACTGCATTCACCAGCGTCTTCGCGATCAACCGGGGCGGTATGCTTGTTGCGCAATCATCCACCGAAGAAACGGATGGGGGCCTCGACCCTGACATATTTGCAGGCATGCTTTCCGCGGTTCAGAATTTCATAAAAGATTCCTTCGACTCTTCCGGCAAGAGCGAAGCTGGCTTGGGGCGGCTTGAATATGGCGACATGAAGATAATCATCAAGCACGGTTCTCACATCTCTATCACTGCTGTCCTTGATGATGAAGAGCATCGCGATATGAATTCCGCATTGAAAAAATCGATGGATGAGATTGAAAAGGAATACGGCCAAATCATCGAAAAATGGTCCGGGAACATGAGGGATATGAAGGGTGTTCAGCGGATTGTGGATGCGCTCACCGGAATGAAATTCCCCATCAGAAGAAATCTTGAGGGATTCAAACTGGATGCGGAAAGGCTCAACATAGCCAACAGAATTCACGAGAAGATTTCAACAATGAGCAGCGAAAGGCCGATACTACTTCTGCTGGAGGACATCCATTGGGCAGACGAGTCTTCGCTCTTCGTCCTGAATTACCTGGCCAGAAACATCCCGCAGAACAGAGCGATGATACTGGGTACATTCAGAGAATCCGAGAACACCACCCTGAATGCTAAACTCAACAAGATGAAGAATGAAGGCCTAATCCAGACGATGGCATTGGAAAAACTTGATTCCGGACAGACGAACTCGCTGCTCAACAGCCTGCTGTTTCCGAATGACCTGCCAGAGAAATTTATGGAGAACATTTCCCGGCAATGTCAGGGCAATCCGTTCTTCATCACGGAGATTCTCAGGCATATGGTTGATGATGGCTGCATCGCCATGCGCAATGGAAGATACGAATTAATCAAGGATAATTACACCATACCTGGCTCGGTGGAGGAAGTCATCGAGAGAAGGATGGATGGCCTGGAGCCGGACCTTATGGCCATTGCGGAATATGCGTCATGCATCGGTCAGAGATTCGATGTCGAGGCGGCCCTGTCTATTCCAAATCTGAAGGACTCTGCGATGGCTCTTGAAAAACTTGCTGGCACGGGGATAATCAGAAGGGAGAATGGAACAGGGAGCTTCAGCCACGGTCTCTTTCAGGAGTTCACTTACAACGGCCTCAACAGCAGATGGAAGCAGAATTATCACAGAAGTCTTGGAGAGCATTATGAAAGAGCGATTGAGAGATATGGTGAAGATATAATCTATGAAATTGCGAGGCATTTTTCCAGAACCAGGGAGCACCGCAAGGCATTCGATTACTGCCTGAAAGCGGCTGAGAAGGCGGAAGCATCATTCGCGCTTGAGCAGGCCAATGCATTCTACGGCGATGCATTATCCGCACTCCCCAGATCAGGGCAGGGCACCGATGAGATGGAAATCGCCGCAAGACTGCTTGAGCGAAGCGCGGACCTTTGCGAATTGATGGGAAATTATGATGGAGCTATCTCAAATTTCAATCGCATCGCAGGGATGGAAATACCACCCGAGACACGTGCCAGGGCTCTGAGAAAACTCGCCCACATCAGGGAAGTGAGGACGGAGTACGATGAGGGTTTGAACACCGTCGCAAGAGCCAAGGAACTCTTGCAGGATTCCAGAAATTCAGAGTTGGCTCTGATAATGATGAACGAAGGTTCAATATACGAACAGAAGAGAGAACTGGACAGAGCCATTTCCATCCAGATGGAAGCATTGGAAGTGTTGAAAGAAGCCAATGGTCCGGAAAAAGACTTGAGCAAGATATACAACAGAATCGGAACTTGTCTCTGGATCAAGAACAATATGGATGCCGCCCTGGAATATTTCCTGAAAAGCCTGGAAATAAACCAGAGAATCGGCGACAGGAGGGGCATCGCGTCAACTTTCAACAATGTTGGGATAGTGTACATAAGAAAGGGAGACTACAACAGCGCAGGGAATTACCTCGAGAAAAGCAGGGATATCTACAGGGAGATAGGTGATCAATCCGGTCTGGCCAGCAGTTCTGGCAATCTGGGAAATGTGCTTATCGCGAAGGGAGATTACATTCATTCGATGGAGGAGTACAAGGTGTGCCTTGGCATATTCACAAAGATCGGCGCAAAAGCGGCCGTTGGCATGTCGCTGATGAACATGGCAAGCATTCATCATCACCTGGGGGAATTCGACAGGGCGATGGATCTCTACAAGAGAAGCCGAGAGATAAGAGAAGCCATAGGTGATCGGAGAGGGGTGGGAGCCACCATCCTGAACATTGGAAACCTGCTTTACGACATGAGGGATTACGATGGGGCCAATGACAACATGAGGAAAGCAATTGAAATAATGAAGGATATCGGCGATAAGAGTGCGCTCACCCATGCCCTCTGCGGCCTGGCAAGAGGCAAGATGAAGAAGGAGGATTGGGCAGATGTCGATGCATTGATAGAAGAGGCATTGACACATTCCAGAGAAATGCACATGGAGGAGAACGAGATGACTGCGCTGATACTGAAAGGAGCGTTCCTAACCAGGGCAGGAGAATATTCGGCGGCAGAGGAGGCACTCAAGCGAACCATCGCATACGGCCAGTCCGGAGGATACAAACGCCTGTACGCGGACGCCATGTGGCATTACGGATTGCTGTTCCACAAGACAGGCAAAATCCAGGAAGCGGTCCGGTCATTGGAGGAGGCCAGTGAGATATACCGCGAGATGAAGCAGCCGCACATGCTGAAGGAAATCGAGGAAGATCTGGATAAAATGAGGGCCCTCCACAGCGAAAGCTGAGGGGGCCATGCAAGAATTTTTCAGCAACTAACCGAAGACCTGGACGAGTCAGCGAACCGAATTCGACAAGGACATGTTCAATCAGTTACAAGCGGACAGGTATCTTATTTTTCTCGTTGAAGACCGTGCCGCAGGACCAGCAGCTTTTGAATGTGTCGAACATCAGCGAACGGCACTTGGCGCATTCAATCCATTCCCCAAATCTGGCGTGAAATTCTTCCCTGTGCGGTTTTTCCTCAAATGTATCGTCGTACATGAAAATGAAATTCATATTTTCAGATATAAAGAGTGCTTTCTGATTATCATTGATGATACAATAAAAGTTGGCAATGAGATAGTATCTCATCTATTGGGCACCAGTTGATCCCAATTATGCTTCAGCGCACGTTCATTTCGTGAATCCGCTTGCCCTTTTTGGACCGGGGATGTGGGAGATTATCATGCCTTCGACCTGGTACGGCTTTGTCATGTTGGCCAGGTTCATCGCTTCATCCAGCTTGTGCTTGTTGTCCGCATAAATCTCGAAGAGCGGTTGGCCCCTGTCCACCTTTTCGCCTCTCTTTTTGATGAAAACGAGCCCTGCGCCGATGTCCCTGGGGGAACCGGCTGCGCGGGCGATGCGCACCAGCTTCTTGTTGTCCATGGATATGACATAGCCGTCGTGAGGGGAGAGGAATTCTGCCTTGAACTTGCCTGGCTGGATTTCGTCGGATTTCAGGTCCGGGTTCCCGTCCTGGGCCTGCAATATCTGGCGCATCTTAGCTAGCGCCTTACCGCTGTCAAGGATTTCCCTGGCTGCCTGCTTGCCGTTGTGCATTCCGCCCATCTCGAGAAGTATCCCGGCCATCGAAACAGCTTTCTCGACCACGCTGGTGGAGGGGGCCTTTCCTTCCAGGCACATCATTGCCTCCTTTGCCTCGAGGGATGGACCTATATGCTTGCCGATGGGCTGACCTCCATAGGTGATGGCGCATTCCACATGCATGTCCAACCGCCTGCCGACCTCGATGAAGTCCTGGGCGTACCTGTTGGCCAGTTCGGTGTCGGGCACCTTTGTACCAGGGCCGATCGGAATGTCAAGCAGGAAGTAATCCGCACCGACGGCTTTCTTCTTTGCCATCACCGAGGCGATGAGTTGTGCATAGGGGTCCAGGCTGAGCGGATACTCGACCCTGATGATTATGTCGTCTGCCGGCGCGAAATTCACGTTTCCACCCCATGCGATGACGCCGCCGATCTCCTCTGTTATGGATTTGATCTCATCCATGGTCAAGGCCACCCTTGCTATTGTCTCGAAGATGTCCGCCGTGCCGCAGGCGCTACTGATGGCCCTTGAAGCGGTCTTGGGAATGTATAGTCCTGCTGCAGCGACAATAGGTACAACGAGTAGAGTGATCTTGTTGCCTGGCGCGCCGCCGATGCTGTGAAAATCGAACACGGGGGCTTTGTCCAGCTCTATCGTGTCGCCAGTGTCCACCATCGCCTTGGTGAGGTGGAATGTTTCATCCATGTTCATGCCAACAAGTTGATTCGATACCACAAAGGCAGTCAGTTCGGTGTCAGTGAGATTGTGGTTGGCAATGTCCTGGACTATTTCACGAATCTCTTCAGCCGTGAGTGTTTGCTTTTCGACCTTTTTCTTGATTAACTCCACGGAGTGAGGTCTGTCAGTGGGAATGACCTCAAGTGTCTTGGCGCCTGAGTCCTTGAGGCATTCCGAGACCTTGCTCAGAAGCCCTACCTCACCCTCCTTGACTACGGAAGTTGATATCTCGACAACAGCGGTCAAGGTTTTTTTGGGTGCGATCAATTTTACCCTGTCCAGTGAGCGGACGCCCATCTCCTTGGCATCCTTGGTGTTCAGTATTACGGTTAATTCTCCAGCATCAACATTTATCTCTTTTATTTTATATTTCATGTTAAATACCTCCAAGGTACTTCTCTATGACATGGATGGCATCCCCGGGTTTCACGATGCCCACTTCAGTGATTATTCCGGTCACGAGTTCCGGCGGCACCCTGTCAAAAACCGGATTGAATATCTCGACTCCGCCAGGGATCTCATTGTTCGATACGATCTCGCGGGAGGAGCGCTTCTCGATCTCCATCTTTCGCCCGATCTTGCTGGCAGGCAGAAATTTGTACGTCTCTGCGCAAGCATAGAACGGTACCTTGAAATCGCGTGCGGTCGCTGCCAGAAGGTGCGTGCCGATCTTGTTTATGACGCTTCCATCGGATTCCAGCGTATCCGTGCCCACGAATGCGATGGAAACTTCCGGCATGACATATCTCATTGCGGAATCGACTATCAGAGTTACTGGCACCCCCGCTTCCGATAGTTCCCTGGCAGTTATGAGCCCCTGTCTCTTGGGGCGAGTCTCGCAGGCATAGACACCGGTTATCTTGCCAGCACGGTGGCATCCCACCATTGCTGAGATGGCCGCAGAGCTGTTGCAGATGGTTATGGCCATCCCCGCTTTTTCCATGACTGCGGGAGCATTCTGACCAATCCTCTCGACTGCGGAATTGGAATTATTGACGAAAGTTTCGGCATTGGCCACCACCATCAACCTGGCTGACTCCATGTCCGGTTGCTTGTCAACATCCCTGAGTGTGATTCGCACGCCATTGTGGAGGGATATGGCTGTTGGCCGGGTGGATATCAATCTCTCCGCGGCTGCGGAAAGTCCCTTCAGAAAGTCATCCAATGAGCCATCCTTGAAATTGCTGGCGTATTCGCCAAGAGCAGAAGCTGCGGCCCTGGCTATGCGGCCTGCGCCGCGAATTGTCATGTCTTCTATCTTGATTGCGGTCTCTTCAACATCCATATTGTAACAAGGGATAATGTAATTATATGTTAATATAGGTTCGTATGGATAAAATCACATTGCTGTTTTTCGGGGAAAGGTTTTTATATCCCTGACGATTATCTATTTTTAGGTATTCAACAATAAGTTGTATACCAAAGAGGTGAATAAAATGGTCTTGAAAAAGAAGGAAGGCGAGATAGTGCCAAGAGCAGAATCCATCAGGCCTTACACCCTGGCAGGCGAACTTGACAGGATGTTCGAGGATATGGACAGCTGGTTCTGGGGCCCGAGCTTTGCTCTCACCCCAAGGATGACCAACGAGGGGATGCGGGTGCCCAGGATAAACGTGAAAGAGGAGACGGACAGGTACGTCGTCACGGCCGAAATGCCCGGTGTGAGCAAGGAGAATCTGAAACTGGAAATGCATGAGAATATGCTGGAGATAAGCGCGGAGGAGAAGTTCGACTCGACCGAGGAAAATGAAAAATCCGGCTACATCTACCGCGAGATGCGCCAGAGCTCCTTCCACAGGCGAATCGGCTTCGCCCAGGACATTGTTCCCGAGCAGTGCGAGGCCGAACTGAAGGACGGCATACTGACCGTGAACCTGAAAAAGGCCGAAGAGGCAAAGCCCAAAAAACACAGCATTGCTGTGAAATGATTCCCTTAGCCAGGGGGTTGATCCCCCTGGCCCCGATATATTTGGAGTGATTGACATGGATGAACTGGACCTCGATACGCTGCTGGCGGCAATAGGCAATCCCACAAGGAGAAGGATACTGGGCAAGCTGGTGAAGGAGACACACTACCCTCTGCAGCTCTCCAAAGAGTTGAGCATCAGCCAGCAAGCCATAATGAAGCATCTGAAAGTGCTCGAGGACAGCGACCTTGTTCGGGGAATGTTCGTGGACAGCGACAACGGCCCCCCAAGGAAATGCTATGTGGCCACCAAGAGATTCACACTCGTCATAGACCTCTCCCCGGAGCTCTTCAATGAAGAACTGAGGTTTCATGAGAAGGATGATGTGATCCAGGCAGAGTCGGACACCACAGCGCTGAGGAACGCCGAGAACCTGAGGCTGAAACTTGCGGAATTCACCGCGCACATCGAGGCCCTGAATTTCGAACTGGATGAGCTCTCGCGGAAGCGGGATGAAACAATCGCCAGGAAAGAGTACGCGATGAGGTATGCCAACGACATAATCGAAACGCTCTGCGAGGATTACGATGAAAGGAAGGTCCTGCGGTACATAATCGCGGAAGATGACATTTCACTGGACAGCATGTCAGAGAATCTGGACATGAGAGAATCAGAGATAGAAATCATAATGGAACGCCTGGAAAAGAGAGGATTGCTGAGGCTGACAAGGTAAATGAGTGTGGTAAAATGACAAACAGAAAGAGAAAGAAGGACGAACTTGCAAAGAAGGATGCGGACAAACTTGCGGAGATGAAATCCGAACCGCTGGTCGCTGTGGAGGACCAGAATAATGAGAATAAAACTCGCGATCTCGAGATGGAGGAGCTCAAGCGCCAGCTTGCTGAGAAGACAGACCTGGCCCAGGGATATTTCGCGCAGCTCCAGAGGGTTCAGGCTGATTTCGAGAACTACCAGAAACGGGTCGAGGCAGAGAGGTCAAGAATCGCGGACAACGCATGCGAAACAATCGTCTCGGGGCTGCTCGACACCCTGGACAACTTCGAGAGGGCAATCACTCATCTTGAGAAACTTCCGGGAGAGGAGGCGAGAGGCGTGCTGATGGTATACCAGAACATGATGGAATACCTCAAAGGGAACGGCCTTGAGAGGATTGCCTCGGCAGGATGCCAGTTCGACCCTTACAAACATGACGCAATCATGCAGGCAGAGGTTGAGGATGCAAGCGAAGGCACGGTGCTGGAGGAGTTCCAGGCCGGCTACACGATCAAGGGCAAGGTAATACGGCCATCAAAAGTGAAGGTGGCCAGGGAAAAGAAGATTGACGCTGATAATGTGAAGGAGGAATAAAAATGGCAAAGATAATAGGAATAGATCTGGGAACGACAAACTCGTGCATGGCTGTGCTGGAAGGTGGAAAGCCGAAGGTTCTGCCGAATGCCGAGGGTGGGAGAACCACGCCATCAGTGGTGGGGTTCACGAAAGAGGGGGAAAGGCTTGTTGGCCAGGTTGCCAAGAGGCAGGCCGTCAGCAACCCCGAGAGGACGATATCTTCCATCAAGAGGAAGATGGGCACAGACCACAAGATCAAGATAGACAAGAGCAGCTACACGCCACCGGAAATATCAGCGATGATACTCCAGAAGATGAAGCTGGACGCGGAAGCGTACCTGGGCGAGAGCATCACACAGGCGGTGATCACTGTCCCGGCTTACTTCAACGACAACCAGCGCCAGGCAACGAAGGATGCCGGAAAAATTGCTGGGCTTGAGGTGCTGAGGATAATCAACGAACCGACAGCGGCCGCGCTGGCCTACGGGCTTGAGAAGGACGAGGGCGAGAAGATTGCGGTCTTCGACCTGGGCGGCGGAACTTTCGATATATCTTTCCTTGAAGTGGGAGACGGCACCTTCCAGGTACTTAGCACCGACGGAGACACAATGCTTGGCGGCGATGACTGGGACCAGGCCCTCGTAGATTACCTTGTGACTGAGTTCAAGAAGGACCAGGGCGTTGATCTGAGGAACGATACCACGGCAATGCAGAGGCTGAAGGAGGCTGCCGAGAAAGCCAAGATTGAACTATCTGGATTGCAGCAGGCCACAGTGAACCTGCCTTACATCACGGCTGACAACACCGGCCCGAAGCACATGGACATCAAGGTGACCAGGGCGAAGTTCCAGGACATAACAAGGAAATTGCTGGAGCGCACACTGGAGCCGATGAAGAGGGCGATGAGGGATGCGAAGCCAGTTTCATTGAAAATCGAGGACATCAACAAGGTCATCCTGGTTGGCGGCTCCACGAGAATGCCGGCAGTGATGGACCTGGTCAAGGACTTCTTCAAGAAGGAGCCGTACAAGAATGTGAATCCTGACGAGTGCGTTGCGGTCGGAGCAGCCATACAGGGCGGAATCCTGGGCGGCGAGATCAAGGAGATAGTCCTGCTGGACGTCACGCCGCTCACCATGGGTGTCGAGACGCTCGGAGGCATAGCCACGCCGCTGATAACTCGCAACACGACAATCCCGACGCGCAAGAGCCAGATATTCTCAACGGCCGCAGACAACCAGACCAGCGTCGAGATTCACGTGACGCAGGGCGAGAGGGCGATGGCAGCGGACAACGTCAGCCTTGGAAGATTCCACCTGATGGGCATCCCGCCGGCGCCCAGGGGCATACCCCAGATTGAGGTCGCCTTCGACATCGATGCGAACGGCATCGTCAATGTGACAGCGAAAGACCTGGGAACCGGCAAGGAGCAGAAGATAACAATAACCGCTACCAGCAACCTCTCCCAGGAAGAGATTGAGGCGAAGATTCGCGACAGCCAGAAATTCGCTGACGAGGATGCGAAGAAGCGCGAGAAGATAGAGACCTTGAACCAGGCCGACAGCATGATATACTCCACCGAGAACACGATGAAAGAACTAGGCGACAAGGCGACACAGGACCAGAAAGACAGGATAAGCAAAGCGCTGGAAACTTTGAAGGAAGCGGTTAAAGCAGAAAATATCGAGAATGTCAAGAAGGAGCTGGAGAACCTCGGAAAGGCGCTTCACGAAGTCACCACCGCGCTTTACCAGCAGGCGGCTGCCCAGCACCAGGCCCAGCAGCAACAGCAGCAGGCCGGCCAGCAACAATCACCTCCGCCGGGAGGCGAGGGCGGCAACGGAGATTTCGTTGACGCGGACTACAAAGAGGTAAAGGACGACTGAACGGCTGACGAAAAGCTATAATGGGTGCGGGGGTTTCCCGCACCCCATATTCATTCACGTCGGGAGAATAACATGGCCGAAAAGCGCGATTACTACGAAGTTCTGGGCATAGAAAAGAGCGCCAGCCAGGATGACATCAAAAAAGCGTACAGGAAGCTAGCCAAGAAGTTCCACCCGGACATGAACCAGGATAATAAAGCCGAAGCCGGGGAGAAGTTCAAGGAGGTCAGCGAAGCCTACGAAGTCCTTGCGGACCCTCAGAAGCGGCAGAAATACGATCAGTACGGCCATGCTGGCATCAACAGCACCTTTGGCGGGGACGGGTTCCAGTGGCAGGATTTCACCCATTACCAGGACATCAGCGATATCTTCGGGGACTTCGGCGGCGGCTCGATATTCGACATGTTCTTCGGCGGCGGGGGAAGGCGCCGCCAATCCAGCAGCGGCCCGGCAAGGGGCAGCGACCTGAGATACGACATCCAGATAACCCTGAAGGATGCCGCGAAAGGCATGGACAAGACCCTGGACATCCCCCATTCCGTGAGATGCCAGGAATGCAACGGAACCGGGGCCCAGAAGGGAAGCAGCCCAAAAACATGCGCCACATGCCACGGTCAGGGCCAGGTGAAACAGGTCCAGAACCGGGGATACAGCCAGTTCATCTCAATAGGCGCATGCCCGACCTGCATGGGCGCGGGCCAGATTATCGAAAAGCCATGCCAGAAATGCGGTGGCCAGGGTTCCGTGAGGAAGACCAGCCGCATCGAGGTGAACATACCGGCAGGCGCGGACGATGGAACGCGGCTCAGGCTGCGCGGCGAGGGAGAAGCAGGAGCCAGAGGCGGACCCTCCGGCGACCTGTACGTGGTGGTCCATGTCCAGGACGACCCGAAATTCCAGAGGCAGGGGCCACATCTTCTCACCGAAGTCGATGTCGAATTTGTCCAGGCAGCCCTGGGGGACGAGATAACCATCGAGACCATTGATGGCAAAGTGAGCATGAACATACCGGCAGGGACCCAGCCAGGCGATATTTTCAGGCTGAAGGGAAAAGGCATGCCAGTTATGGGAGGCCGCGGCAACGGCGATCTCCACATCAAGGTGAATCTGGCAGTGCCGAAGAAGCTCAGCCTCGAACAGAAGCGCATCCTCAAGGAATTCGCGGATGCCAGCGGAAAATCGGGCACAAAATTTGGGAAGCGCAAAAAATAACAGGATACTCACTTGCGCTGCATTGCCGCCCTCTACTCTGCATAAAAAATATATGCACTGTTTCCATATACCATCACGCAAAGGATGAAATGGATGGGGTTTGAACACGATTCTCCGGAGATTAAAGAAGCGTTTCTGGTACACAAGAGCGGATGCCTCATCAGCTATGCGAATTCCAAAGGCGACGATAGCCAGGATTTTGACATCGTTGCCGGAATGCTCACAGCCATCCAGAGCTTCGTCAAGGATACTTTCGGCGCGGGCCAGTGGTCCCTGAAGCGTCTAGAATTTGAAGACCGGAACCTTCTCATAGAACTTGGGGAGCATATCTACCTGGCCATAATATACGAGGGAAAGGCGGACAACAAGATGCAAAGCAAGGTCGAGCGCACAGTCGACATCGTGCAGGAGAAGTTCTGGCAGCAGTGCCGGGACTGGACGGGGGACATGGACGAATGGGTTGGCGTCAAGGATATCGTGAACTCGCTTTTCATTTCAGAAGAAGAAGAGCTGGTGGATGAACGCAAGAGATGCGAGCTTTGCGGTTCCATCGTAGAGGATCCTGAGCTCACCGCGTGCCAGATATGCGGCTACGATTTCTCCATGTTCGTCTGAGGGATGCTTTTGCAGCAGGTTGAAAGGAACGTAATCGGGATTCTGACCTCCAACGTGAGATTGTATTATGATCTGGCCAAACTCCTGAAATCCCGCAACCTGAAATTCAGGATTCTCAACCATGGCGAACCGGTTCAGAAGGACATCGGGGTGATACTCACTTCCCCTGGGGAGCTGGATTCCATAAAATTTGAGCCGACGATAGCAATCACCGACATGGAATTAGGGCTGATGAAAGCGCTACAGGCGCTCAAGGGGCTCCACGGCGGCCATGTCCTGGTAATTGGCATAGACCCGGGCCCGGAGCCGGGCATCGCGGTCATCCTTGACCGGCACATAATAGAGACAAGGCAGGCCCAGAGCCCGGAGCATGCCGCGGACATCATCCTGGGAATACTGAATGGTTATTCATTCAGCCAATCAGTCCTGAGAATCGGCAACGGGTCGCCCGTGCACAGAAACAGGATACTGGACCTGATATCCGGAAATTTCAATTATGTGGAGGTGGTGGATGAAACTGGCACATCTGATGAAGTTCGCGGAAGGCATGCGGATTCCGCGATTAGGATTGCGAGAGGCGGGGAGGATGCAGCAGAGTATTGAGAGAGATTCCGCGCTAGCAGGATGTGGACAGGCCCGGCCTTAATACGCAATGCGAAGGATGATTGAGAAGCATATGTGCAAGAGCTTCCACATAGGAGGCCTTGGTAAGGTTGTTGAGGCCTCAGTCCATGCCCTAACAGGCACGTTTCTGGTTGATGCTCTGCAATCAATGGTATCACTTGATTACGGATTGATTATAGTACCCCGCCCTCGGGACTCAAAACGGGATAATCAGGCGGGGATTGCTTATTCAATTTGCATGCAATTGGTGAGTGCGAGACCTATATGTTAACATTAGGTAGCATTCGCCCTGGGTAGTCGTATTGGATGCAATAATTCCCAATTCTTATGGCCGGTAATTCCACCATTATGTGAACAATGAATTACCGAGGTTGCATGCTGCCGGGTATACTAACACGCGGGGATAACGCTGAAATTTGCTACTTCAGCCACTTTCCGTTTTTGTAGACGGTCTGCCCATCAGCGATGATTTCCGCATTCTTGTGCATGTCTTTGATCATGTCCCAGTGTATGGCGCTGACATTTTTGCCCTTGCATTCCGGGTACGCGCGTCCGATTGCCATGTGGATTGTTCCGCCGAGCTTCTCATCGAACAGTATGTTCTTTGTGAATTTCTTTATGCCGTAGTTGGTGCCGATAGCCACCTCGCCAAGGCGCTTGGCGCCGTCATCTATCCCGAGAAGGCTCTGCAGAAGCTCATTGCCCTTTGTGGCTTTGGCCTTGACAATCTTGCCCTTGCTGAAGTTGAGCGTTATGTCCTCTATCTCCTTACCCATGTAGATGCCAGGGAAACTGAATCGAATCTGGCCCTCCACGCTGTTCTCAACCGGCGCCGAGAAAACCTCGCCGTCCGGCATATTGAACTTCCCGTCGCAGTTTATCCATTTGCGGCCCTTCACCGACATTTTCAGGTCGGTGTCCTCGCCGTAGAACTCCAGCTTGCTGACCTTGTCCAGGTACTTGGCCATTCCTTCCTGGGACTTGGAGACCTTCTTCCACTCCGCGATGGGGTCCTTCCTGTCGACCAGGCATGCGCTGTAGACGAATTTCTCGTACTCTGAAAGGGACATGCTGGCCTCCTGGGCCATTGATGCGGTTGGATATGGCAGCCCTACCCACCTGAGCTTGCCCTCGGCAGAGCGCTTCATGTAAATCTCGAATATAGGCATGCTGGCGGCCTGGGACCGCGCCATCTTCTTGGGGTCCGCATTAGACAGGGCCCGGGTATTGGAATCGGCCTGGACGCCTATCGTGCAGTCGATTGTCTCGTATATGAACTTCTTGTATGGCGAGCAGTAATCCAACTGGTGGTCCTTTGCTTCCTCGTAGAATATCTCGGATGCCCTTTCCATGGATGGGATCATCAGCGGATACCCGCCTGCCCTGAGGACTTCCCGATAGATTTCAAGTGCCAGGGGTTCCGCGGCTTGCGGGATGTTTATGAGAACGCTGTCCCCCTTCTTCACGCTCACGGAATAATTCACAATCAATTTCGCCAGTTTTTCAATTCGCGGATCTGCCATGGTAATCGGTCTGTGATGAGAAATCTAGTATAAGCTAATTGCGGAATATTAAAACAAAATGTGAAAGGTGGGCGGGCATTACCCCGCCCATTTCTCTGATGTTTACTGGCCCTGGAATTTGGCAAGGTTCTTCTCGTAGAGTTCCTTGGAGATCTTGCCGGATTCGTAGGCTTCCCTCAGCTTCACGATGCGCGGATCCTCCGGCTCGGCCGGAACTTCGGCTTCGGGCTTCGGCTCTTCGGGCAGGGTCTCGGACTCCTGTGCTTGCTCAACCGATTCATCCGGGGGAAGTTCCTCGGGAAGCGATTCCTCTGCGGGGATTGGCTCGGTTTCTGACTCGCCAATTTCACCCTGGGCTTCTATAGTTTCGCCTTCCGCCTCAGGGACTTCTTCCGTGGGCATCTCCGATTCGGATACCATGTCGCCATCTGATTCAGCCGGAGGCAATTCTTCCTCCGTAACTTCCTTCTTGGACCCTCCGAGTATCATCGGGCCAAGGAACAGACCAAGTATAAGGCCCACAACGAGCATAGCAACCATGAGGCCGATTGCAGCGAAATTCGTTCCGCCATCTCCGCTGGCGTCGTATTCCACAATGTACCTGAGCTCTGCAACATTGCCGGCGCTGTCCCTTGCCTCGATCACTATCGTGTTCAGTCCCTCGCTCAGAGTGAGTGTAGTCGTGAAATCACTGGTCGACTGCCTTGTCCCCAGGCTAATCCTCTTGCCGTTCACCAGCAGTTCAGAGTTAGCCTCAACGGAACCTGCCAGAGTCAGCGATTGCGCGTCGACTTTTGCAGGAGCGGAGCCGAGCGATATTGTGGGTGCGATTGTGTCCCGAGTGACATTCTGCCAGCTGTGCGCGGCATTGCCCGCGAGGTCCATGAATTCCAGGTGGATTGTGTTCACGCCTTCACTGAGAGGGATTATCTTTTCATAGCTGCCATCGCTGTTGACGGTTATCCTCGCACCATTCACAGACATTGTTCCAGGCTCGGACATCTTTCCGGAGAGTGTGGTGTAGGGGCTGTTGGTCATGAATCCCGAGGAGAAGCGGACGGATGTGAATGCTGGAGCGGTGTTGTCGCGTATCACGGTTCTCACAATATCAATCATGTTGCCTGCTGCATCAGTTGCCCTGAAGGTGAATGTGTTCTCGCCAATTTCCAGAGGCAAGAGCATCGCGAATGTGTTATCAGAGTTGTATGTTACTTCAAGGGCTGTTGCTCCGACAAGTCTAGGTGTAAGGCCCGACTCAGTGAAACCAGATATCATAATCGTGTCAGCGTTCGTGTATGATTCGCTTTCAGCCGGGGATGTGACATCAAATTGAGGTGCCGTGCTGTCAACTGTGAAGAACCAGTTCATAATTCCATCGTTTCCGGCCTTGTCTTTTATGGTTGCAACAACAGAATGGGCGCCATCAGCAAGTGAAACTGAGGGTATGAAGGATGCTGTTCCGACAACATAGCCTTTCATTGATGCTTCATCGCTATCCTCAAATGGAATGTTGATGTTAGCCTGGCTTGTAACATCTTCACCATCCAGATACATTTTCATGCTGCCCGGGACAAGTTCACCTCTATCAAAGTCGCTCATTGACAACACGATATTCGGCCTTCTGTTGCTGATTGACGACATCGGGGCAGGGCTGGGCTCGAACATGAGCGGTGCGCTTGTGTCCAACGTTAGAACAATGGGGACGAGCATGCACATCGGGCCATTGCCGGGACCGACATATAGCGCGCCTTGAAGAGTGCCGGTTGCGCTACCAGGCAGGTCCCATTTCAGTTTCAGATAGGTTGAGTTGAAAGCATTTTCTGTCTGGTTTGAAGAGAAGGACCCCTTCTGGTCTGCAGGAAGACTGTTGACGCCTTTGCCGCTGAGGTCAAATCCGGTGCCCTGGACAATCGTGATGTCCATATCGAAGAGCGCCGGGTCAGTTGAGAGAGTGAATCCAAATGGCACGATGAGATAGGTTCCGTCCTTGGGAGCAATTAGCTTCACTTCCTCGTCCGCATCCGCATCTGCACACATTGCCACAAATTCATCGGATTGCACTTTTCCGTCCTTCTTCTCGCCTGCGCCGCTTCCATCCAGGAATACGCCAAGGTCCATATCAACAACGCCTGCGCCTCCCCAGATGTGCACGTTGAATATCAGGCAATCCTGGATTGTGCGGGAATAAACGGTCTTTCCGGAAGCAAGCTGATCCTCGAATGTGTCAAACAGAGACCAATCGTCCTCATCCTGAGAGACGCTCTGGTTCTTCAGGCTCTCGGGAGCCGATGGACCGGCCGCAATTCCGCCGACGCCAGACCATTCCATGTTCGAGTTCATCCTTATCTGGGTTTCTCCCACATACTGATTGGTGACTATGTTCACTTCGGTCTGGTCAATGTACATTGTTCCGATGCGAGCACTGAATTCCTCGGTGGTTTTCGCCCCATTCATGCCCACAGTGTGCAACCCGATGACATTCAGCCCCGGACTGATCCTGGGCGAGGTAATCTCTTCGGGGCCACCAGTTGTGGTGAAGAAATCGGAAGTGACATCACTGCCGCCAACGTGGCTCACAGTGTGCGGGCCATACCTCTCGGATGGGAGAGCATCATATGGCCAACCTGAGAACGCGCTCGGCAAGGCATCTCTGCCACCGTACACCTGAACATCCACATCGGTCATGCCCAGTTCCCATTCAACATCCACGAACAAACGTTCGTTTTCAATTGGTTGGGCATATCGGCCCTGTTCCTTAACATCCATGTATATGAAGCGCCAATCTCCCTCGTTGCCGTATCCTCCGCGGATTTCATTGTACCTGAAGAGGTCATCATATGCATATTTTGCCTGGTCAACTGGAATGCTGTCCTGGCCGCCGACGGCAAAGTCTGGGCCTTCAGCACCAATGTTGAAGAATACAGATATCACGTTGCTGTAGAAGTAATACTCGCAAGTCACATCCTCTCCCGGCAGCAATGCGGAGGCGAATTTGACAATGCCCTTCATCATGTCAAGCGTGTAGTTGGCAAATGTGTAATCCGCTGTTATCGAATCTCCAAAGGACAATGGGTTCGCAAATTCGATCACACCAGTTACCAGGTCCAGATTGTAATTGTTGTAACTGTAGCTGACATCAATCGAGTCGCCGTTGTTAAGGGAGTCTGCAAGGGTTATCACACCGCGCCTCAGATCGAGCAGGTATACATTGTACTGATATGCCGCGTCGACAACCTCATTGGGCCCGAGCGGAACTGTCAGTGTGACAGCGCCAGTGCTCAGGTCAATGAAGTACTCGGTCACCTTCATCGAAGCGCCGTTTTTATACAGGGCATAACTGTCTGAAATTATGAGAGCGTGGGAAAGCTGGCCCACGGTCGTGTTTGCGTTGTAATATGTGTATTGAACTGAATATGTGTCGACAAGCGGGTCAAGCGTTCCTGCGAATCTGATGTATCCATGTTCCGGATTGTGCATTGTGAAGTCAAGGCCATCTGTAAGGGCAATTCCGTTCCTGTAAACAAGGTATGTGTGTATCTTGAGGTCCGGTGTGCTTGTGGGATTTATTGCGAGTTTCGCATACCATGTACCCGCATCATCCCATATTGAACCCACGATGTTAGCGCCTAATTGGTCAAGGACAACGCCACCTGGCGTTGTGGTCGTGTTGAGCCCCTGTATCTCCTCTTTGTTGATTATCGTAATCTCGGCAGTTTGAGGCAGTGTTTTAGAGTTGATTTCTATTTGGGTTGAACCAGGGACTATGTTGCCATGTTTGAGCAGGATGGTGGATTGACCGGATGTCGCGGTCGCTGTGGGTTCAGTGACAAAACCGCCTTCCTGAGGCCATTCCGATGAGTTCTTGTACAATGTGATGGTATCACGCACAATGTTTCTGTAGAACAGGCTTGCCCTTTCTGTTTCATTGTTCGAAGAGATTATTACCCCCTCTCCAAAGATTTCCTGGGTCTCATCCCAAATCAAGCCGTCCTTCCTGAACGTGTAATTGCCCGCGACAAGGTTCGGTGTGCTCAACTGGCCGCCCCATGTCGCGTTCTCTGTGGGCAGAACAGTCAGATATGTCATGTTGAAATAGGGGGATCCAGAAACAAATTCGACATAGGGTATCTTGTTCATTGTCTTGTTGTTGATGGATTTGAAGAAATGTATTACATTGCCGCCCTGGAGTTCGTAATCAACGCCTTCGTAAAGTGTTGTGCCATTCCAGAACACCTTCGTTGATTTCGGGACGATTACCCTGTCGCCGCCAGAGACATTGAAATCCAGCGGACGTCCAATGGATTCATCCAAATCCAGATTCTTGTCCCACCACATGAACGGAACATTTTCCATTAGGATGCCCACGCCGGTTGCAACGGGTTCCTCATCAACTTTCCTGTTGATGTAGACTGCCCCCTCATACGAACCAACATCGGCATACGATGGAACGTTCAGGTTCATGGTAAATGATGTTGTCGCGCCTTTGGCAAGAGCGGCCGGGGCGTTGCTCAGAGTGAGCCAGCTCCAATCCACTTTCTTGAAGAACTCCAGGGAAATTATCCAGTCATCGAGCGGTTCTCCAGAGCCGCCAAAACCTTTGACTTGGACGACCAGGTCGTCAGTCGTGCGACCTAGAGGGTCCCTGTACCTGAGCTCCAGAGAGTTCGTGCCGATGATGTATGTCATCCTATTCTGCTCCTGGGGGAAATCCACAAGGCCATTGTCATTGGCGTCCGACCAATCAAACAGTTCAGCCATGTATGTCTGCATTGTGGCTTTCCTGACTGATGTGGCTGTGACCTTCAGAAGCTCGGTCCCTATTGCGATATAAGGTTCGATATTGATGATGCCAGGAGTATCCGGGTCATCATAGGTTTTTGTTATGTTCATATCCAATCTTTGCTCACCGAACTTGTGGAAAATGGAATCGTAAACCTGGATGCTGATCGGGTCATCGGAATTGGCATTCGTTATCGTTATCGCCTGGGATGCTGTTTCGCCGGGCTCCATCAATTTCACAAATCCTTCGTACCTGACGCCGCGGTAGTCGCCTGGAACCCAATATGTCTTGTTCAGGTAAATGCCGTCCAGCCCTGCAGCCAGGTTGGTCGAGCGGAGCGCGTTCGACCATCCGGAACCCTGGGTGAGGACGTCATAATTAAGATTATCAGCACCGGACCTTAGCAATGACCTAGCCTGATTCACATCTGGATAAGCGTTATGCGCCTGATGATATGCGTCATATATCATTGCGAGAACTCCAGCCGTTGATGCTGCTGATGCAGCCGGGCCGCTCCAGAGGTCCCATGCCCATTGGCCACCGTACCAGTTGTAATCCATTGTTGTGTAGTCCTGGTCAACATTCAGAGGTATTCCTCCGAACTGGAATGCGCCTGCAGTTACCACGTCTGGCTCAGGGTTGCCCAGCATGTTCGGGCCCCTGCCGGAGGATGGCAGAACATCTCCATGGTGAGGGCTCTGGCCACCATCTGCATAAACCCTGCCCAGGTCTGACGGTGCTTTGGGATTGTAACATCTGTAATCAAACATCGTGCCTTGCCCAGCTGTTATGGTTGCTTCTGAAGAACCAGGCGAGAGGGATGTTCCATAACCGAAGCCATCATCCCCCGTTCCAGATACAAATACAATCTTGCCCTGCGCATAGTATTTTCCGATGTATTCAGCGCCTTTCGTGTAGACGTCCCATCCGGAGTTGCTCACCGCAAAATTGGATGTCACTGCCACAATCTGGGCATCGTCATCCGTTCCGATAAGACCATCGTAACCTTCAGCTGCGAAGTACCATGATGAAAAGACACCTCCGCGAATGGACATGATTTTTGCACCGGGCGCCATGCCTTTGATTAGGGGGTTACCGTTACCATCCTTCATTGCACCATATCCGGATACCGATGTGCCGATCTGGGTTCCCTGCATGGAACTCTCGGTGAACTCGCCGAACAGTGCAATCATGTCCCCATTACCCGGAATCTTGCGGTCCTCAATATCGATGCTGTTCCATTCCCAGTAAAGGTTCATGTAAGGAACTGGGTTCACCCCGTCAGCGATGAAATATGTCATACCGCCAGAAATGTCCGGGTAGAACTTGCCATCCCCTTTGCCGCCATCTGCGTCTATGTCCCTGTTGGATACCCAATCGCGCAGCTCCACTTCGCATATCTTGGATTTGTACATTATTTCGCCGTACCTGTGCGCTGGTGTGATATCTTCAACCACGGATTGGGTGTAGCTGTATGTGGCAGTGAGGTAATCTCCCGCAGCCATCGGTTCATCCAGCGTTATTTTCCCGGTCGCGGCATCGAATGTGAAGCCGGTGTCGACAATCTCTGTGTATTCGTACCATGCGTAGAATTCGGTTACCCAGTACCAGTTATATGGATCGTTCCACACTCTGTCATCATTGAAAGTCACACGCCCATTGACAGGGTCAAAGGTTACTGGGACATATGGCGGATCGAAAGCGCCTTCCTGCCATGACTCGATCTCCTCGAGGCTGTAATATTCGTATATCCAGGTGTTCGGATTGGGATCTTCGGTTCCGTTCCCGTAAGGATCCTTGTCCACTGCCATCTTCGTGTATATGAATGTGTCATTGATAATGTTTCCATTAGGAAGCTGGATGCTCCATGGGCAGACCTCGGAGCCGAGAGGGTCGGATATGTAAGCCACCGTGTCATTGTTGAACATGAAATTGTGCTGGGATGGCCTGCTGATGCTTACGGAGGCGGGATTCACCGATGTGTTGCCAACGTAATAAATTGTTTCTCCGCCTGCAGCATTTGTGGTCAGGGTTTCAGTGGTCGTCTTGATCGTGGTCGTGTAATCCTTGAGCGGATACCATGTCCCGTTGTGCCTGATGGTGTTGTTTTCAAAGCGCTGGGTGCCCCATCTAGGGCCAATCATCAGGGATTCATTGTATGCGCCGTATTTCATCATGGGAATCTCATCTGCAAAACTCTTGTCATTGTCCAGGTCCACATATACGGCATCGTACTGGCCGCTGACGTATGAATCTGTCAGGAGGACGGCGACCGGCCGGCCGTATTGCTGGTTCATCAGGTTCTGGTCCGGGTGCAGGCCAATCCTGTAATTTCCGCTTGCGGAGGGGATTCCTGTTGTGACATAGGTTTTTGGCGCCATTATGCCACAGCCCATTGTCAAATTGGTTACGCCAGTATCCCATGAGGGGTCCTGGAAGTCGACCGAGGGATTCGCAGGGACTGAGTCCTGTGCGTGTGAGATATTGGCTCCCGCGCTGAAGAGTGTTGTGGCAAAGCTCTGGAGCGTCGGAACGACCTTCTTCGGGATCGCCAACTCTATGAAGTTGCCTGCGAATGCCTGGGTTCCTGTAACCAACTCAATGCTTGATATCGTGCCAGTGTAATTTATCTTGTTATCGGGGGTCATCAGGTAATTAACATTGTTGTGCTTGAGCAGCCTCGAGCCGGTTGCATTGGTATAAATGATGCTTCCGACAGAGGGATTGATGCCCAGAGTGGCGTTGAATGGCAATTGTCCTATGAGCTGCATGGATTTCCATGCGCCGCCCACCCATGTGTGGAAAGTGGCATTCTGCACTGTGTTGTTTCTCGTCCAAACATTGCCCTCTGAGTCAATGCCCCAGTCAACCGCCACATGCCTGAAATAGATAGCATACTCCGGTGATATCACCGGCGATGCGATGCGTTTTCCCAGCGGGTCCGTTGTCGCTCCGCTTCCTGCGACAATGTTGCTGTCGATGTAGAGACCGTAATCCACATCGAATCCACGCTTCCATGTATCTGTTTCCTGTGCAACGTCGAAGCCGATGTACCAGTTCTTTGCATCAGAGCCCACGTAAAGTCCTTCCAGGTCCAGCTCGAATGCGCTGATGTCCTCTTTCTTGTCGGAGCCCCGGAACTCTGATGTATCCGCAAAAGAGTATACGGACTGGGATGAATTGTGAATGTCTGTTTCCGCCCAGAAGTCATTCACGCCATCCACAAGAATCGTGTGGTATATGTGAAGATCTGTCGAACTTGTGTTGACATACCAGGAATCCAACGGGTCAAGCGTTGATTCCGGGAGGCCGACATCGACGAAGGAAGACATCGATGTTGGGTCGTAAGCAATTGGATAACCATAATACGGGGAACTGGCATTGGTAACTGTGGCCTGGCGTCCGTTCAGCTCAGGGTGGCCGAAGTCGATTCCGCCGGTGACTGTGGCAATTTTGACGCCCTGGCCAGTGTATCCGTTGTTCCAAGCTTCCTCTGCCCCATGATACAATGAGGCGGCCTCTATGTTGAGTGTGTCAATCATTGGCTGGCTGCCGGGCTCGATGCCGAGGAGGCTTCTCGAAAAGGAGGTGCCATCAATGTTTGAGGTCGTTGACGGGGCGACATAATCATAAACCCCGAGAACGGACGGGAGCTTGGCAATTCCTTCTATTGCGGATTGCGGAACGCCAAGCACAGGGAAGGCAACGCCTTTCCTATCGCTTGACTGCGAACCGATTATTCCATCGTAATTGTATGCCGAAAGATAATTGGCAAGTTCGGGAATGTTCGTGGTGGCAACGATTACCTTGACATTTGCGTGCTTTCCATTGAGAGGGGTTGCGCCAACACCTTGGGATGATTCGTCATCTGGCATTGCACCATCGTTCAATGACAGAGCCACGACATTGCTTTCTTTCTGCAAGATGTTGATTGCCGGTTGTGCGACGGTGACTACCATCATGAACACTATCAATACGCTCATTAACATTCCTGACATTTTAGTCTTCATTAATCCTTCCTCCTCGTAAATAAACAGTTGTGATTTGCCTTGTCACCGAATGATGCTTTTTTTATATATATAATTGTTGCTGAGAAAGAGTTCAATATTCAAACCAATGAATATGATACATTTCAAAAACAATTTTTTTCAAAATCAGAAGTGTTTTTTCTCGAAATGAAAGTATTTACCGAATTTACCGCAATGAATATATATCTCTTTTACCATGTATATCCTAATATGTGGTGTTAGTGGGCAAATACTACAGCACATAATTATGAAAAATGAGTGAATAGGAGGAGGAAAATCCTATGGGACAGATGCAAGAAAACAAGACAAGAATTGTGAGTAAAGCAATAGTGGCAATCCTTGCATTGGCCATGATTCTCCCGGGCAGCTATCTGCTGACCCAGGCGAAATCAAGCGGGACACCCATGGAATTGAGCGCACCAATCGGAAACACATTCTACAAGCAGAATGACATGATTAGATTGGCAAACGCCCAGTTCGATGTAAAGGTGGGACCGCAGGGCCTTGCAAAGGAAATGACCATAGACAGATATGATGACCGTGTTAGCGGTTATTACCTGGTGAAGTTCGTCGATGCAATCGACGAATACTGGGTGGCAAGCCTCAAGGGCATGGGCGCCAAGATCGGCAGCTATGTGCCTTACAACACTTACATCGTCAGGATGAGCGCTGAGACATTGGCCGAGGTGGAGAACCTCCCGTATGTCAGAAGCGTCAGCATTTATCAGCCAGCATACAGGGTCGACCCGAGCCTGCTCAGG
>CALKWP010000091.1 GCA_938004075.1 uncultured Methanomassiliicoccales archaeon
CGATTTAACGATGTCGGGCACGGAGCCCGGGATTCTCTACTCGAGCCAAGACCCAACCATCACAAATCGCGGAGGGGGATTAGTAAAATAAGATTTACCTGAATTTTTCATCATTTTCTTCTATTAGTTTTACTACATCCTTTCTCAATTCCACAGATTTCTCATATAATTTGCCTCGAAATAATGAGATACATATTCCTAAGTCTTTCTCCAAACCTTGCAATATATGTCTTGGATAATATTCTCTGTCCAGAGCAAGTAATTCATCCACACGATTCCCTGTATCTTTTAAAACAGTATTCATTTCAGGTGTGTGTGATTTTTCATTTTTTATCCACAGAATTATCTTCTTTAGTTCTTTCAGATTACTGACAAAATAATCTTGAACACCATCATCTGGAAGTGAGTTAAACTTATCATATAGACGCTTAATTACTTCTCGGTTATCATCTTCTGCGGTGGCATCATAATCGAATCCATCAAACGCTTTATTGTAAAAACCCTGAAAATCCTCCGGTCTTAAAGATTCATCCCAAAGACGTAGAATCCTTTCATTTTGATTTAGATAATATTTTCTTCCTTCAATGAAACCGATTTCATTATTGGTCATTTGGCTATGCACACTATTGTGGGACATATGGATTAAAAATAAATCCGAAGCATTAATCATATTACAGAGTTTATCCATTACTGTTTCATCTTTTATCTTTTCAAACCAAAGAACGGGTTTTATTCGATTGTGGATTAATAATACAAGCAAATTATGCAAAAGGAGGTAATCTCGATTTGAATGGCTAACGAATACTGAGAAGTTGTAATATGTTTCATCGTGTTCTTTGATTTTTTCTAATATTTCAGCTTGCTTCGTTCTTGTTTCTACGTGAGGAGAATCAGAGGTTTGATCCTCGCTTAACCAATTCATTTGACTGGTTTGTTCTGGTTCTTGCCTTATATAGTTTCCTCCAAATCGAATTTTCGGGATAAAATCGAGATTCAATTTAATATAATCTTCAAATGTTTCACATTGTTTATATTTTAAAACGTCTTTAAATCGGATATTCAATCTGAAGCTATTGTCTTTGGGATTATATGTTGCTCCCGTAGTGAAATTAGCGCCATTTACCATCTGAGCGAGAAATGAAAGATCTTTGGTGCTTAAATTCAGTTCAGCAAGTTCAGCATTTGTAATTTCGGATTTTAAGGGGGCATCCAATACCTTCTTCACAATGCACCTTAGAAATTTCATGAATAATTGAATATCTTTCTCTGAACTGTCACAAAGGGAGATACCAAATATGGACAATGATGACCTATTATCGGTATTGTCTGGATTGCCTGTTCGGATAAATTGATAACCGATTTTGTCTCCAAGTTCTTGTATGTCACCCATTTCTATGAATATAACTTGAACTTCCCTTGAGTTTGGCCATTCATTCTTTTCCTTGAAATAGTCGTAAATGTATTGAAATAATGCTTTCTCTTTTTGGGTTAATTCTGTCTTCCATTTTTCCAACAAACTGGCTTCAACTCCACAATCTACTTATGAATGACAATTATCCTATATAATTATCGTATCTATGCACCTCACCCTATAACGGTCCGTTGTCGAATTCGAACCTCTGTTCATCCTTCTTTTTCTTTTTTTTCTTCGCTAGCTTCAATTTTTGAATCTTTCAAACTAAGTTTCCATACGTGCCATTTGGCTAGAATCAGGAGAAGTAAGAAGAAGCATAATCTATAATTGAAGCATGAATCTTCACTATAATCATAAAGGTCATGACAAACGACATTTCTAATATTCCTCCCCTCTTTATCTAATTGAACGAGAATGAATTTTTTATCCTCTTCGTTCAATATTCCTTGGTCCCTTACTCTGATTAATAAACTCGAAAGGACTGGCACTTGTGTCGAATTATCCTGGTTGATGTATGTACTGGCTTCGCCTAAATTTATTAATATCTCTTGCAGAAATCTTTCAATTGTTGGAACTAAAAGGTGAAGGGATGAATTCCATAGTCCGTATTGACTGATAATTTGAGCTTCTCGAACAAATAATGCTGTTTTAATAAATCCGGATTCATAGAAAATGCCAAACAAATCATCCTCTTTAATCCATCCTTTTGATATATATACATCTATGCCGGTCCAGAACATTTGTGCTGCAAAGACTCCTTGTCGAATTAGATTTTCTCGAATTTCATTCTCTTCGTGGGGCATTTGAACATTAGTTTGGCCTTGTAAATAGCTGGTGGAGAATAGACTTCTAAGGCTGGGTTCTTCACCTTTAGGTATTTTAAAATCATTATATGTAAAATACGCTAACCTTATAATTAATGGAAGTCCTCTCACCTCTTCAGCCAATTTTGTATATATTCGTTCATTCTCTTCTTGTGAAATACTAAATGTAGCAATGATTGGAACAAATTTTTCTTTAGTTTGTTCTAGTTCAACGAGTGCAAGCATTTCTCCAGCTTTTGATGTGTCGCCAGCACCAATTGCATGAATTGCGGCTAATTTAAAAAAATGAGCGGCGGCCAAACCAGGCACTCTTTTTTTACCACGTTCATAATTTAATTCTGTTAAATAGGAATGCGTGGTTTTATGAATTTCGGCAAGATAATCCGATTTCCACTTCAATATCGATTCAAAAGCATGTGATTTCCAGTTATCATCCGCTCTTAATCCCTCACTTTGAAGTCGATTCATTACAGCTTTTGTGTTATTTTCAGAGGCCCATTTTATATAATCAGCCAACATATCCATAAAAGATAGCATTGAGGGAATATTCTCAAGGGTGAGATTGGATAAAATTAGCTCAATCAGTTGATTTATTTCTTTCGAGGCTTCTTCAGTAAATCTAGCAGATAATAAAAATGTCAACCCTAATCCAGTTTCTCTTGCTGCTGCCATAGCCTCTATCCGACCATTTTTTAAAGTAATTGAGTTATGTCCAACCGTAATGAATTGCAGCCCAGCCTTTTTCAACAGTTCTGAACGTGAACTCAAATCCCATGCACATATTGCATATGCATATCTTGCGAAAGCCAGGGGATTGGATACAACCTCCAACCTTCTTCGATAAAATTTTATGGCTTCTTCATTGAGAAAAGGAAATGGTTTCAGAAAATTTTCCTTTGCCCAATCCCAAGGATCCATCCCCCCTAAATGAGATCTCACATTTTGCCATCTCTGAAGATGTTCAAAATACTCCACTTCCTTTGCTTTATCAACATTACCAGTATTTGTAAAAATAGTCCAAATCTCATTCAACAATCTACCTCTGTTATAATCATGCAATTTTTCATTGCTATTTTCTAATGTATGAAACAATTCTATTGCGTGTTCTACTGGGTCGATAATCGAATCTCGGGATTCTACTTTCTCTCCTGTTATGTAAGGCCCCCTTTGTGTGTATGGCTATTTTTGTATAGAAACATAATTTGATTATAGCCCAAAGATAGATAAGTAACTTTGGTTATAATAAACTGAGTAAAATGGAAAATTTTGATCAATTATTCAATAAGAGTAGGTCTTTTCGAGCTAAAGAAGATGGTACATTAGATTGTTCAATTATGAATTCAAAATGGTTGAAGGATATTTCTACACTGAAAAAAAATGAAGTAAGTCATAGAATAAAAATACTTGAAGATGAAATTAATACTAAAATTTCAGAGGTAATAACCTATTTTAGTGAATACGATAGAGTAAGGTTACTGGCATCAATTTCACGCTTTTGTTCGATTGCTAATGCGAAAGAATATACAGAATATACACAAGGCGGAAGAGACAAATACCTCGAATATGCTCAGAGCCTCGCATTAACTGTCGAAACATCAAACAATGTTAGGCCAACCAGATTAATTTGCGAGAAACTACTAACAATTTTGATAGAAATAGTTGATGATATTAACGTTTACTATCTTTTAAAGGAGCATACTATTGAAAACTATACTTCTGCGGATGAGATTCGCCATTCAGCAATTTCCCATTTTATTCATGTGCGAGGAGATGCATTCCCAGTCCATTACAATCAAATGATACTGGATCTATTTTGTAAATTCAATCCAGTATTAACCTCTTATTTTCATTTAACTGTTGAGGAAATGATTGAATCGATTAATACAATTATTAATAAGGCAAACGACAAAATTCGTTATAGTAATTTCTCTGCAGATTCTCAGAAATTTGTTGATTTAGAAGTTGAACTCAACGCAATACTAGATGTCATTGATGCAGTTTACCCCAGTTCTAAAAATGAACAATTTTTAAATTTTCTATCTGACGCATTGGGGTATCACGAAATCATGATTGAATGTGATTTTAATTTACTTGTTGATATATTTGAAATTGTTCCTGAATCAAAAGAACAAGTTGTTTTTTTTGAGAAGCTTTCTTCAACATTTGGATGCAATTGTGAATTTAATGACGATTTGAACCGGCGCTGGTATATGGGGAACTCTATAATCTATGAAAAACCACTTATAACATATGGGGGTAAATTTTATTGTTTTAACTACAATTTGCTATATTTAAACCTATTAGGCATCATTGAAAATGTAATTGAACAACAGAATGAAAAATCATATCAGAAGTATAAAATCAGACGTTCTAAATATCTTGAAAACAAGGCAATGGATTATTTAGGACATATTTTTAAAAATACACTGATATATAGAAATCTTTTTTATGAAGCTGAAAAAGGATTATTGAAAGAAATAGATGGATTAATTGTATTTGACACAACTCTATTGCTCATTGAAGCTAAATCGGGCTCAGTTTCTTTATCTGCCAAAAGAGGAAGTTTAAAACGTTTGAAAAAAGCAATAGACACATTAATGAACGAACCATATAAACAATCTTCAAGTGCAAAAAATTATATTTTAAATTCCCCCTCACCTTTATTTTATTATAAAAATGGGAAAAAAGCATTAGAAATGAAAAATGTGGCGCAATTTCGGAATATTTATCTCATTAATGTTACATTTGAAAATGTACCCTTTTTAGCCACAAAATTAAATTGTTTGAGTAATGCTGGTCTGTTAAAGGCAAAAGAATGGGTTTGGTCAGTGTATATTAATGATTTACAAATAATTTCTGATATCATCGAATTTCCGACAGAGTTTATTTTTTATCTACAAAAGAGGCTAATTGCAAATGAACGAGAGTACTTTTTGGCTGCGGATGAACCAGATTATTTTATGTATTTCCTAAAATCCAGTTTATTTCTTCCAAAAAAACAAGAGAAGGACAAGGCACTCTTACTGCCTTTGGGTATAACAGATGAATTAAATAATTACTACAACAGAAAGGATGTGTTTAATTTACCAATAAAAAAGCCAACGTTTGAAATTCCAGATACTTTCAAACAATTATTGATTGAAATTGAACATACCAAAAAGAGAGGGTTTTCCGATTTAGTGCTATATCTTCTTGAACTTCCAGGTGGTTTTCAAAACGAAATAAATAAATGGATAATTGAATTAATAAATAAATCCAATCAAGATGGCGAATGTCATGATGTTTCTCCTTACTATCCAGAGCAAAAAGAGGGGTTAACCCTAACTGTTTCGCCTTATCCTGAAAAAGAATTCACAGTTGACGAATATTTTATTGATTTAAAGCTATATCAGAGACGATATGAACGGTGGTATGTCATATTTATTAAACTCAAAAATCATGAATGGACTCTTGATTTTTCAATATATAACAAGAAATGGAGATATAGTCCAGAAATGGAAGTTCGATTAATGGAATTCAAAGACAAATTATGGGCCAAATTCATTGAAAGTGGAAAACGGCTTTCTGATGATATGCCGTGTCCATGTAATAGTGCCCTAATGTACAAAGACTGCTGCAAGAAGATGAAATGATATTCGTAACAAACCGAATGATTATGTTCAATCGAGGGTTGTTCTTTGTATTATTGAGTGACCCTTTTTCCTTTCATTCAAACCAAACAAATAATTAAGATGTTCGTTCAAAGTTGGCATTAGTTTTCTTAAAACGGTTGGGGAATCGGGCAGCAACCAAATCGGTTGCAGGCAACTTTGGTTGTTTTCATGGAAACGCAAAACGGTTTGACGTGGATAACGCCGTTTCAAGCAACCTCCCTCAACTTTCCCAATATCTCCACCATTGCCTCCGTGTCCCTCTCGCAGTACTTCAGCAACGCCCTGCTGATCTTCTCCTTCTCCTCCCCCTCCGCCTCTATCATCCTGGCGAACTCGACCGATGCGAGACCCCCTTCCTGGATCTCAAGGTCCTTATAGTTGAGTTCAGGCACAAGGACCGGTAAAACGTTCTTGATGCTGTTGCTCCCGCAGAATCTTGCGTCGGTGTAGTAGTTTCTGAAGATATCGAGCATGTCCCACAGCCTGTTGATGACCCTATCCACTTTGTTCCTGTATTCCGGGAAATAATCCGCAAGCTCATTGAGCCGTGACTTCTCGAAAGAGCTGTAGACTATTATCGACCCTTTATCCCCAAGCGCCTCCAGCAGCGATTCCAAAAGTTCCTTCCTCGGGTCCTCTGTACGGTCCCATAGGAATTCCTTATGTGTGAGATTTCCGTTCTCCAATATGTGCATCGACCATTGGAATGTCAATACCGCGTAGGGGCTCATGCCGTTGTGCCTTGGTATGGCCCAGTTGATTGTCTCGAAATCCAGGAAATAGATAGGTTCCGTCAGTTTGTTCAATACGTTCCGTATTGCGTGTTTGTCAATGACAGGGGTGCCTGTCCTGCAGGCCCGAATAAAACGTTCCTGAGCCTCGTTCAGGGCAATTTCCGGAAGATCCTCAAGCCTGATTATGCCCTGCTCATACAGCGGCCATTTCTTCCTGTAATTCGGAATATTGAATATAGAGAGTTCCGGAATCTTGGACCAGCACATCTCGCCCAGCGGGCATTCATGGGGCTTCGCGCAATGCGGGCCTATGTCCAGGCCCGGTGGTTGGTCAACCTCCGCGATCTTCCTCATCTCTTTCACATGGGCTGGTATTCCAGCCAGCAATTGTTTTGCTTCCTCGGTGACATCCTCGGTTTTGAATAAATTCCCATCCGGGTGCACATAGTCCCCGTTCAGGAGCACCAGATAGGTGCTGCCCACTCGGTATCCCGCGCCTTCGATAATCCAGCGCTGGACCGCAACATCAGGAATGTACTCGGGTTTCTGCTCCTTCGAGCTTTTAACCTCGTAAAGGTCCAATACGCCGTTTCCGGGATTATGGAGTATGTCGACCTTGCAGTGAACGCCCTGATGCTCGAAAGAGGCCTCGTAAACGTATTCTACGCCCTCTTTCAGGGCTTCCTGCGTTCTTTTGACCGCAGCATCTAGTGGAAACGGCTCAATCCTCTCCCCGCCCGGAAACAAGCCTGTAGCGGCCTTTCCGACCTCTCCGCCTTGGTCTAATCGGAACTGAGTGGCAGCGTCGAAGGGCGGGATTTGGTCCCGAAGTTTAATCTGGAAATAGAACAATTTGGGGCACTGGAGGAAGTCCATGTAGCGGGACTTGCTGAGGGAATGGGGGGTGGGGGGCATGGGGTGGACATGGGACTGATGCGATAAATGTGTTGCGAGGAGTTGTGAGGATAAAAAGAAACATATACTGTGAATCTTCTATATGGTCAAGGTGCGGGTATGGCTCACAAAATAATCACAAAACAAGCGAAGCATGTGAGTAACAACAAACCAAATACTGCCGTAAAATTAAAAAGGATTGAAGAAAAAGAATACCAAATGGCAATTCAAAATCTGGGGTTACTTGAAGGGGAGAGAATTATCCTTCAATATGTCTGTGTTCGCGAATTCACGCAACCAGCATCATTGTTTAATGAGGCGGAAGTTGATGTCAAGCGTGGATTATTAATTTTCACCAATGATAATTTGATATTCATGCAGAGAGATGGTGTTTTCAACATATCTTACTCTCAAGCACTGAGAATCCCACTTGAGCAAATAATCGGAATAAGTTCTGGTGGCTTTTTAGTGAAGAAAATTCAATTTACATTAAATAGCAATCCAGTTCCGATTATATTTGTAAACTTTATGAGTACCTTTGAGATTCAAGAAATTCATGAAGTCAGAGCAGATATCGAACGACACCTAACCAATGTTAGGCAAGAAAAGAAAAGGTTAGCACAAGAAGCACTAACTAAAGGAACTCTACCAGCAATGTTTTTTTGCAGATATTGTGGAACTCGAAATAAGGCAGACGAGTCGAAATGTGTATCGTGTGGTGCAAAACGGTGAGGTCAAGATGAGTATATTACAAAAGCAAATTGAAGAGACTATCGCGACCATAACCAACCAGTTTCACCGAAAACCATACAACTTTTTCAATGAGCATGAATTCCACCAATATTGCTACCACGTTTTCTACGGCAAGAAAGATTTTTCAAATCAATATACCACTCTGGACGGGAAAAAAACCAACATTCTGAAGCCAGAGTATCCGTCAATCGGACTGTTCACCAGGAAACCCGGGAATCGCCCGACAAGAGCCCATTACGATATTGCCATCCTGAGGCCGAAATTCATAGAGAACAGTAATTACATCACCGTTGTGAATCGGGACGCGAAATTCTCAAGCAAGGGCACGGTGAATCTTGCTGCGGCTCTGGAGTTTAAGTTCATCGTTAAGCACAACAAGGAATATCGCAAGGAGATTGCCTTCGACATACACAAGCTAGCCAAAGCCGATGAGGTGGAGTTGAAATATTCTCTTACATTCTCGAACACCATTGACGGCGAGATGGATTACTACCGGGGACTGACTATCCCAGAAGATATGGATGTGAGATACATAGCTGTTTGGGAAGAGAATGGCAAGAAGAGTATTAGGGTGAGAGAATTATGAACACCCTCACCGCCTATGACCGGAAAATCAAGACACCCTTTGGCCTGCTGGGGACCAACGAGAACGCCCTGACATTTTCCCTGGGATACCTCTACAGCTTGTGCCCCGAATTCCTGAGGAAGACGCTGTACAGGCTGGACATTAAAAATCTGCACTACACCCGCTTCGCCGACATTGAGATATCGTTGCAGAGGAACAGGGCGGAAGACAAGCACGGCATAACGGACATCGAGATCCGCCTCCCTGGAATGTTCCACATTATTATCGAGGGGAAGATAGGTTTTGTTGTGCCCAGCCTCGAGCAATGCGAGCGGTACCTTTCAGAGCTAGATGAGCCGGTTAAGCGACTTGTGATTCTCCAAAATGCTGAGCATTCACACTGGGTTGAAAGATATAAGAAATCGAATTCTGCATTCAAAGGAAAATTGAGTGGTCTGTACTGGGCCGAATTGCTGGAAGATGCTGTATCACTGTTCAAAGCATACCCCGAGAATAGCATCGAAGGATACTGGCTCAGAAATTTTATCAAATTCACGAAGGAGGAATACTACATGGGATCATACACCCACGAGGTTTGGATAGTGTCAACGAATGGGAAGGAACTGTGGCCTGGTGGCCCCAGCTTCCGCGATATACACACAAGCGGGAAGAAAATATACTTCTGGACCGGGACCAGATATGCCAACAGGAAGCCGCTGTATATCGCGATAAGATGCAACGGGTTCGACTGCATTCAGAAAGTGATCAGGATAGAACATGACGTCACGCCTGTCAGCCTTGTCCCGGAGCTGAAGAAGGTAAAGAGTAAGGACGATTGGCCCAACCAGTCTGCAACTATCTGGTACCTCAGCGACCCCATCCCGCTCGGAAGGAAGATTAAAACCGGCGCAGGGATGTACAATGCCCATGTTACCTGCGACTTCGATCTGCTGCTGACGTGCGATTCGGTGGTGGAGATACGGGAGAAGATGAAGGAGAGAAAGGAGAGGGGCGATTGAGCGATATCATGGATGCGTTTGCAGCCTTCGACGGGGAGGTAGAAGCGCTTCTGGGATCGGAGAATCCGGAGGCCGCTCTGACCGAGGCTTATTTCGCATTTTGGAACCGATTGAAGAAAGAGGTGGGAACAGCATCTGGCTTCACAGGACTTTCCGAGTACCTATTCCTCAAGTATATCCAGAAGTCCCTGGAGCGAGATCTGGGTCTTGTCTTCGAACCACACCAGGAGACGGACAACACCTATTCCCTTCGGGCAGAAAACATAATCCTCACCCATGATATAGACATCGCCAGGTTCGTCAAAATCAAACCGCAGAAGACTGATATTGCCGTTTTCTTGCAAAAAGAGGGGAAAATTGAACTCATAGCGGCCTTCCAGCTTAAAATTTACATTTCATCACCGGGAGCTCTGTCAGACGACCTGAGGAAGCTCGGCGATATTGCCGATGCCTTTCCACGCGCCCATGTCTACGAGATACTGCTGAACCCGCCATCGAAGAAGGGGGTGGAGGAGCTGCAGGAGTTCTGCGTGAAGTACTCGGGGAGGGCGGGGGTGGTGTCGAAGTTTGAGGTGGGATGCAATGTGAGATTGAATATTGCGATAAAATCCGTGTACGAAAAAGTAGATTAGTCCGCGAACACATTCTCCCTGTGCCATTTCAGCGCTGCCGGCGCTGGGTACTTCTCCGCCTCTCGTGGGAGAATGATAGGTGCCCTGTGATACTGCCGCAGTACATTGACCGGCATCTCGATCTCAATCGAATCGGCAACTAGAGTATTGTAATGTGTATCAACGGAGATAAGCCCATGGTCGAACAGCCAATGATGGGATTTGCAGAGCGCAAGTCCATTCCTGATGTTGTCGTTCTTGAACCTGTGGAACGGCAGAATGTGCGCAGCGTCTATCACCGAAATCCCGCTGGAGGAGATTATCCGCATCCCGCAGACAGCACAGGTTTCATTATAACTGGCAAGAACTCCGCGCCTGAAGGACGCATCTCGCATGGGCGCAGACAGATCCTCAGCCATTACCGGAGCCTCAAACCGAAACTCCTCCCGAACCATGGAAACAACCTTTTCTTCATACTCAAAGGATTTGTCCACCGAGGCTATGAACTCTCTCAATCTTAGAATCTCCAGGTCTGAGAAATAGCCGCCATTCAGGAGGGCGCTGATCAGCACATTTCTGGAATCCTCATGTTCCAGCAGTTGGACCAGCTCTGGATCCAGGGACACTCTTTCGGCAACGGAGTCGAACCCGCTCAGGGACTTCACCTGGGCCGGAGGCTCAGTTTTGAACCGAATATTCCAGAACCCTTCGGACTTCATATGGTACAGCGGCATGTGCAATGAGCCAGGATGCTCGTATTCCAGCAGCCCCCAGAGAGAGTTCCACATCTCCCGGAGCTGGAGCCCGGTATTGATGTTGGCCAGGTCCATGCGGTTGTTACGGTTCAAAAGGATTATTGATAGCAGGAGCACGGGCTTGTGGGGGGCCTTGCCAACGGTGTAAATGCCAGATTTCTTGTTTACATTTAAGGATTTGAACTTTTTCTCGTAAATATCTAAAGGGGAAGGCATTGTGGGGAGATAGACGCGGATGGTAAAAGGTTTTACGATAGTCGCTTCAGTCAGAGATTATAATAAAAATGCAGAATGATGTTTATATATCGCTTATTAGTTCATATCTTTAGGTGTTAGAAAATGCCTAAGAAAATAACGAAAGAGCAGAGAAGCTATATCATGTCTCAATTAGATCGAAAGACACAACTATTGAAATGCGTGTGAGAAAAGAACTTTGGAAACGGGGGCATCGCTATCGGCTGCATTACTCGCTTCCAGGCAAACCAGACATAGTATTTCCAACCGAAAAAATCGCAATTTTCTGTGATGGCTGTTTTTGGCATGGATGCCCCGATTGTTACCAGCCTCCGCGATCCACTAAAAAGTATTGGCATCCAAAAATTACTACAAACAAAAAAAGGGCTGCTGCCCAAACGATTGAGCTAGAAAATCTGGGTTGG
>CALKWP010000092.1 GCA_938004075.1 uncultured Methanomassiliicoccales archaeon
TTAAGAATTTTTTATAACTTGTTCATCAAAGTAGTTGTATTCTTTTCAGCTTCATTCGATAACCGAATCAACTTCCCTCTTCAGAAGATTGATTTGATGCAGGTCCATGGTGGACGGGTTAATTGACAGCAGCAGAATCGAACGGTTTATGGCAACCTGGTCCCTGAGAGATTGTATGAGCTTTAGGACTGTGATGAAATTATTGTTGGTGATGAGATATTCTATTCCATCCAGCAAGATAATTCCGCCGTTCTTTCCTAGGAATTCCTCCAGCGAAAGGCTCAGCTTCTCAAGGTCCTTCGGGCGTACAGCTTCCTCCTTTGCGACATTGGATAGCCACAGTATAGGAATTTCTCCGAGTTCGTACCTCTCCCTTATCTTTTCAGGGAATGTCCTTGTAACGCAGTAGGCTGGCATGCCCTCGGATATGCTCTGTTTGAACATGCGATATGATTTTGCGGACCTTTCTTCAAGTATAAGGTATGTGAAACTCTGCTTCAGGTTCACCTCTGAAGCATTCAAGGCAATAGGTTGTTCATGTGACTTGGGGACCGGGGTTATCAATGCAGGCAACTCTGACGGTTCTTCCAGGGTGGTTTCAGGTTTGGATGGCTCTAATATCTTTTTTTCGAGTTGCTCCTCGGGAGTCGGAGTAACTTCCTTTTCTATGAATGTCTCGATCCTATCTTGTTCTTTGATCGGTTCCTTATTTTTCGAGGATTCAATTATGGTGATGACTTGATTTTTTGCTGTTTTCAGCACTTCATCGCCCGGAGATAATATCAGAGCGTCGTTGAGAACCGCAAGGGCGTCCTCATTCTTCCCGGCATCCATCAAGGTCATTGCCTTTGAATGCAGAAGAGTTGCATCACTGGGCTTGGACTTGAACCGGTTTTCCATATCCTTGAGAGGATGAGATTTCTTATCTTCAGATTCTTGAGTTGCTTGCCCATCAGTTACGAATTTCACGCCACATCTCGTGCACACATGTGAATTAACAGGAACGATTGCATTGCACAGCGAGCACATCTTTGTCTTGCTGGATTCAGATTTCTGGACGATTCGCCTCGCAGTTACCTTGCCGATCCCCTTAATCTCCCTCAAAGCTTCCTCTGTGGCTGTTTCAAGGGACTTTGTTGTTTTGTAACCATTGTTGTACAGTTCCTTCGCGGCAGACACTTTGATATCGAAAGTTTCGGCTATTGTCATGATGTCCCTGTCTGTCTGGGAATCGATAATATCTGATTTCCCATTGAAACCTGAATTATTAACCTCATTATTGTTATCATTTTGGGGAGTTGGCGTTTCAGTTTCAATCATATTTTTTACCAGAACCTGTTCAGAATTCTCAATATCTTCAGTTTCGACAATCTCTTCAACGAATTTCTGGACTTGCTCAACTTCGGGTGTTGGCTCTGCGGGCTTTGATACCTCGCGCTCCAGAACTTTATCATTTTCAATTTGTGCGGCTCCAACATCTGCCCGCAATTCTGTTTCAGGTGCCGGGGCCTGGCTCTTCACATCTGGAATATTTTTAATCTTTTCCGGGATATTTGTAATCTCATCTTTTGTTCCCATTTCAGAGTATGGCATCTGGACTTCAGGAATTGGTTGAAGTTCTGCCACCTTTGGCTCTTCCAACTCTATGCCGGTCATTATCTCTGAAGTGAGGAGATCCTCGGGCTCAAGCTCCATTTTTGGCTCCCTGGCATCCGTGGCCATTTTTATAATTTCATCCTCTGGTTGGCTGGGTGCTGCTTCGGTTTTCTTCTTCTTGCCTATCTTCACCTTTTCCCTGGGCCTTTCCGCCTGGTATTCAGGTTCATCATCATAATCGATGAGGGTTTCAACTGCCAGGGCTTCATCGCTTATCAGGCTCTTGCCACATCTCTGGCATATCACGGTTCCCGAATCAATAGCCCCCAGGCAGACAGGGCAGGTCTGGTCATCGCTTGTCCTCCGTTCCTCCGGTGTTTCGAAATATTCCTTTATCTTCCTCAATTTGGAATGATTCATACCAGGTATCTTCAGGAGTTCTTCCCTGTCTGAATCTATGAATTGACTAGGAGATGCAATCCCAGATTCAACGATGGAAAGCGCCAGTTCATTATCCACGTCTTTCACGACCAGGAATTCGTTCATTGCTTTTTTGATGTTCAATGAGGAAATCCCTATTGTCACGGATTCCTCCATTATTGGCCATTCCACAATGTAATCCTCGTTGGCCACTTCCTCAACAATCTCCATCTGGGACGCTCTCGAGGTGTCTGCTACCTTTTCGAACCATTTCTCGAGGGTTTCTATGAGGTCATCGCTCAAACTTATACTAATCTTGACGTATTCTTCAGTGTCAAGGCCCATCTCGTTCCTCATCTGCTGGATGCGACGGCTGATCTCCTTCGCGAAGCCCTCTGCGGTCAATTCATCGTTGAGATTCGTATCAAGGTAGATTGTGCCGTTCTCAAATTCAATTGATACCACGCCCTCCGGGAGTTTCGTCTCGAAACGAACCATGTCAGGAAGTATGCGTATCATCTCGCCTTCAATGCCCAGGGCGTATTCGCCCGTTTCGATTTTGGCTTTTATATCTTTTGCAGGGAGAACCTTCAGCATACGTGCGATCTTGCTCTCGCGCTGTTTGTAGGCTTTGCCGATGATATTTGGATTCGGAACGACAATCAACTCCTGGCCAGCCCATTCCTGATTCTCCGGGACAAGTTCAAGTTCTTTGACGTTCACCATCTTCTTGATTACCTTATCAAATATTTTCACTGACTCGGTAATCTCATCTTTGGATGCGCTGATTGTCATCTTTGCCACAGGCCAGCGGAGCTGGAGGCCAAGGTTTTGCCTGAGCTTCTGGGCTGTCGCGACAATGTTCCTAGCATGATTCATGAGCTTTTCGGAGTTCTCGAAAAGGTTTTCAGCTTCTATCTCTGGCCAGGGTACCATGCTCACGCTCAATTCCTCGCCATCGATATGCTGATATATGTACTCCGATAGATAGGGCGTGAAAGGTGAAGAAACGATTGCCAATTTTCTGAGAACTTCCCTTAGTGTGAAAAGGACGGCATCCTTATCTGGAGAACTTCCCTCTGCCCAGACCCTCTCCCTAACAATTTTAATGTAAAATCTGGATAAGTCTTCCCTTATGAATGATGATATCGCAGCAACTGCCTTTTCTGAATCAGTGTTTTCCATCTCCTTCTTGACTGTGTGGTTCAAAGTCTCGATGCGCGATAAAAGCCAGAGGTCTTCCGGTTGCAATCCTGATTTAATTTTGGAAAATGGATGCGACTTCGGTTCCCAGTTGTCCATGCTCATGTACGATGAACTGAAAACATAGCAGTTCCAAAGCAGATTCAATACTCCATGAGCTTTCTTTATGCGCCCCGGGTCCAATTTTAATGCAGTGCAATGGTCAAGGCTCAGCAGGTAAAGGCGGAGCGCATCTGGGCCATGCATAGCCAAGAGATTTTCCAGTTCATCAGAGATTGTGTCATTAGATGGTTCTACGGTAAGTTTGCCATGTACGAACGCTTTTCTGAAAGGCACCTTGTTGAATGTCATTATCCCGGTGAAGATCTGGTTGAAGAACCATCCCTTGAATTGGTCCTGGCTCTCGGAAATCCAGTCGGCCGGCCAGAGTTCTCTGAAGCCTTTCTGCTTTCTGGGGTAGGACAACTGCGCCCATGACGCAACGCTTGAATCGAACCAAACATCGACTATGTCTGGAACCCTTTTCATCAAACCCCCGCATTTCGGGCATTCGATGCTGACCTTGTCTATCCAGGGCCTGTGAAGATCCATACCCTCGCTGAAACCGTTCCCGTCCTCTATCTCGGAGATGCTGCCGATAACTTCTACATGGCCGCATACATCGGTTATGCACTCCCATATTGGCATGGGTGTTCCCCAGAACCTCTGGCGGGATATGCACCAGTCCTCGACCCTCTCCATCCTGTCGTAATATTCCTGGTGGCGATGGCATTCCGGTGTCCAATTGACGCCTCTAACCGCCTTCGCGATCTTCTCACCATTGTCTCCAGATTTAAGGAACCACTGCTCAGAAGAACGGTGCACAATCGGAGTTCCGCATCTCCAGCAATGGCCGAACGAATGATCTTCCTCGGAATCGGCGAGAACGAAGCGCAGGGATTTCATATCTGAAAGGATGCCCCTGTTTGCATCACTGATCGACTGGCCGGCATACTTCATGCCCACCTCTGTTGTGAAAAGCCCTCTCTCATCCAAAGGCGAGAATATCGGAAGGGAGAATTCATCGGCAACCTTGAAGTCCATTGTGCCGAAGCCCGGTGAGATGTAAACGCTGCCGGTTTGGCCTTCGTAAATCGATCTCAACAACAATATTTTATGAGACCAGTCCGTCTTGACTGTTTTGTGGAATGCGATGTCACCCATGAGAGGATGGAAAAATTCCAGTTTCTCAAGCTGGCTACCCTTGACAATCTCCAGTACTTCGTAGGCTTCCACATTAGCCAATGCAGTTATTTTTTCCACTTTGGATTCCAGGACAATTATCGTGCTCTTTCGACCGCCCTGCCTTATCGCAACCCTGGCATAATTGAAGTCCGGGTTAACTGCAATAGCCAGAGCGCCTGAGAAAGTCCAGGGTGTGGTTGTCCAGACAATGATGTACTCATCCCTTCGCCCCTTGATTGGGATCTTGAAATAGATGGATGGCCCGGGCTTATTCTTGTAAACAACCTCTCCCTTCGTCAATGGGGACTCACAACGAGGACACCAGGCAGTGACCTGCTTCTGCTTCTGAAGCATGTTCTTCTTGTGGGCTTCCTTGATAGTCCACCAGACGCTTTCTATGTATGATGAATCGGATGTGAGGTACGGCCTCTCCCAGTCCAACCAGATGCCCAGTTTCTTGAATTGGCCTACCATCTTATGAAAGTTTGTGTTGGCTTGCTTCATGCATTCAGAAACGAATTTATCCACGCCCATATCATCTATCTGGTTTTTGTACTGAATGCCGAAGGATTCCTCCACCTTCAACTCAACCGGCAACCCGTGCATGTCGAAGCCAGGCCTGTCGATGACATTGAAACCTCGCGCCCTCATGAAACGAGAATGACAATCCTTGAGAATCTTGTTCATGGCAATTCCGAGGCCAATGTTGTCCGTTGTGAATGGCGGGCCATCAACAATGAAATGTTTTCCCATGCCAGCTTTCGAATTGACAGTTCTCCTGTAAGCATATGTATTGGACCAGAACTCGTTGATATTTTCGGCAATGGCCAATGGGTCATATTTTTTAACAGGCGGCTTAATCTTCAATTCGTATCCCTCACTCGAATCAGTCATTTACACTACGTTGGATATGTATACGTTAAGTAATAGAGGGTTAAAAACTTAATGGAAATAACTGACAGACCCAAAAAATGGAATTCGCGAGGTTTTGGAATGTATCAGAGCTTTTTAAACCAAATAGATTACAATGTTGTGATTACAAAGGATTCATGAATATATCTTTATTAAAATTGAGCGGACCAGCTGGGATTCGAACCCAGGTTCAAGGCTCCGGAGGCCCTAGTGATATCCAAGCTACACTACTGGTCCTGGCTCGCTTTTTGGCCCCATTCCTTGGCAGGATTCTACGGAGTTCATTCTTTCTTCTTGAATTCTGTGTAACCGCAGGAACCGCAGGTGACCCTGTTCTTGTGCTCCGCCAGGAAAACGCCCTCACCGCATTTCGGGCAGTGCTTGCGCAATCTGGCAATCTTTCCATCCTTGATTTCATAAAGGTCTTTTTTGGCCATGATAATCACTCCTATTCTGCTCCGGGGGCTTTCTTTTCCTGCTTCTCGATGAGCTTGTTTCTTTTGAGAAGATATTCCCTCTCGACCTTCATGGCTTCTTCTTTTGTCGGGTATATCTTTGCATATCCTTTTGTGTCATGGACTCCGAAAGACGAATCCATGTGGTCGACAATTATCCTGTCCTTTGTGACTTTGAGCGCCTTTGAAAGCTCTTCTCTGACATTGTCTCTCTTCGGTGTCTGGGCGTTCGGATGGTGCAGCACGAAATGCACTTCCATCCTGTTCAGAAGGACGTTCTCCTTCTTGTTCTGAATTTCAAGTTCCATTGTTTCAACTCCTTTGCGTCAAGCTTAATTCAGGGGATAGATAAGCTTTTTGGTACGCGTATTATTCGATTCTCATCTTATCCAGTGCGTCATTCACCATCTTTTTGAGTTTCCTGTCAACATGATGAATGGACGCCCCCCTATTCGGGATTCCATATATTACAGTTGTGTTTTCCAGAGACAAGGATATGCAGGCCAGGGACGCAAGGTCTTCCTCGCCATCAACAACTATGCGAATATGCTCTGGTTCATCAAAGGCTTTCTTTATTGCATCCCAGAGTGCTTCCGTAATCACACCGGGGGGATTCTTAATGAATAATTCTGTCTGTGGAAATTTTGCAAACCTTTCTTTCAGATTGGATTGCAAATCTCTTTTAGTAATGTAATCAACTATGCTTATATCGGGTGTTATACCGGATTCCAGGAGGTCCAATGTCACGATGTCGCCAACGGTGACAATTAATCTAGAACCGCTTATCTCTCTCAGAATGTCTTCTATGGCCGAGAGCAGTATGCCAACAGGTGCTGCCAGCTTACCGCGAAGGTCATCCGGTACCGCGTATAATACCTTACCTGACCCTGAGGGCGAATTTTCCATTTGACTGAATCCCCATCTTCCTGGCAATCTCGGAACGCGAGTGATCCAGGATAATGATGTATCCCTGCCATTCCCTGGAGGTCTGGCCTCCACATACCGTGCAGGTGTCTCCCTCGTTTATCAGACTGCAAGATTTACATGCTTTGACAATTTCCGCCATAATTTCACAACCTTTATTTCATCATGTTAGGAACGAATAAAGTCCTGCTCACGATGCCTCCTTTCTGCTTAGCTCTTCCTGGAGCCAGTCAATGCGGCCAAGGCCGGATTGCCTCATAGTGAGGCCAATCTTGCTCTCCCTGGGGTTCCTTTCATTCACGCTGACAGTGACAATTCTGGCGCGAACATCATTATTGACTCTTATGTCACGGCGGCTTTCCTTGCCCATGAGGCGCTGGTTATCAACATCAACATCGATGTGATCGTCCATGACCTGGCTGATGTGAAGGAGACCGTCAAGCGGCCCGAATCTCACGAAAGCTCCGAACTTCAATATTTCGCAAACAGAGCCCTCTATGACTTCCTGGTTATCCAATCTGAATATCAATGCCTCATATTCGACATCCTGGTAAACCGCGCCGTCGCCATGAACGATGCGGCCTTCCCCGATCGGTGTTATATCAGTGGTGCTGACAATAAGGCTCCTGTCGCCGACTATCTTTCCCTCGAAGCTGTGCTGAGTCAGTTCCTGAGATATCTCGAGGATATCCTCTCCAAGTCGCTCTGGCGGTATGCGTATAACGTCCCGTCTCTGTTCTTTCAAGTACATGAGAATCACTCTATTTTGTCTGCTCCATATAATTACTGATATTTATTTATTCGTATCATTGAGAAAAGCGCCATTCCGGAATTATCAAAGCCTCAGTCCTTTGAAATAAATGGAAATTATCCCTTCCATAATTTGTGTTCATTCCCTCACAGGGAAGTCACGCTTAAATATAACATTACTATTCCACCCTCTCAGTGATTGAAATGGATTTCGTATACATTGCACCAGTGATAGCCCTTATCGCATTGGCTGTCGCCGGGATCTATGTGAAAATACTGATGGGAAAAAGCGCAGGAACGAAGGAGATGCAGGAAATCTCCAAATCAATTCAGGAAGGTGCTGAAGCATACCTGAAGAAGGAATACTCATGGGTTGCAATATATTTTGTGATCGTAACAGTATTTCTCGCTATTCTGACCATTGTCAAGAATGACTTTGGAGCACCAATGCTCAACAAGTGGGTTCCGCTGACATTTATAATGGGCGGTATCTTCTCTGGGGCAGCTGGTTACCTGGGCATGATGGTGGCCACAAGAGCAAACGCAAGGACCACAAACGCAGCCAAGGAAAGCCTCAACAACGGACTGAAAGTTGCTTTCATGTCCGGAAGTGTTATGGGCTTGACAGTGGTGGGCCTGGGATTGCTTGGAGTTAGTATCATTTACCTATTTTTCTTTGATCCCGCAGATCCTGTGATGAGCCTGGAGACAATGATTGGATTTGGATTCGGCGCATCTTCAATCGCTCTGTTTGCTAGAGTCGGTGGCGGCATATTCACTAAAGCCGCCGATGTAGGCGCAGACCTTGTTGGAAAAGTAGAGGCAGGCATCCCTGAAGACGACCCGCGAAATCCAGCGGTTATCGCAGACAATGTCGGAGACAATGTCGGAGATGTAGCTGGCATGGGCGCAGATCTTTACGAAAGTTACGTCGGTGCGATAATCTCAGCAATGTCTCTTGGCGCAGCAGCAACACTCTTGGGAAGTTCATCGTTGCCGGATGAAGGCATTTACCTCCCGATGATTGTCGCTGCGTTTGGAATTGTCGCATCAATCATTGGCGGAATGCTTGTCAGGACCGGAGAAACCCCTGATCAATCCATTTTGCTGAAAGCCCTTAGGATGGGTACATATGGTGCAGCAATATGCGTTGGAATTCTATCTTACTTTGCGGTCATCTGGACAATTGGCTCCGAATATCTTGGAATCTTCTGGGCGATAATAATTGGTCTGGTTGCAGGTAACATCATTGGATTCTGCACTGAATATTACACTTCAGATATATACAAGCCAACAAAAGGAGTGGCGAAATCATCAAAAACAGGCCCAGCAACTGTAATAATCTCGGGATTGTCTGTTGGAATGAGCTCCACTGCAATACCTGTTATCACCGTTGGCGTCTCCATAATAATCAGCTATTTCGTTGCCGGTGGTGCGGATAACTTAGAACTTGGACTTTATGGCATATCAATCGCTGCAGTCGGAATGCTTTCCACACTTGGTGTGACACTTGCAACTGACGCATACGGACCAGTTGCAGACAATGCTGGAGGGTTGGCTGAAATGACCCACCAGGATGCCGAAGTCAGGAAGAGAACTGATGCATTGGATTCGCTTGGGAACACCACTGCCGCAACAGGAAAGGGCTTCGCTATCGGCTCGGCTGCGCTTACAGCCATGGCACTGCTCGCGGTTTACAATGATGCTTCAAGAAGAGCAGTTACCACATTGCCCAATCTTGGAATCATGAACCCGGAGTTGCTTGTAGGGCTCTTCATTGGCGCTATGCTCCCATTCCTGTTCTGCGCAATGACCATGTCAGCCGTTGGAAAGGCTGCGGGAAAGATTGTCGAGGAGGTCAGAAGGCAATTCAAGGAGATCCCTGGCCTTCTCGAGGGAAAGCCTGGAGTCAAGGCGGATTACAAGTCTGCCGTGAGCATATCCACAGAATCCGCTTTGAAGCAAATGATAATGCCTTCTGTACTGGCGATAATATCGCCAATACTTGTTGGCGTATTCCTGGGCGTCCCTGGCGTCATGGGTTTGCTTGTTGGGTCTCTGGCAACCGGCTTCACCCTTGCAGTTATGATGGCAACGGCTGGCGGCGCATGGGACAACGCCAAGAAATATGTGGAAAGAGGAAACTACGGCGGCAAGGGCAGCAAATGCCACAAGGCCACAGTTGTCGGTGACACAGTCGGTGACCCATTCAAAGACACCTCTGGCCCAAGCATAAACATCCTGATAAAACTGATGTCCTGGGTTGCATTGCTCACCGTTGCGTTCATCATAGCAGCCAACCAGATGCTCTTCTGAGCAATACCGCCTGATATCCCTCTCATAAATGAGGTCAGAATCGGCCATGCTAGGTGACGTTAGGATACTGGGGCATATAGGCCAGTACTGCTCTATCACGATAGAATGAACTTGACATGGCCTTGGAGGCAATGAGAGAATATGGATGTTATTGACCTGACGAAAACCCTGGTCTCGATACCGAGCATCCTGGGAAATACCTCCCAGATTGAGGAATTCGTACTTTCCCGATTGGAAAAAGTTGGTTCTTCCCAGGTTGAGCTGGTCCCGGTTGGAAATCTTGGCAACAACGTCCTTGCAAGCGTTATCCACGATGAGAAACTTCCAACCATCATGATAAACGGACACTTAGACACTGTGGACATTTGCAAAGGCTGGACGAGGGACCCATTCAAATCCTTTCAGGACGGAGACAGATTGTACGGCCTTGGGAGCGCAGACATGAAATCCGGGGTCGCTCTCGGAATGCTTGCATTTGAAAAACTGGCAAAATCGAGCAAAGCCAACGTTATCTATGCTGGCTCGATTGATGAGGAAGGTGATTCTGCAGGGGCATTCGCTCTCCTGGAAAGGGGCATTAAAGCGGACCTGTGCCTAATACCGGAACCTTCCGGAGGTTCGCTCATGATGGGATGTCGTGGCCGCGTTGTCTTCGATGTTAGCGTTAGGGGCGCCAGCGCTCACGGCTCAAGGCCTGAGCAGGGCGTAAATGCGATAACCGAGGCAGGGAGATTCGCATGCGCGCTGGAACGATTGCCGCTCATGACAGATGATAAATTGGGCAAGGGCTCTTTCTGCCCGCTTGAGATAAGCGGCGGCACCAGGACGCTCTTGATCGCCAGTTCCTGCAGGCTCAAGATTGACAGGCACCATGTCAGGGGCGAGGACCAGACCCAGATGCTTCAGCAATTGAAAGAAATGGTGACTGTGCTCAATAGCCATGCGACTTTCGACATCACCTACCTGGCTTCAAGGCCCACGCCATTCCTGGAGCCATACCTCACCGCCAACGAAGGACTGGCCAAAATCTTCACTGATGCGGTCGGCGGAAAATTCACATATGGAAAGTCAGTCGGCGACTACAATGCATTCTCGAAGCGCATTCCGACAGTGGTCTATGGGCCGCATGGGGAGAACTGGCATGCGCCAGATGAATGGGTGAGCATCAGATCGATTCTGGAATGCCAGACAGGCTATGAACGTTTCATGTCATCACTGCAAAGCACACCCGGATAATGCTGGCTTTGAGTAGAAAGTGGCTTAATCGCATCACAACCATTTTATGAACCTTCCGCCATTATTCCTCTGTTGTGAGAACATGGAAAGGATAAAAACATACATACACGGAATGGACGAGATACTTGAAGGCGGGATACCTCACGGCCATATTGTACTTCTCGCGGGCGAACCAGGCACTTTCAAGAGCTCAGTCGCGTTCAACATAATATACAATAATGTCCTGCATGAAAATCACATCGCATGCTACATAACCCTGGAACAGGGAAGGGAAAGCCTCATCCAGCAGATGTCGCGCATGGGCATGAATCTGGAGGAAGTGGGAAACAATCTCAGCATCGTGGACCTGGCGCTGATAAGGAAGAATCTGGAGAAGCTCGGCCAGCAATCATGGATGCAGATTTTCAAGACATATGCCAGCAATTTGAAGGAGAACATAGATTACTCGATACTGGTGATTGATTCGCTTCCGGTTCTCACAATGCTTGCGGAATTTTCAAATCCAAGAGCGGAGTTGTTCCATTTCTTCGAATGGCTCAGGGAGATGAAGATTACCTGCATTCTCATCTCGGAGATGAAGGCCGGGCATGAGGATTATTCGCTGATGGGCGAAGATTTTCTATCCGATGGCATAATTCACCTGAAGATGGAGAAGGTCGGTGACGTGAACATCCAGAGAAGGGTGAGAGTTGTGAAGATGAGGTCGACAAACCACAGCTCGGATTATTTCACTCTGTTATTCGGGAAGACAGGATTCACTGCAACGCGGGTAATAAGCGAGTAGGTACCATGAGAAAGGCTGTTCCCGCTGTCGCATTGGGCCTTGGTCTGGCATCATACTGTTTCCTGCTTCTGGTGTCCAGGGAAGCGACAATAGGGTCGCTTATGATGCTGGGAATGATGTCACTGGCCATAATTTCACTCTCGTTATGGATACTATGGTCCACGAAGATAGAGACAGTCCAGGAACCGGCCCCACAATCCCAAACGCAGAATCCGGCTCAAAAACCGGAAACCGAGATGTACCTGGAAATAACGGAATGATTTTGGCATCCAATCAGGATTTCATTATCAAATCCACGTAACAACCACGTCATCGGTCCTGAACCTCTGATTTATCATGGTCTCCTCCATGCTCATGCGAATCCCAGCATTGTGCATGAGAAGCCCGGTCCAGGCGATCATGGCTCCGTTGTCAGAGCATAGCGAAGGCGGAGGGACGAAGCATTTCGCGCCTCTCTCCTTGCACATTGTCTCAACCATTTCCACAAGCCTCCTGTTCCTGACAACTCCGCCCCCCAGGAGAACCTCTTTCTTCCCTAGATGGGCCATTGCCCTTTCAGTGACCTCGACCAGCATTGCAAAAGCCGTTTCCTGAATGGAGATGCAGATATCCTCAATCGGCTCGCTTCCCTTTTTCTGGAGGGCAGCGGTCAGGATTCCCGAGAAAGACACATCCATTCCCTTCACGGAATATGGAAGATGAATCATGTTGCGGCCTTTTGCGGCAATCTTCTCTAAGCTAGGGCCGGCTGGGAATGGCATGCCAATGTCCCTGCCGAACTTGTCCAGCATGTTGCCGAGGCCGATATCCATTGTCTCCCCGAAAACGCGATAACGCCCGTTGGCATAGGAAATTACCTGGGTGTTTCCCCCTGAAACATAGAGAAGCACCGGGTCATTGCATTTGCATACTGCCCTGCCAATCTCCAGATGGGCGATGCAATGATTCACACCGATGAGCGGGACGTCCAGCGTCAGCGCCAGTGTCCTAGCGGCGGTTGCGGCGGTCCTGAGGCATGGGCCAAGGCCAGGGCCCTGAGAGAACGCTATGAGGGATATGTCCGCCTTTGAGATTCCGGCCTTCAAAATGGCTTTCTTTATCACGTCACCAGCATGCTCGGTGTGATGGTTAGCGGCCTCACGAGGGTGGATACCTCCCTCCTCGGGTGTGTACATTATGAACTCGTTAGCCAGCACGTTAGCCGAATCATCGACTATGCCCACTCCGAAAGTGTGGGCTGTACCCTCTATCCCAAGACAGATGCCTCTTGAAGCCAAATCTGAACCTCTGTATGCGCAGGGAAAGAAGAACTGAATAATTTACTTTTGTTCGCTTGCGACTTCCCTCATCTTGTTCTTTATCTTGATGGCGCCCTCGACAACCTCTTCGCCGACGACAAGAATCGGGGTGTATTTTTCAAGCAACTCATGATACGCGGCATGGGCCATACCCTCGGTAGTGGTCATGTCCAAAATCTTGATGTCCAGGTTCTCCGGAATCCTGGCCTTTACATAGTCGCATTTCTCGCAGTCTGGCTTGGTGAATAACAACACTTCCGATGTCATGAGCGCATCCCTCTGCAGGGGTATATCGGAATCGCTTTAAATCCTTTTTCATCGTCAGATTTTCCTGTTAAATCTTGCACTCAGAACAAGATCCTTGATATCGGGCGGCAGACATGAATCCTGCCATTCCCTCTCAGCATCAACAGAACCTCCGGCAGCCATCACAGCCTTTAGAGCGTACCAGGCTGCGCCCAGTGAATGGTCGGCCATGTGGGCGGTTGCGACAGCCTGGCCAACGGAGCGCGCCACAAAAACCGCGACATTGCCGTCGGATTCCCTTGCAGCGGCATGAGCGCCAACCGAAGCTTTGATGGCCTCGCCCACGGCTGCCTCACCCAGGGGCCAGCGCCTGGCCACGTCCAGCGCATGAATCAGCCGCGAATCGACTTTTCTTTCCAAGAACGGGAGGACATGCTGCGAGCAACCGAGGGCCCATTCCATCAGCTGATAATGCTGTTCCTTTTTCAGGGGGCCGCCCCGGTGCTCGGCTATGAAGCGAGTGTCGCGCATCTTGGTTCCTGTGTGTAAGGGTCGCAATCACGAACTTTCGCCGGCTGGCCTCATCAGCCTGGTGCTGACATTATCAACCAATCGACTCGTCTGGAACAGGCCCTTCCGCCATTCCGCATCCTCGAACAATGCAGCGTGCTGCGCCATATTCTCGAACTCGATGGTCATCATGATATGGCCCAGGCCATCCGACCAAACATTCAGCTTCGCATTTAGCTTCTCGCAGGCGTCCATGACCCTGCAGCTCTGTCCCTCATCGAAAATGTATTTCAGATATCTCGCGTGCGCCTGTTCATCCTTGGGGATGTCGTATTCCATTGACCAAAGCACTGGCATAGGTTCATTCCTCCATAAATTATCTGATTATTGTTCTACAACATCAATGCATTGGTGCAGTAAATAGATTTTGGAAATGCGATTGATAACATTAGCTATAATGGACATTCTTCAATCTCACTCATCAGCTTTTTGCATCTGGCGATATTCCTCTCGTCCTTATTTTTCTCATACCCGACCAAAGCCCTTTCGAGATATTGCCTGGCTCTGGCATGATCGCCTGCCTTTTTCCAGTAGCTTCCAAGGCTGAGGCAGGCATCGAATATCTGGTTGTGGTTGATTTCTTCCATGATTGCTAAAGAAGACTCCAGGCTCTTCCGCGCCTCCTCCATCTGGTCAAGGTCCGTTTGGGCTGCGCCGATGTTGAAAAGGCTCATGGCCTCGCCCTCTCTGGTGCCCATATCCTTTGATAGGGCCAGCGACTTCAATGCGATTTCCAGCCCTGACTCAGGGTCTCCCTGCAATGAATAAAGTTCGCACAATCCATTGTAACAGAATATGCACTCATACTTCAGGCTGTTCTTCTCGCAGATATCCAGCGCCTCGGTGAGTATCCCTATTGACTTCGCGTATTCTCCTCTGAGGTAATACGCCATATTTAGATTTATAAGGGATATCGCCAGCCCCCGCTGGTCACCAATCTGCTTCTCGATTGCGATGCTCTTTTCCAGTATCGGAATCGCGTCGTCGGGCTTTCCCATGCTCAGATGGACAGATGCAATGTTGGTGAGGGTGCTGGCATGCCCCAGCTTGTCTCCAAGCTTTGCGTCCGTCTCACAGCTGGTTGTATAATATTCCAGGGCTTTTTCCCATTCACCTGTTCTTGCCAGGACATTGCCAATGTTGTTCTGGGATGCGGCAACACCCGATATATCGCCAATCTCGGTGCGGATAGCCACTGCCTTTTCGAAGTGGGTCCTTGCTTCAGGGAATTCTCCCTTGTGCAGGTACACAGAGCCAAGCAGGTGCTCGACCATTCCGAGGTCGCTTTTGCTTCCGTGCCTTTCTGCGGAACTTGCTGACTTGGACAGATTTTCTATTGCGCAAGGGTAATCCCCCTGTCGCATCTGGATCCGGCCAATTGACATGAGCAATCTGGCCTCTGCTGGATTATCCTCGCCAGATAGCACATCCAGACCTTTGGCTGCCTCTTCCCTGGCTTTGTCATAATCAGATAATTTTTCATAAGAATCGGCAATTTTTCTGTGCATTTCAGCCCGAGCGGCATTTTCATCGAAGCACTCCATAGCAGCCGAGTAATGAATGATGGCGCTTTTGCAATCGCTCCTAATGAAACATAGGTCGCCCATGCGGTCGTGCAGCATGGCTGTTTTTGCTTTGTCATTTCTGCAAGCGGGCAATGCCTTTCCATAATAATCAAGTGCCTGTTCCGCCGCAAAGCTGGATTCCGCCTTTTCGCCAGCACGGATGCAATATGCAAGGGTTTTTGGATGATCCGAAGTGTTCGAGAAATGCCTGGCCAGCTCAAAAATCACCTCATCCTGATTTCCCGCGAAATTGGTTTCATAATAATTTCCTAGTTCCCTGTGATACTTTGCCTTCCATCTGGGGGATATGGAATTATAGACCACTTCCTGGAACAATCCATGGCTGAAACTACCTTTTCCATCCTTGAATTGGACTATTCCAGTGGCGTTGAGCGCCTGGATGCCGGTTCCAGAGACCCCCAGTAATGATACGCCACTCAGGACCGGCATATCAAAACCCCTTCCTATGCAGGATGCAACTTCAGCAACCAAAAGGGTATCCGGGGAAAGAGTGTCAAGCCTGCTGGATATGAGGTCCTCGACCGTGTCGGGCAGCGAGATGTTCATCTCATTGAATACATAGCCGCCATCGCCTTGAGTTATCGCTTCGGAATCCCTCAGGTGCCTTGCAAGTTCCAGGGCGAAGAAGATCGGAAGAGCGTCGTGTAGGGAAAGAGTGTAGATCTCGGTGGTCGC
>CALKWP010000093.1 GCA_938004075.1 uncultured Methanomassiliicoccales archaeon
ATGCCTCGCCATAACGGCCCTCGGCCACAAGCTGCATCTGCCCGGGAACATCGGTTCCGGCAGGGCAGGTGTCCTGGCACGGGGTCAGGAACAGCGATGCGCAGGATGAAGCCGGGCACTTCCTGCTCAGGATGTGCGCTTCGTATTCATGCCTGAAGTACTTCAGGGTGGTGAGGACCGGGTTGGGCGCTGTGCCACCGAGAGCGCATAGCGAGCCATCGCGCACCTGCACTGCAAGTCGCTCCAGGATCTCAATGTCCTTCATGGTTCCGCCGCCCTGGGTGATGCGCTCAAGAATCTCAAGCATTCTTCTTGTTCCCATTCTGCAGGGTGTGCATTGGCCACAGGATTCCTCTGCGCAGAAGTCCAGGAAATAGCGAGCGATATCCACCATGCAAGTATCCTCATCCATGGCGACCATTCCGCCAGAGCCGACGATTGATCCGAGCGCCTTTAGATTCTCGTAATCAACCTCGACATCCAGGTGTTCCGCGGGAATGCAGCCGCCGGACGGCCCGCCAGTCTGCACCGCTTTGAATGGCCTTCCGTTCTGCATGCCGCCGCCAATCTCATAGATGATGTCTTTCATCTTTGTCCCCATGGGGATTTCCACGAGGCCGGGGCGCTCAATCTTGCCTACCAGGGAGAAGACCTTTGTAGCTTTGCTGCCTGCGGTTCCCATGTTGCTGAACCACTTGGCGCCCTTCTCGAACACCATGGCTATGTTGGCCCATGTCTCAACGTTGTTCACGTTGGTGGGCTTTCCGTAAAGGCCATTCGTTGCCGGGTATGGTGGCCTGGGCCTGGGTTCGCCCCTGTTGCCCTCGATGGACGTGATGAGTGCCGTCTCCTCTCCGCAAACGAATGCGCCGGCGCCTTCCATTATCTTCAATTCGAAGGAGAAGTCGCTGCCCATGATGTTCTTGCCGAGTATGTTGAACTCCTCTGCCTGCTCGATGGCCTTCTGCAGCCTCTTGATTGCCAATGGGTATTCTGCTCTAACGTAGAGATACCCGATGGATGCGCCGATGGCATATCCGCCGATGATCATGCCTTCAATGACGCTGTGGGGGTCGCCCTCCAGCACGGCACGGTCCATGTATGCGCCCGGGTCGCCTTCATCCGCATTGCAGATGACATATTTCTGGTCACCCTTGGCATTCCGTGCAAACTGCCATTTCATGCCGGTCGAGGCACCAGCGCCTCCCCTGCCCCTGAGCCCTGAGTCCTTGACTTCGTCAATCACGCCCTGTGGCTTCAGGTCGTTGAGGGCCTTGAATGCGGAGCGATAGCCGCCCCTTGCCACATACTCCTCGATTGACTCGGGGTTGATGATTCCGCAATTCCTGAGTACGATTCTGACTTGCCTCGATAGGAACGGAATGTCCTTCAGGTTTGGAATGCCCTCGTACTGCCAGGAATATCCGACGCGCCCATGCTCGCAAACTGAAAGCTCCTCGCAGAGCTGGCCCATTGCATATTCTTTCACGGGGCGGCCATTCATCAGATGCTCGTCGATAATGCGCTTCATCTTGGTGGCGTCCACGTTCTGGTACACCACGCGGGGCTTCCCGGGCAGCTTTATGTCCACCAGCGGTTCCGCATGGCACATACCTATGCATCCAACCGAGACTATCTCGGGCTGTATGCCGGTCTCTTGCCAGTAGGCGGTGTATTCCTTCGTGAATTCCACCAGCTTGTTCGCGCCGGCAGCTACTCCGCAGGTGCCCAGCCCGAATATTACCATGGGCTTCTGTGACTCCAAAGTGCGCTTGCCTATCTTTGCTATTTCATCCAGATCGCTCATTGTTTTGACAGTCATGTGCTCACCTACTCGAATTTCTCCATTATGCCTTCAAGCTGGGCCGTTCTGACCCTGCCAAAGGTCTCCTCGTCAATCATTATCACAGGGCCCAGGCCGCAGCACCCCAGGCATCTGACGCTCTTCAGTGAGAAGCGCCCGTCCTTTGTTGTGCCGTTTACCTTTATGGCTAGTATGTCCTGGAATTTCTTCATGAGCCTCTTGGCTCCCTTGACATGGCATCCAGTGCCCATGCAAACGGATATTGTGTGGCGGCCAGGCGGGTCCAGGTTGAACTGATGGTAGAATGTCGCAATGCCGTACAGGTCGGTGTAACTGGTTCCGATCTTCTCAGCCAGATACCTCATGTGCTCGTCTCTCAGCGAACCGTACTGTTTCTGGGCCAGCTGCAGCAGGAGAATCTTCTGGTGCGTCGGATCCTCCACTGAATCGACAATCTTGTCCAGAGTCCTCTTTTCCTCCCAAGTCAGCTGTTTCACTTCTTCGGTCATTTCTTCACCCCCCTGAGGTTCATGAGCCATTTAGTGCGCTCCTGGATTTCGGCATCATCAATCGTCGGGTAATTGCCGCCGCCATTCATGCAACCCGCTAGGCATGGGAACACATCCACCGGGCCCTTGGCCAATTTGGCGGATGCCAGTTTGTCCTTAAGGTCTGCGGATATCCCGAAAGAGTTCTTGGCGCCGGGCATTCCCGGGTGCCTGAAGCCCTTTGCAACGGTCTTGCCGTCGTACTTGGCCTTGGCAGGGTCCATGAATTCCAGGTCGAGCTCCAATTGCTTGAAAAGCTCATCAAGGTCAGGCGCGGTGATCACATGGCTGAAGCCTTCAGCGCCCTTCATCGCGGTGCAGGGGCTCAGCAGGCAGGCGCCTTTCTCTTCTGCAAGGAGCAGGCTCCAGGGAGAGTTCTTCTCCTGGATTTCCAGCGTCCCTGGGTTCCTGGCCGCGAAGTAATTCTGCGCTGCAAGGCACCAGCTTGCCAGTATCGGTGATTTCGCCTTTGAGTCCTTCTCGGCGGACATGGCGAGGTAATTATCATACTGGAGTACCTTCTTGAAGCCAATTGACCTCAGCCCGGCGATGACGTATCTCTCGGCAAGTTCAGGCTCCATCTTTGAAAGCCCGCTGTGCCTCTGGACGAAGGATGCCAGCGCGACTGAGTCAATAGCAATCGAGAGCTTCTTCTTCCCGACTTCCTTGGCGAGGTCTTCCACCGGGGATTGCGTTCCCAGGGCTCCCACAGGGCAGGCTGAAACACATTGCCCGCATCTTATGCAGCCGTTGGCGTCGAAGCCGATGTTCTGCGGCGTCGAGATGATTGCCAGGCTTCCCTTTTCCACAACTCCGAGAGCATCTACGCCCAGCACATCCTGGCAGATATTGGCGCATCTGCGGCAGAGAATGCATTTGTTCGGATTGTAGGTAACAGTGGAGCGGTCATCAAATTCCATGTTTCGCAGAAGTATCTTGAAATCCAGGTCCTTGTTGGTGACTGGCGGCATGAATGCGATTCTCTTGATGTAGTAGAGAATCTGCTCTTTCCTTACAGGGCAGCCGCGTATGTAAAAGTCCACTTTCACAACTTCATTGAGTGCCTTGGTGGGGAATACATCGAAGAACTCGTTGTCCTTCATCTGCTTGGCCGCATCCGGGTACACTTCCTTCTTGACGTCGTCCACGGACCAGTCATTGCGCAGCTTGTTGACGCAGCCGGTGCAGGCGCAGTCGCCCATCGCTATCAGGATCTTGGCGTGGGCGCGGATGTTTTTCAACCGCTCTTCGTCAATGGGCCTGTTTATCGAGCCCTCGATAAACGCGATGTCGTAGTCATCTGAGTGTTCCTTCATTACCTCCCTGAAGGAGACGACCTCGACCCTGTCCAACAGTTCGAGTATCTCCTCTTCAAGGTTCGCAATCTGTAGTTCGCATCCTTCGCAGCTGGCGAAGTCGAAAACTGCTACCTTTGGCTTCATTTTCATTCCTCCGGACCCCTTAAATCGGGTGTTCGCGTGTCTATGACTGACAGTGAAATAATCCTTGTATAAATATCCATTGTTAAATTGTGAGAAATATGCAAACTGGTATGTTTTGGCGGTCGCTTTGTACAAGAATGTTGGAATACATTGAAATAGAACACTTTAACGCTTGGGAAAGTCTATAAATACCGTGTTGAAATACTCGACTGACCCGGCGGAGAGGTCGATGTTTATCGGCTCCGAAGGGAGGGATTTCGGATGAGCAAAATACTGAGCATGAGAGAACTGGTGCCCACAATCTACGAAGCTGTGGTGGAGGCGCCTGATATAGCGAAAAAGGCAAAGGCTGGAGAATTTTTGGTGGTAATGCCCGACGAGAAGGGAGAGCGCGTTCCGCTCACCATCGCCGATTTCGACCGCGTGAAAGGCACCATCACGATTGTTTTCATGGCAATCGGCACGTCCACCCACAAGCTGGCAAAGATGAAGGCCGGCGATTCGTACTATGCGTTCGTCGGGCCGCTTGGCCATGCATCCGAGATTGAAAATTACGGCACCGTGGTCCTTGTCGCGGGCGGCGTCGGCACCGCGCCGATATACCCAATTGCCAGAGAGATGAAGAAGGCCGGCAACAAGGTCGTATGCATCCAGGGCGCCAGGACCAAGGAGCTGCTGTTCTGGGAAGACAAGATAGCAAGCGTGTGCGATGCGCACATCATCACGACCGATGACGGTACATTCGGAAGAAAAGCCCTTGTCACCGAGCCCCTGAAAGAGGTGTGCGAGAGGGAGAAGGTCGCTATCGTCTACGCCATTGGCCCGGTCCCGATGATGAAGTTCTGCTCGCTGACAACGAAGCCGTTCGGCGTCAAAACAATAGTCAGCCTTAATTCTATAATGATTGATGCCACCGGCATGTGCGGCGGCTGCCGCGTCAATGTTGCCGGAAAGACCCAGTTCACATGCGTTGACGGCCCTGAATTTGATGGGCACCAGGTTGACTGGGACCTCCTCACCTCAAGGCAGAGGATATACGTGGAAGAGGAGAAATGCTCCCTTCAGAGATATGTTGAGCAGGGAGGGAGAGAATAATGCCGCCGAAAAAGGAAAGGGTTCCGATGCCCGAACAGGACCCGAAGGTTCGCGCGAAGAATTTCCTGGAAGTACCTCTGGGCTACACTCCCGAGATGGCGATGGAGGAGGCGAAGCGCTGCCTCCAATGCAAGAAGCCAGCATGCGTGTGCGGCTGCCCCGTGAACATCAACATACCGGGATTCATCAAGCTCATCGCGGAAGAGAAATTTGCGGAGTCCGCACGCAAGATAAAGGAGACAAACGCGCTTCCCGCGGTATGCGGCCGCGTCTGCCCGCAGGAGAGCCAGTGCGAGGCGAAATGCGTTCTCAACAAGGCCGGCCGCCCAATCGCAATCGGCCGCCTTGAGAGATTCGCCGCGGATTTCGAGCGCAACAACAACCTCGTCCAGATCCCGAAAAAGGCGCCCAAGAACGGCAAGCGCGTCGCAGTGATCGGCTCCGGCCCGTCAGGCCTCACCGTTGCTGGCGACCTTGTGCTGCTCGGTTATGATGTGACGATATTCGAGGCCTTCCACAAGCCGGGCGGCGTTCTGATGTATGGAATTCCGGAATTCAGGCTGCCAAAGGAGATTGTCGAGAAGGAAGTGGACTACCTGGTGAAGCTGGGCGTGGACCTTCGCCTCAACGAGATTGCCGGCAAGACCGTCTCAGTGGACGAGCTTTTAGGCGAGGAGAAATTCGACGCCGTATTCATCGGCGTCGGCGCAGGCCTTCCCAAGTTCCTGGGGATACCCGGGGAGAACTTCGGAGGCATGTATTCAGCCAACGAGTACCTGACCAGGAGCAATCTCATGAAGGCATACCGGTTCCCTGAATACGACACTCCCATTGTCAGGGGAAAGAAGGTCTGCGTGATTGGCGGCGGTAACGTTGCGATGGACGCGGCCAGGACCGCCCTGAGGCTCGGAGGCGAGGTTTTCATTGTCTACCGCAGAAGCAGGGAAGAGATGCCAGCCCGATTGGAGGAGGTCCACCATGCTGAGCAGGAAGGGGTTCAGATGCTGCTGCTTACCAACCCAATCGAGGTCATGGGAAACGACAAGAAGATGGTTTGCGGCCTGAAATGCTCCAGGATGGAGCTGGGCGAGCCTGACGAATCGGGCCGGCGGAAGCCTGTGGCAATCCCCAACTCTGATTTCATTATCGAGTGCGACCTTGTGATCAACGCCATCGGCGCTGGCGCGAACCCGCTCCTGACGACCACCACAAAGGGCCTGGAGCTCAACAAATGGGGCTACATCACGGCCGATGAATGGGGCAAGACCTCGAAGCCCGGTGTCTGGGCTGGCGGCGACATCGTGACCGGCATGGCCACTGTCATCGAGGCCATGGGCGCCGGGAAACGCTCTGCGATGGACATCCATGAGAAATTGATGGGCGTCAAGAAGATCGCCGCCGCTCCTGAAGCGCTGCCAGAGGACATGAGCTGCGACAAGAAATAGTTGTTGTAAAATGAAAAATGGGGGCGGCGTTTCAACCGCCCCATTCTCTCTATTGATTACACCCAGCCGCGGAGCTTTGCCGCATCGGCGACGCGCTTCACTGCGATCATGTAGGCCGCGAGATCGGAAGAGCGTCGTGTAGGGAAAGAGTGGAGAGCGGGGGGGTGGGTATG
>CALKWP010000094.1 GCA_938004075.1 uncultured Methanomassiliicoccales archaeon
CGGGATGCAGGGCCAGGCTGAATTTCGGCGTGGAGAGGATTATGGCCAGCGACTCCGGCGTTGTGATGAGGATGTGAGGCGGCTTCCGCGCCATCTTCTGCCGTTCATAGCTGGTCGTGTCCCCGGAACGGACGCCGACCCGAATCTTTGGTTTGGTGTAACCTCTCTTCCCCGCGAGCTCCTCCAGCTCCTTCAGCGGCTGCTTGAGGTTCTTGTCAATGTCATTGGCCAGAGCCTTCAGGGGCGACACATAGACGCAGTATATCCTGTCTTCCAATTCCCCTTTTTCCTGCTTGATGAGCAACTCATTGATGATGGAGAGGAAGGCGGTGATGGTCTTGCCCGAGCCGGTCGGGGAAGATATGAGGACATTCTGCCTGGCATGGATAATGGGCACTGCAAAGGCCTGCGGCTCAGTGAGCCCATCGAACTTCGAATTGAACCACTCCCGGACAAGCGGGAGCATGAGTCCAAGAACCTCCTTCTTGGTGTGCTGCTTACGTACCCTTTTAATCATGCTGTATCACGCGATCATCAAGTTGAATCGCATGGGATTGGGTTCTGGGATTAAAAGACTGCCCCTTAATCACAAGCAAAGCAATATTGTTATTTCAGCGCATTCCCGGCTTTCTCCGCCCAGCGCATCATCCCGTGCTTTTGGAAGACTTCTTTCGCGGATGCCAACATCTCCCTGCCGCGCTCCGCGTCGCCGCTGGCAACCAGCATCTTTCCCAACTCATAGCGCGCCTTCGCGGCATCAGTTTCGGACCCGACTTTCTCGCTCTCCGCCAGTGCAGCCAAGAATTTTGCCTCTGCTGCGTCCATATCCTTTTGTGCGACGAAGAGCCTGCCTCGCAGTCTGTAACTGTGCGCCAGCCTGTCCATTATTGCGCCGTCAATGATGATTTGCTCAGCCTCCGCGCAGCTGGGCTCTGCGGACGCCAGATTGCCCTGCTCCAGATAGACCTCTGTCAATCCGAGCAGCGCGCCAGCTTGAAAATCTTTCGAGCCGATTTCCTTGCAGACTTTGATTGCCTCGTTGTAAGAATTGATGGCCTCTGCATGGTTCCCCATTTCGCGCAGGCAATCGCCAATGACAGTATGCGCCCCGCCGACGCCCCAGAGGTCACCAGTTAGCTCGAAGAACCTCAGTCCTCTCCGGTTGTATTCCAGCGCCCTGGCAAGGTCTCCCAAGGTCCTGAAGACCACGCCAAGGTTGCAGCACGAGGTTGCGATGCCCTGCTGGTCGCCTATCTTCTCCCTTATCTTCAGGCTCTCTATGTGGCTGCTCAGCGCGCCCTGGGCGTCCCCCCTGTCCAGGAAGACCGTGCCCATGTTGTTGTACGCGGTCGCGATGCCCCTCTGGTCGCCCATCTTTCGCATCGCAGCCAGGCATTTTTCATGCCTCTCAAGCGACTCCTCGAGCCTCCCCATGTTCGAAAGCAGCACGCCGATGTTGTTGTTCGATGACGCAATGCCCTGGGTGTGCCCAGCCTTCTCCCTGAGTTCCAGGCTTCTGATGAATAGCTCAAGCGACTTTGGATAGTCGGCCTTCAGGTAGTAGCAGCCGCCCAGGGTGCTATAAACTTCGCCGAGCACCTGCTCGACGCCTTCGAACCGGCCCAACTCGCGCGCGGCAGCTTCGCAGAGTCCGACCCCCTCGTCGAACTCGCCCTTTCGCATGAGCACCCATGCCTTCTGATAGGATAACCTCCACCTTTCCAAGCTGTCCGGCTCGACGAGCGCTTCTCCTTTCAACGCTTCTGCCAACGCGGAATCGTACTCACCTTTCCTTTCAAAGAGGTCAGCGCGCTTCCTGTGGAGCCGCGCTTTTGCCTCTGGATCCTGTTGCGCCGAGATAGCGCGGTCAAACGCATCAAGGCCTTTGTCGAACATGCTTCCGAGGGTACAGACGTCCCCCAGTCTTTCAAGCACGGCCAGTTTCCTGTCCTCGAACTGGCCCCGCACCGGCACCGATGCGATGGATGCGAGCGCGACATCGTAAAATGCAGTGGCGCGTTCAGCCGCGTTTTCTGAGGCCGCCCTATCGCCGGCCTTTTCATTGAAATCGAAGGCCTTCGCGGCGACTTCCGCTCGCCCGTAATGATAGGCAATGTCGTACAGGTGACTGTCGATCTCGCTGGCGTAAGCTGTTTCCAGCTTCTCCGCGATCTGCCTGTGGTAGGCGCTGCGCCTCTTGCCTGCCATGCTGTAGGCGGTCTCATGAACCATTGCATGCTCGTACCGCACGGATTTTTCATCAACCAGCAACACCCCGGCTGAAACAAGCGGCGCTATCGCCGCCCCGGCCGAATCGCCGTTCCCATAGACGGCTTCAAGGTTTCCGATTGGGAATTCCCTGCCCAGGCAAGCGGTAAGGTCAAGGGCATGGAAACAGGACGGGGAGAGCGCTTCCAGCCTTCGGGCAATCAGCTCTTCCAGGGAAGCAGCCAGAAGCTCGGTGCCGGGTTGGAGTTGCCAAACATTGTCGATGGGCACTATCGTCCCATCGCGCTTCGCGCTGTCAAGCAATTCACGGGCGAAAAGGGGGTTGCCCTCGCACAGTCCACAGAGGCTTTCAATAAGCTCGTCTGAGGCTGGCCCCCGGAGATGTGTCTCTGCGAATATCTTCATGTCATCGTTGGCGAGGCCGCCAAGTGAAATTGTGGAATGCAATTCTTCCTGGGCCATTTTATCGAGTGTCGATTTGAATGCACCGCTTACCTCGGGGCGATGGGTGCCCACAATCATCACCCGCTCGGTTCTGGCATTCCTGGCAATGTAGAGAAACATTCCCAGGGATCCCTCATCCGCCCAATGCATGTCCTCGGCAATCAGCAGCACCGGTTTCTGTGCAGCAAGCTTCGATACGGTGGCAAAAGCATGGTCATAGATTTTCAACCTTTCGGACTCCAGGTTCATATTCGTGAACGATGGAAGCACGCGCCACCGCTGATCCAGCAACTCATAAAGGATGGGGGTTATTTCCTCAACACTCCCGGTCCTGCCGTCCCAGTGCGCAATAACCTTGCCATAATCGTTCATAAGGCGGTGCGCCGTTCCGGCCAGGGTTGATTGCATGGCTGCATGTTCATCTCCTTCGATGACGCCTGCAAGATAGAAACCTTCCTGGTATTCGATGAGAATCTTCTTCATCTGGTACTCCAGCCGTTTCAGTCCGGATTCGGATGTGTCGGACCCATCTCCGAAGGAATCTTTGACGAAGTTCTGGACGGCTGTCAGCATCCCGGCGAGAATGTCACTGTCAACCGCCGTCTCATTTTCTATGCTGGCATGGGCGAACAGGAGCCCGGTGTTAGTGACCGCGAAAACCTCTGAGAAACTGGTCATGGCTTCGGTTATTATCAGCGGTTTTTCAAGGTGGCTGCTTAGGGCGTCCTGAAATAGCTGGTATGGGAAGGTCGCATACGGTTGCCCGCTTCCCCGCATCACTGTGAATCCATTTTCCAGGGCGTGATCGAAGAGGGCCTGAGTCAGACGTGATTTGCCGACGCCGGCTACGCCTTCGACCAGAACAATGCTGCCTTCCCCTTTCCCGATTACGTCAAGCTTGGCCAGCATCATTCGGAATTCATCTATCCGACCGATCAAAGCGCTCTGGCCCGGAGATTCAGGTTTCAAAGGATGCCCCATGAATATGCAAATCGGCCACTGGTAGAAATAGATATCGGAAATCGGGGGAGTCGGGCTAAAACCAGCATCGACTTGGGACAGGCGCACCATTCCCTGTAACAAAATTTTAAATCGCTCCTCATGTTCCCGCCCCATATCAGGTGTTAAGATGGTCGTTGTGCTGACAGGAAAGGATTTGAAAATCGAGGACCTCGTGAACGTCGCCAGACATGGCGAGAAGGTGGAGCTCCATCCAGACGCAATTAAGCGCATGGAGAAGTGCCGCGCAATGCTGGAGAAGAAGGTCCAGAAGGGCGAGATAATGTACGGCGTGAACACCGGCATCGGGGAGTTCTCGGAGGTTGTACTCACCGCCGACCAGATAAAGGATTTCCAGAAATATCTCATTTACAATCACGCTGCCGGCATCGGCGACCCGGCGCCAATCGAGTACGTCCGCGGCGCCATGCTGCTCCGCGCTAATGTACACGCGCACGGGCAGTCCGGCCAGCGCCCAATCATGACCCAGACGATTGTTGAGATGCTGAACAAGGGCGTAACCCCTTACGTCTGCCAGAAGGGCAGCGTCGGCGCCTGCGGGGATCTGGCGCCCATGTCCCAGGCCGCTCTTCTCATGCTTGGCGAGGGAAAGGCTTACTACAAGGGCGAACTCCTTGAGGGAAAGGAAGCCATGAAGAAGGCCGGGATAACTCCGCCCGGGCTCCAGGCGCGCGATGGGCTGGCCATGATAAACGGCTGCAACCTCATGACCGCCATGAGCGCTCTGTTCCTCAATGATGCGAATAACTGGCTGAAGCAGGCGGAAATCGCTGCCGCAATGTCCCTGGAGGCTCTGAAAGCCAACATGGGGCCTTACAACACCAAGCTGCTGGGCGCCAGGGGATTCCCGGGCGGGGTCAGGAGCGCGGCTTCCATCAAGAAGCTGGTGGCAGGCGGGGATCTGGCAGAGAAGCGGCTCAAGATAAAGGTGCAAGATGCCTATTCGATGCGCTCAACTCCCCAGGTCATCGGCAGCGCGCATGATGCGCTTGCATATGCCAGGAGGCAGATTGAGACCGAGATGAACGGCGTTGGGGATAACCCAGTTTTCTTCCCGGAGGAGGATCTCCAGCTCTCAGGCGCGAACTTCCAAGGCACCCCTGTGTCAGTTCCCATGGACCTGGCCGGCATGGTCATAACAATGGTCTGCGTGCTCTCAGAGCGGAGGATGAACCGGCTCAACAATCCCGCGTTATCCGAGGGATTGCCGCCGTTCCTGACCAGAGGCGCGGGAATGTTCTCTGGAATGATGCTGAGCCAGTATACCGCTGACATGCAGATAACCGAGGCCCGGATACTTTCGGCGCCGGCAAGCATACTGTCAATCCCCGCTGCGGCGGACCAGGAGGATTTCGTCTCCATGGGCATGAACACTGCAATAAAGAACGCCCAGATACTGGACAATGCCTACGGCATACTGGGAATCGAGTTCATGGCAGCCGCGCAGGCACTCGATTTCAGGGACTACAAGTTCGGCAAGGGCACCACCAGGGCAAAGGAAGTCATCCGCAAGCATATCAAATTCCTGGACGTCGACAGGCCGCTGCATGCTGACCACACTGCCATGAAGGCGCTGGTGAAGAGCTGCGAGATACTGAGCGAGGTCGAGAAGGAGATAGGCCCGCTGGAATGAGACCCGCTATCACTGTTATATAGGCAACCGCCATCATCCACCCGGAGGAAGAGCGAGGGTGAGATGCCAACTTGCGATATTGATAATCAGCATATTGTTACTGGCTAGTATGCTTTCCAATGAGATGGGCGATGCGGGCATCCCAGCAGGGACCTCAACGACTCTCATCGCCAGGCTGCCGATTCGCATTGATGGAAATGCGGGTTTCACCTCCGCCAACGGGGTGAGCGGCGGAAATGGAACGGTTGCAAATCCATGGATAATAGAGAACTGGGACATCTCCGGCCATGGCTACGGCTATTGCATTTATCTTGGGAACACAACGGAGCATTTCATCATCAGGAACTGCGACATCCATGATGCCAGGTACAATTTCCAGATGTATTATTATACGGAATCTGGCATAATATTGCACCGGGTCGATAACGGAACCGTTTCGCAGAATCGTGTCTACTCCAATGACTTCGATGGCATATACCTGCACAACTCAAGCCATGTCTCAGTGCTGGAAAATATCATAACTGGGAACAGGTGGGGCGTCATGCTGATGGACCGCTCCAGCAACAACAGCATTGCCAACAATGTGGTGAATGCCAGTTCGGATTACGGAATCGGCCTGATTGATTCTCTCCGGAATATCGTCGACAGCAACTGCGCAAGCCAGAACGCCAACACGGGAGTATTCCTGGGCGGCTCAACTAGGAACGCCATCAGCCGCAACAATGTCTCCGCCAGCGTGGACGGGATATGGCTGGACGGTTCTGACGGGAACACGGTTTCAGAGAACAATGTGAGCGGGAATTCGGACCATGGGATATATCTATGGGGCTCAGCAGGGAACAATATATTTCACAATAACGTAATGAACAATTCGAAATCTGCCTACGATGACTCAGGCGCGAATTCCTGGGACAATGGCTTTCCTTCGGGAGGCAATCACTGGAGCGGCTATGCCGGGTTGGATGCGAACAAAGATGGAATTGGAGATTCCGCTTACGCATCCATACTGGGCGGGATGGGGGCCAGGGACAGGTATCCGTTCATGGAGCGCTGGTTCAGGGACATCGAGTCACCGACAGCTGTCGCAGGGCCTGACATGCTTGTGGACGAGGGGACAATCGTAAAATTCAACGGAAGCGCCAGCACGGACAATGTGGGCGTTGCGGTCCATACATGGGCAATCGAATTTGAAGAGTATCAGACCATCCTTCTTGGGATCTCGCCGGAGCATAATTTCACGGCACCGGGGACATACAATGTCACGCTGGAGGCCCTGGACTCCGCAGGAAACCGCGGGACGGACAGCATGTCAATCGTCGTTCGGGACATTACCAATCCGGTTGCTGACGCGGGACCGGATCAGGCCGTGGATGAAGGCGCAGTTGTGCAATTCAACGGAAGCACCAGCACAGATAACACGGGCATAGTTGGTTATGCCTGGAATTTCTTTGACGGAATCGATGATGTGAAAAAAGCTGGATGCTTCTCAAACCACATCTTCAATATTGCTGGCGTGTATCCCGTTACCCTCAACGTCACCGATGCCGCAGGGCACTGGTCCACTGACTTCATGACTGTGACGGTAATGGCAGATGACATATCACCAATTGCGGATGCCGGCCAGGATTGCGAGGCCCTTGAGGGGGAACCGGTCACATTCAATGGCTCGGGCAGTACCGACAATGTGGGAATTGCCAACCACACATGGCGGTTGGAGCATAATGCCACCGGGATTTTGCTGTACGGGCCAATGCCGGAATTCACTTTCTGGGCTCCGGGGAATTACAGCGTATGCCTTACCGTGCTGGATGCGAAAGGCAACTCAGGAACGGACAATGTAACTGTCCACGTGTTTCCGCCTGAGGAAATAGTTATTGGCGACATTGAAGAACCGCAGGATGATGTAGTGGCCACAGAGCCCGAAAGAGTGGAATGGGCGCTGCCCCTATTATTGATAGTGGTCATTATAGCCGGCATTCTTGTGTTGATGATTTGGCTAATTTCGTCGCGCAGAACATGATTAAAACAACTGCCAGAGGTCGTATATCGATTTCGCGATTGCTATGCCCAGCACCAGTATGAAAAGCAGCTGGACGTGCCTGCCTTTGAGCTTCTTAATTCCCCATCTGGAGCCGATGAAGGAGCCCAGGAAGACCACCGGCGCAAATGCGACAACGTAGGTCCAGTCTATGTATGTTCCGCTGGCCATGTATGTGGCCAGACCGATAACGCCGCTCACCAGCATTATGACGAAGCTGGTGCCAGCCGCCTTCTTGGTGCATCTGCCCATAACGTAGATCAGCAGCGGCACATTGATGACGCCGCCCCCAAGGCCCAGGGCGCCGGACATGAATCCGGAGGAAAGCGTGCCAGTGGACGCTGCTGCAATGCGGTTCTTTGTCATCTTTTCCTCGACATCCTCCTCGCACACCTTGGCTTGATTTGCCCAGTCCAGCAGCATCTTGAGGATCACGGCGGCGACCACTGCCAGGAAGACCAGGAGGAAAACTTCCTTTCCGGTGCTGATGTTGAACCAGACGCCGATGACAGTACCTATCGCCGCACCGAAGGCCATGGTCCCACCTAGCTTCCAATCAACCAGCTTCTCGCGCTGATGGTTCCACAATGATGTGAGGCAGTTCGCCAGGACTAAGCATAGCGAGATGGCAACAACGGTATCTTCCGAGTAAACGGTTATGGCCAGGAGGAGCGGGACGAAAAGAACTCCGCCACCCATTCCCAGATTTGAATAGATGAAGGATATGCCGAAAACTGCCAGGACCCCGAGGACCAGAAGCCACATGAATGTTCAGTATCCTATCGTTCAATATAAAACATGTGAATGTCCAGGTTGCTCAGATGAAAGCCATAGCTATCATTGTGATTGCCACGAACATGGAAAGCGCAATGAAAATCGCTTTGATGTGCGTGCCGGTCAATCGCGAAGAGAGGTATTTAGAGCCGAGGTAGGCACCGATGAGCGCGACCGGGATGAGGCAAACTATGTACCAGATTGTTGAAGCGTCCATTTCCGCCGATGCCGTAAAGTAGTATGTTAGCAGCCCAACCGTCGCTGTTGGCACTATGGCGAGCGTGGATGTCCCGGCGGCGAGTTTCGTCGGCCTGCCCAGGAGGTAAATCATGGTTGGCACGAAAATCAATCCGCCGCCTATCCCGAACAGGCTGGCCAGTATACCGGCGAGGAATGCAAGCCCAACCGATGCCGAAATCCATTTCGTGCACATCCTGCAATCGTCAGCTTTCTCAGAGCCGTTTCCCTTCATCAGGTCGAACAACATCTTGATGCAGACAAGGATTATCGTGAAAGCGAACAGCAATTCGAACATGCTCTGGTTAAGGGAAAGGTTGATGAACGTCCCAATGACAGCACCGAATACCGCGCCTGAAGCCAGATAAGCCGCGAGCCTGGTATCCACATTCCCCGATTTGTGATGCTTCGGAAATGCGGCCAATGCCCCCGCGAGGACAAGCGTTAGCGACACGGGAACAGCGGAGCCATTATCCATGCCGGCCAGGTACATCAGGACTGGCACATGCAGGAACCCGCCGCCAAGACCGATGTTGGGATAGATCAGGGCTATGCCGAATACCGCAAGAATAATTAGGACTATCTGCCACATCACTAAATAGGAACGGTTCACTGTATAAAAACACTTATTCGATTCTGTACACCATTTGTCGGTCTTTATGCCAGCAAGGGTATCGCCTTATTCGAAAATCCGGTCTATCATCCACTTCGCGTCAAATACGGCAAATTGCTCGTATTCCTGGCCCGTGCTGACGAATATTATCGGCTTCTTCACGGCATGCGCTATTGACAGGGCAGCGCCGCCCTTTGCATCGGCATCTATCTTTGTCAGGATGACCGCGTCGATCCCGACAGCCTCGTCAAACTTCCTGGCCTGCTCAACCGCATCGTTGCCTGCGAGCGAGTCCCCAACAAATACGACAAGGTCCGGCTGGGCTATGCGCTTAATCTTCTTCATCTCGTCCATGAGATTGGCGTTGGTCTGCATTCGCCCTGCTGTGTCCACAAGGACAACGTCCCTGTACCTGGCTTTGGCGTGCTCTATCGCATCGTAAGCGACGGCGGCAGAATCCGCGCCTGCCTGATGCTTGATTATCTTGACCCCAAGCTTCTCCGAGTGAAGTGTGAGCTGCTCTATCGCCCCTGCCCGGAAGGTATCCCCGGCCGCAAGAACGATTGTCTTCTTCCTGACTATGAGTCGGTGAGCTATCTTGGCTATGGAGGTTGTCTTTCCTGTTCCATTGACGCCCACGAACATGATAACTATCGGCTTCTCATGCTTCTCTATGTAACCGTCAAAATCCAGCGTCGCGGTTGTGAGCACCTTCTGCAGGGAATTCTTAATGGCATTGTTCACCGCCACCTGGAAATCCGCGGAGCGCTTGACGCGTTTGCCAATCAGCTCCCGCTTTATCTGGGCCTTGAGTTCCTCGATGACCTCGACCGCCACATCGGACTCCATCAGCCCGACCTCGAGGTTCCATAAAATTTCATCCAGCTTGGATTCCTTGATCTCCTTGCCGGAATCATCTGAAATCGCGTTGTCGGACAGCGCTTCAGCTTCCTTGTTGAATTTTGAAAACATTCCCTTCAAAAATTTGAACATTGAACCACCTAATGGCTCTGGCAGGCATCCATCTGGCCATAGACCTGCTCGAGCATTGCGGAGAGGTCCCTGGCTCTTGATTCCACCTTGGTCATCTTGGTTGAAAGCTCGTTCTGGGCCTTCCCTATGTCCTCGATCTGGCGGTCCAGCCTTTCAATTATCGCATCCAGTTTCTGCCCGACCGCCACGCCGGAGCCGATGCTGGCAATGCCCTTGCTGACATCTCCCAGTTGAGCATGGACCCAGCAATTCGCACCGATAGGGACCAATATCTCATCGCCCTTTGACTTGCCCTTGAGGTCTTCCAGCGCCTGCCTGGCCCTGGTGTATTCCTCATGGGTTATGCGGATGAGCTCATCCTGCTTGTTCATGTTGTCCAGCTGCATCTGCAGAAGTTCGAACTCCTGGGCTGCTGCCGCTATCTCTTTCTCGTTCATCACGCACCAAGCTTGTGGCTGATAATGCTGTCAGTGACCTCATCAGGCTTCAGCTCGACGATTTCGGCCACTTTGATGCTGTAGCGCTTGAGCTTGTGCTTGCTGCCCAGCTCCGAGAGGATGGTCTCGTTGGCGGCCTTCTTGTCCGCCGCGATCACTTCCTTGGAGAAGGGCTGGTCCTTCCTTCCCATTCTGAAACTGCCAGTTACTTTGAAGGCTTTCATTTTATACACCTGAGGGGCAGAAAAGGTTGTTGGTAATAAAGGTTGTTGTAGTTATATAAAGGAGTGCAGGCGCCGGGACGAGCATCGTGGCATTGCTGCATATATCAAACATCGATGCGAGTGAGGCGAATTTAAATTATAATATGTAACTCAAATTCGTCGCAGGCGCCCGCGCGTTTCAAAATAATAAATCAGATAAGTGCGGGCGCCGGGACGAGTATCGTAGCATTGTTGCATATATCAAACATCGATGCGAGTGAGGCGAATTTAAATTATAATATGTAACT
>CALKWP010000095.1 GCA_938004075.1 uncultured Methanomassiliicoccales archaeon
ATACGAGATGGTGATTAGTGACTGGAGTTCAGACGTGTGCTCTTCCGATCTAGCAACAACAACATTACATTCACGCTTCCGAGCAATGTCGAGGGAACACTGACCGTTCAAGCCACAGCCACCTTCTCTGACGGCCTTCAGGCTTTCGATTCCCTGAACAATATCCCGGTTTCCAGCGGCCAGATTTTCCTGTTCTCCCTGAAGAGCATATACCTTCCGGGCGAGCTCGTCACATGGAACTACATCCTTTCCGCCGACGTTGAGGCAAGCGCCATGTACAGGATAACCGGCCCGGATGGACTGGTTCTGTCCCAGGGCATTCCCGAGAACGGCACCATCACATTCCAGCTTCCAGCCGACAATGCGGTCAATCCGACTGCCAGGATATACGTGACCGGCTCCCGCGGAACATACTTTGCCACCAACACAGCTCAGGTTTTCCAGGGATACTACATTGATTACAGGGTTCTCAGCAATTCCTACTCCCCCGGCGACATCATGAAGATCAACTACACCATCCGGAAGGTAGGAGAGGTCCCTGAAAATGTCGGCGGCTTCCAGCTACAGATAAACATAGTTGGGGAGTATACCAAGACAGTTTGGGTGACCGGGATTTTCGGAATTCTTGAATACGAGGTGCCCGAAGACATCGAGGATGGCAGGCACATCGTCTCGGTCGCCCTGGTCGGCTCCGCAGGATTCAATGACATCCAGACCATAATCATTGATTCGAATGCAGGCGAGCTCGCACATGGTACGATACTCGGCATGAACGCAAGCGGCTTCCTGGCCCTCGTCTTCGCCATCGTGGCTCTGATAATCGCCATAATCGGTGTGATGAAGTGGAGGGCAATGGCGAAGTCCCGCGCAGCAGCACCGCCGACACCTCCTGCAGAGCCAGCGCCGCCCGTTGAGCCAACCCCCCCGATGCAGCCAGTGGAATCCTACCCGCCGCCACCCGAACCGGCTCCCGAGGCCAACTACCAGTATCCGCCACCGCCCCAGGAATGAGCAGGAATAATGGGAGGGCCAGATGCCCTCCCAATTTTCAATTTTTATATCCTGTGTTCAATTATGAGTGCAATGCAAAGGATGAGAGAATGGTTTTTTACATGTTCTGAAAAATAAGTTTCGCCCCACTCTTAAAGGCGGGGCATTCCGTCGCGAAAATATTTGTCAAATAGCGCCGCTGCACTATTTAACCTGTTCCAGCTGAGAAATAATGTTCCAGATGAGGGTGCGGCCGTGAAGCGGGATGTTCGGGTCGTTGGCCATTTCATCTAGCTTGGTGATGGCGCTTGCGGTCCTGACGTCCAGTGCCTCGTTCTTCCTGCGCAACCTTTCCTTGCATTCTCCGGCTGCGCGCCTTATGTTCCTGGGTACGGAGTTATCGTCCACCAGTTGGTCTAATATCGTTATGATCTGTTCTAGCTTTTCCTGTGTGTCCATGGACCCACCTCAATCGAGGGTATATTGCACCTGCAATTAAGCGTTTCGCCATTGGAAATTACCTTCATGGCCATTCTGCGTATAATCCATCTGGTTCGATAATCCATGTTATGCTGAACATCATTTGAACAGAATGGTTCCGCCTTCCTTGAAAGGCGTGACAACGGTCATGGTCTTCGTTTCCTTGATGCCGCTGACAGTGTTCAGGTCCAGAATGAATGTCTTGAGCGCCTTGTAGTTCTGGAATTTGGCTTTCAGTATGATGTCAACGTCGCCAGTCACCATAAAAAGCTCCTCAACAACATCGAACTTGGAGATCATCTTGGCGATGTTCTCGGCTTCCTTGGTGTCTATCTTCAGCATCATCATGGCCACTACCTGGTTCTCACCGTAGTAGGTGGACAGAATCCTTTCGTAATCTTCGTTCTTTTCCACAACATTTCCTCCTGGAATATGGCCGGGAGATGCGTAACGGGATTAAAACATTTTTGACGGTAATGAAGGTCAATATCAAGATGGGGCTTGCATATTTATCCTTTCAATGAATTACCCCTCATGTGATGAACATGACCGCTGGAAAAGGAACTGACAGTCTGAAATTGATAAGGAACGCATCTCTCAGAAAGGCCGCTGGCGTAGCAACCGAAAGCGTTCTTGGAATAAAGAAAGGGGAGAAAGTCCTGATAATCACAAACCCTGAATCCAATGTATATTCCATATCTGTAGCCATGTATGAAGCTGTTGAGGCCGTGGGCGGTTCCCCGGTAATCATGGTCCAGCCCATCAAAACGCAGCTTGATTTTGCGGAGAAGTCGGTCATCGAAGCCATACGATCCAATCCCGATGTGTGCATTTCCCTGAGCGCCGAGAAGCTGGGCAAGGATGAGGGCGGCATCAAGAGCAATTACAGGCAGGGGGATAAGGAATACGACCACATATTCGACCATCTGTACAGGGGAAAGAAGATGAGGTCATTCTGGTCGCCCAGCGTCACCGTGGGAATGTTCTCGAAGACCGTCCCGATAGACTATGCGAGATTGAGAAAGGAATGCCGCGCGATAAAGGAGGTACTGGACAAGGCAGTAAGCGTCCACGTAACTTCAGACAAGGGCACGGACCTCGTCATAGGCCTCAGAAAACGGATGGCCGAGATGGATGACGGGGACTTCCGGACGCCCGGGACAGGCGGCAACCTGCCCGCCGGAGAAGTTTACATCTCCCCGGAGCTTCGCAGCTCCCAGGGGAAAATTGCATTCGATGGTTCCATCTCCCTGGAGAAAGGCGACCTGATAATCAAGGACCCGATAATCGCCACCGTGAAGGATAACTTCGTTACCAAGCTTGAAGGCGGGGAAGGGGCCGCAATTCTCGAGAAAACGCTTCAGTCAGGCAGGGACAATGCCCTGGCCATGGTGAAAGCGGGAAAACTGGACCCTGTATCCGGGGACGAGTACGCGCGCAACGCCAGGAACCTCGGCGAACTGGGAATCGGCCTGAACCGGAAGGCCGGCATCGTCGGGAACATGCTGGAAGACGAGAAGGTCTATTCGACATGCCACATAGCCATTGGGGCCAATTACGATGACGATGCCAAAGCAATGATTCACCTCGACGGCCTGATAACGCTGCCCACCATCATCGCCCGGTACCAGGATGGCGCTGAGGTTGAGATAATGAGCCATGGAAAGCTCAAAGTCTGATATGTGTAATGCAGTATGCCATATTATGAAACGCATTGCATAATCTACATTATGCCCACTGAAAAATGCTCGTCTCTGACCGGCTAGGTTTTACTGTCCGGAGGACTCGAACTCTTCCTGCAGGTCCAGAATTACCTGTTCCAGCACTTCCTCGAATGACTCGCTCCTGTATTCCCTTGTTCCGCCCAAATCGCTCTCGACCCTTGCGATGAACGCCTTGGGTCCCTTCAGGAATTCCACGTTGCATAGTGACTCTTCCATAAAAGCACCTCGATGTGTTTCACCCCGATATTGAGGCCGGTATTTAAGGGTTGCTGAGTTGTTAAGCCAGCATGGAATTTTTTCTTTAGAACTTTTTTTTGTCTGACATCTGTTTCAGGGCATGAAATGAATAATTATCCGCAATTAAGTACAGTCATGCATTTACCGATGTATTTTTATAGTAGTGAATAGATATAGGTTTCTGTCTGACGTAACGTCAGACTGAGCGGATGGGATGCACGGGCTCTGTCTTCTGTGGCAGGGTTCGCAATTTGGAATGAAGCCAGGCACAGCCTGTGCGGGTTTCAAGGATGGACTTTCGGCATTCACCTTCCGTTTCAACGGTGAGCGCATGTACCTGAAAGAGATTCAGATGGAGAACTTCAAGTCATTCAAGGGCAAGATGAGAGTACCGCTTGGGAATGGCTACACCGCCATAACCGGGCCCAACGGTTCCGGGAAGTCCAATATCTCCGACGCGATACTTTTCGTTCTCGGCCCAAGAAGTTCCAAAGCCATCCGGGCTGGCCGCCTCACAGACCTTATATTCAACGGCGGGAAAGCCGGGTCGGCAGCCAATTTCACCGAAGTTTCCCTTGTTTTTGACAACTCTGACAAGATACTGCCCATCGCCAGCGATATTGTGAAACTCACCAGATATGTCAAGAGAGTTGCCGGGAAAGCCGATTACGTGAGCTATTTCTATGTCAACGGAAAGAAATCCTCCCTCAATGACTTTGATTCCATTCTATCCCACGCAAAGATTTCTGCCGAGGGCTACAACCTGGTCCAGCAGGGCGACATCACAAGGATTGTTGAGATGGGCCCGAAGGAACGCCGCGGCATTCTGGATGACATTGCCGGAATCAGCCGTTTTGATTCAGACATCGAGAGCGCCGAGAAGGACAAGCTGGAGACAGAGGACAACCTGGACAGGATAAGCATAATTCTGGAAGAGCTGAGGAAACAGCTGAAGCAGCTGGAATCGGACCGTGCTGGCGCGTTGAAATACAGGGAGCAGAAGGAGAAGCTGGACATTGCCAAGGCGCAACTTGAATACAAACGCAAGGAGAGCCTGGAGAATGAGATACAGGGGCTGCGGGAACAGCTTGATGTCCGGGAGAATGAGATAGCAGACCTTGGCGCTGATAAGAAAGCCCAGTCAGACAAGCTCAAAGAGATCAGCAAAGCCCTGGAGAAGGCCGAGAAGGACATAGATGCGAAGAGCACCGCCGAGTCCGCCAAGCTCCGCCAGGACCTTGACGCACTCAAGATCGAGGTGGCAAGATGCACAGATAGCATTCAAAATTCCGTTGATGCGATTTCAGATTTGAAGATCCAGCGCAAGCAGCGCAAGGCCGACATGGACAAGCTGGTGAGGGAATCCGAAGCCCTGGCAAAGGACCGGGTGGAGGTCCAGAAGAAGCACAAAGATGCCTCATCCGAACTTGAGAAGGCCAGAAAGGAGTTCGATGCCGCCGAGAAGAAGCTTGCCGGCTCGGATTCTGCCGCGACCCCGCTTCAGAAGGAAGTTCTGGAACTCAAAACCAGAGAGGAAGAACTCAATGAGAAGGTTCGCACGCTCTCGGTTGAGAAGGACCGGCTGGTCGACAAGGCCGAGAGGCAGCAGAAGGAACACGATGACCTTGAGGAGAAACTGAAAGCTGTCGATTTCCAGCTGAAGGACGCGGAATGGCGCATGAAGGATCTGAAGTCCGAGGGAAAGAAGTCCAGCGGCAACCTGAAGGAACTCCAAACCAAATATTTCGCGAAGCGCAAGGAGGAGGGCGAGCTCACAAAACAGTCCATGGAGCTTGAGTCCGCCATCAAAACATTAACCAGGGATTACAATCAGTTGAAGGCGGAGACGGACGCTGTAAAATCCGTCGAGAGGGGCTTCAGCTCCGCAGTCAACGCCATTCTTGAGGCCAGGGACAAGGGCGAGCTCAAAGGAATCCATGGAACAGTCGCAGAGCTGGTTAAGCTTGATTCGAAATTCGAAACCGCCATAGCCACTGCGGCCGGGAATCGCATGCAGGCCGTGATTGTCAACGATGATGCATGCGCGGAGAAAGCGATAAATTTCCTCAAGAAGAACAGGGTGGGCAGGGCGATGTTCCTCCCCCTCAGCAAGATGCTCCCCCAGAGGCCCCGGGGAAAAGCCCTGATGGCAGTGTCCGGCACACTCGGCTTCGCGATAGACCTGATCGAATTCAAAGAGGATTACAGGGACGCCATAAGCTACGTCATGGGCGATACTATTGTTGTTGATAACCTGGAAGCAGCCAGGGAGCGCATGGGCGGCGTGCGGCTTGTGACGCTGGACGGCGACCTAGTGGAAGCTTCAGGCGCGATGATCGGCGGGATGAAGGAGCGCAGCATGATGAAGATTGGCTCATCCGACCGCGGTCAGCTGGACACTGTAGCCGAGAGCCTGCGCAAGGCCACCGAAAAGGCGGACAAGCTGGCTGAGAAGCTCAAGACTATCAAAATCGAAGTTCTGGAACTGGAGAAGCTGGTCAAGGACGCCGGCATGTCGGATACGTCCGGCTCCGCGGTCCTGGACACCCTGGAGAACCATCGCAAGGAATTCAAGGATTCCATTGACAAGGTCAAGAAAGCCATGAAGGATCTGGCCGGGGAGATGGAGAAGACAGTTGAATTGCGCGATGCCTCGATAGCCGATCTGGAAAGGTTCACAGCCAACCTTGCCGAGCTCAACGGCAAGCGCCAGGCAAAGGAGAAGGAGATGCTGGCATTGGCATCCCGGGGCCTGGGCAAGGCCATGAAGGAACTTCAGGACAGGATTGTGGTCCTGGCAAAGGAGGAAGCGGAGCTTTCCGCGGCCCTCGGCGGTTTCGAGAGCAAAACCATCATGTTCAAGGAAAGGATGGGAGAGGTGAAATCATCTCTCGATTCATTGGAGTCCGCGCTCAAGTCCCACGAGGACAACATCAAATCGAGGGAAAAAGCCCTGGCCAAGAATGAATCCGAGCTCAAAGCCCTTCAGAAGATCGAGGATTCCATGGGCAGCGAGATTGCCGGCCTGCGCAAGAAGCGCGATGAGGCCTACAAATCAAAGACCGAGATTGAAGCGGCCATCGACAAGCTGGAGCATCAGATGGAGGCCAAGAACGACTTCATGCGCGGCCTCAAGATGCAGCTTGAAACCGCAGCTAAGAGCCTGGCTGATGCTCAGGAGATCGTCAGCAGGCTTGATCTCAAAGACACTTCCAAGATTCCAAGCACCGAGGCCCTGAACAAAACAATCCAGTCCGCGGAAGCGGCCATGCAGTCGATGGGCAACGTGAACCTCCGCGCCCTGGATGCCTATGACGAGCAGCAGAAGCGCCATGACGACTTGAAGGACGAGCTGGGCCGGTTGAAGGAACAGCGTAAGCGCCTCATCAAGCTGGTTGAGGAACTGAACGAGAAGAAGAAGGTCGGGCTGCTGAAGGTTTACAATGCAGTAAATGAGAAATTCAAGATGGTCTACGCCGAGCTATCCGAGGGCGGCGAAGCGGAGCTGCTCCTTGAGAATCCGGACGACCCGTTCCAAGGTGGCATGCTCATCACAGCCAGGCCCCCGGGGAAGAAGGTGCACCGGCTGGAAGCGCTTTCCGGCGGTGAGAAGGGCGTGGTTTCCATGGCCCTGATATTTGCCATTCAGAGGTACGACCCATCCCCGTTCTACATGCTGGATGAAGTCGACCAGAACCTGGATGCCATCAATGCGGAGAACGTCGCGGTAATGGTCAAGAAGAATTCCGAGAGGGCGCAGTTCCTTCAAATATCGCTCAGGGAGGTGACGCTGGACCAGGCAGACCACATAATCGGCGTCACGATGCAGAAGAAGGGAATCTCAGATATCATCATGAAAGTCGACCTGGCTGGGAAGAAGCAGCCTCAGAATGCGGAGGGCCCGGAAACAGGCCCTAGGATGGGATAACATGGAAGAAGGAAGCGGAGTCATAAATTACCCGATACTGAACGATGGTGCCCTGGAGGTAATGGGAGAGAAGGAGACGGAGATAATCAACCATCTCCTGTTCCACAAGTCAATTATCAGGGAACCGGGCAATGCAGGCATCGACCTTGACAATTACCTGAAGATAATGGAGGAACTTGATATGAACATCCAGGTCGTTCTCGAGGACCCTGTGGACCGCGCCGCCGCGATCGCATTCCAGCTGGTCATCGATGAGAAATACGACCCCTGGAACATTGACCTTGCTGAATTCACAAAGCTCTACCTGGACAAGCTGAAGAAGGAGGATGATGTCAATTTCATCATCGCAGGTCGCTTGGTCATGATGGCCTGGTCCATCCTGAGGACCCAGAGCAGCCGCATACTGAGCAAGGCCGACCGCGTTGATGAGCCGGAAGACGCCTTCTTCTCCGACTGGGAGATTGATTCCGTACTTCCCGATGCGCCGGGCTCCAGATTCAGCGACTTCGTGTTGGGCTCACAGAGCTCATTGATCACAGAGGCGGTGCATGCGACAGACGTTCGCCCCGTGACGCTCGTCTCCCTGCTGGAAGCCTTCGACGAGGCTAGAGAGGAGATCGCCCTAAGAGAGCGGTTCAAGAACCTGGCCAAGCCGGGCGAGGACGCTCCGATTGTCATTCAAGACAAGCTGCATGGCGAGAGCCTGCAGGAGGACATCAGCATGACATGGCAGCGCATCTGCAAATGCCAGGGCGACCGCATCCCGATAACCGCAGTCTGGGACGACAACAACACCATGGACAAGGTCAAGGTATTCATCTCAACGCTCTTCCTGGCCAAGATGGAGAAGGTGGAGATTGCCCAGCAGAAGCTTCCGTTCGGCGAGATATTCATCCGCAACATCGAGGGCAGGGACATGGCCTCCATGGAGAAGATGACAGTGATACCGGTGGTTCCAGCTGAGCAGTTGGCGGTGGTGTGAGTTGGGAGATGCCGAGCTGGTTGAAGCGATACTGTTCTCCGCCGGGAAGACAATCACTGTCAAGGAGATTTGCGACACAACCGGGCTTGAGGAGAAAAAGGTCCGCAACGCACTGCGAAAGCTCATGCGCTCCTACAAGTCCCGAACAACCGCGCTGGACGTGGCGAAGATAGGCCCGGGCTACGCGATGCAGCTCAAGCAGGAATTCGCCCTGGAGACTGAAGAGGTCGCCCAGAAGGAACTGGACAGGGAAATCACGAAAACCGCCGTTCTCATTGCTTACTATCAACCCATGGCCAAGAAGGAACTACTGGACATAGTCGGCGAGAAGGCCAGGGATCATGTGGACGAGCTGGTTAAGAGAAAACTTATTTACCAGAACCGGACCAACCGCGGCTATATTCTCGAAACCGCGCCGAAGTTCATGGAATTCTTCGGGATTGAAGCGAGATCCAAAGAAGAACTCAAGCGGATGCTGGCGGAGTCTGCAGGGTTGAAGTAGGTTCCAGACTGTTGATAGCAGCATGCCCACCAGTTCGTGCCGGGCGAAATGCATTACCCCAATCTACCAAATATTGAATCCCCAGTACCTCAGCGCGTATATCGCGCCCAAAGCAATCATCGCAACCCCGAATATGGGTTGTATCCATTTCCCGGCTGCGAGGAACTTGCCGTATATCCTAGCCTTCATGCCACCGATGGCCGCGCAGAAGGTCGTGACCACAACCGCGCGACCGAGCGCGAACACGCACATCAGGCCGATGCCCGCGAGTAACGTCACCTTTTCGCTGATTATCATGACCAGGACAGGTAAAACCATGGCCAGGGCGCAGGGCGTCCAGCCGACGGTGAAAAGGATGCCGAGTATGAGGCAAACGATGCCGCGCCTGTGCCCACCCAGGCGGTTCAGCAGCCGCTTGATGCTGTCATCCCCTACCCCGCAAGCTTCGGCTTCATCGCGTTTGAACAAACGCTTGAAGGCATCTCCCAAAGGCCATATGGTGTTGACGCCCAGTATCGCCAGGGCGATTCCCACCACCAGCGAGAAGACGGTTGATGATTCTATGAATATGCCGATGTAAGATGCCAGAACCCCGAACAAGGCAAATGTCAATATCATCCCCAGGGAGAATGTGATGCCAATCCAGGTTCCGGACTTCCAATCCGGCATTCTCTCCTGTTCCTGTTTTTCTTCCTCGTATGATATGATGAACGAGACAATGGCGAATAGCATGAACAGTGAGCAGGGCGAGAAAGTCGACAGTATCCCAAGCAGGAACACGCCGATGTACGTGGTGGTGCTAGTGCTTCCGCGGAATACTGTCCATTCACCGGCAGCTATCTCGGCCACATCCTCCCTCAGGGATTCGGCTGTCTGAATGCCGTCAACCTCGCCCTTGTTCATCGTGTAGATATGGTAAACTCCCACAACCTGTTGCCCGGCATCAATCATTATCAGGCTGGGGTTGGCGAAGTTCCCTTCAACGTCCCAGTAATCCTGGTAGAGACCGGAAACGGCATAGGGGGCCTTGTCCTCCACCCAGTTCCATGTGATGTTGATGTCCCACATGATCCGGGCCAGGGTCCAGCCATCGTTGGGGGAGTAAGTGTTCTTCCTGACATTGAGCGTGATGATGCTGATGTCCGTGTCGTTCTGCAGTTTCACAAGCTCCAGCATCTGGTCTTTCATGTGGCCTATGCACTCGATGCAAAGCGGCTCCTCAAGCTGGGTCACATGGATTATCACCACATCACCAGCATAATCGGAGAGGGAGAAGGTTCTGTTCATGTGGTCGGTAGCGGTGAAATCCGGTGCCGGGACTATCTCGGCGGAGGCCGTGCCGCTCAGTGCCTGCAAGGTGAAAAGAGCCACGAGGATCATGGCCAGTATCATGGCGGCATTTGCATTTCGGGATTTCAGCATGGTTCACGCTCACATATTATGATATGATATCGCATCGTCAATCCAGCTCGACAGCGTCGCCTCATCGATCACGCCCTCCCAGCTATGCCATATTATCTGGCTGTTCGGACCCAGGGTGAGTACTGTGGTAAGCGGCACGTAGTTCGGGGGCACCGGGTCGTAAGCGGTGAAGCAGTCGGTCGCCTGGGGCTCGTTTATGCCGGAAGTCAGATCGTAGTATGTTATCTGGCCAGAGTAATCGGATGAAACGTCCCCGCATATTCCAATCATGGTCTCGCAAGGTGCGCATCCCTCTGTGTGAGTGAGTATCAGAACCGGTCTGGCCTGAACGGCGGTCACAGCCCAGGACGGATGTGCCGTCGTCGCTGACCAGAAATCGTTCTGCCCGGTGCCTATGGAGCGGAGCGTCGCCGCGCTCCCGCCCGCGGTGGTGAACTGCCAGCTGTACATCCCGCAGTCCAGGTGGAGGCCGGTTGTGTCAACGGCTGAGGAACCGACCGTTATGGTGTATATCGTCCCAGCCGCCAGGGAACTTGTCGGCGTGAATGTCAGCGTCTTTCCGTTCCATGAGAACGCGCCCGGGATATTCGGCGAGACGGTGAAAGCCGATTGGACGCTGTTCCTGTCCATGTCCCTGTTGAACGTCACGGATATTTTCGAACCTATTGAAACTGAGAGGCCAGTAGGTGACGCTGAGAGGACTGCGGGCACATCATCCGGCGGCACATACGCACCCTGGCCCCCGGCAGGATAGAAATAATACACGCTGACCAGGCTGACGGCGATGATGAACACCAGCGAGACGGCAATGACCTGTTTTCCCGAAGTGTACCATTTCCCGCAATTTGGGCATTTGAGGGCGTTTGGCTTCACAAGTTCATTGCAGTACCCGCATTCTATGTAGCCCTTGTCCATCAATTCTTTCTCCTCTCTTCGCCTCTTCATATTTGGTCTGGACATGTTTTCACGCTTCCTGTAATTCAGATTGCTTTTCATTTATTCTGCTTGATGGTTCCGATTTCGGGAACCAATGTTTTGTCCTGTTTGCTATCTTAACAAGGGTGAGCATCACCGGGACTTCCACCAGCACGCCGACTATGGTCGCTAGCACAACGGGCGAGTCGGAGCCGAACAGTGAGATTGCCACCGCAACCGACAATTCAAAGAAGTTGGATGCTCCAATCATCCCGGCTGGCGCGGCGATGTTGTGGGGCAATTTGAGTTTTTTACTGGAAAAATATGCAATGAAAAAAATCAGAAAGGTCTGAATCGTCAAGGGTATGGCTATCAGGACAATGTGCAGGGGATTGCTGACAATGACCTCTCCCTGGAATGAGAATATTAACACCAAAGTTAGAAGCAGACCGCCTATAGTGATGTTGCTGAACTTCGGTATGAATCTGTTGTTGAAGTAATCCTCGCCCTTCCTTTTCATGACCGTGCTGCGCGTTATAACCCCACAGATCGGAAGAGCACACGTCTGAACTCCAGTCACGAATCACCATCT
>CALKWP010000096.1 GCA_938004075.1 uncultured Methanomassiliicoccales archaeon
AATCCGATCGAGGCGAGCATCCCTGCCGACCACTTGAAGATATGCAACATTCATACCCTGGCATCAGGCAACTCGGAGATTGTAGTTCCAACCTCATTCACAGGGCCGAACCAACCGCTCTACGTCTGGAACGCGTCCGGTTATGCGAACCTACCCGCCCCGCTCAATGGCATGGAATCAGCCGGCCCGGGATATTCCGATTATTGCGTGGGTTTCGACCCTGACAACTTCGAAGCCACTGTGGTGGTCTGGTGGGTCACGATACCCGCAGGCAGGCCCGAAGGGATCTACCGGGCTACCATCATGCTGACGATTGGCAATTGATTTCCGGGAAATGTTTATTTCGGGTCGCGGGTATCGGTCAGACTATGAAGCTCACCTTCCTCGGCTCCGGCGGATTCCGCCGCACCCCGCGCCCTGGCTGCCATTGCGCAGTGTGCGAGGAGATGCGACAGAACGGGCAGCAACGCAGTGGGTGTGCCATGTTCCTGCACGATGAGAACATCCTTTTCGACGCCCCGGAGGAGATAGCCGCCGAGATGGAGAATGCTGGGATTCACAGGATGGACCATCTGTTCTTCACCCACTGGCACCCTGACCATACCCTGGGCGCCCGCATCTTGGAGATAATGAATACGCACTGGGCCGAGGAGCTGGAATGGCGGATGGCAGCAGTTCATAAGACAGAAGTCCACATGCCTGGTGTCGTGTATGATGAGATAATGTCCAGGTTCGGGCCGTTCTTCGAATTCTGGCAGCACCTTGGCATTGCGGATGTCCAGAGAATGGATGAAGCGGTCCATGCGGGAAAGCTCAACATACAGGCAATAGTTTTCGAGACCATGCACAGGACGATGACGCATTCCACCGTGTACATTGTCACAGATGGATATAAGAAGTTCATATACGCGCCCTGCGATATCACGCCGTTCCCGAAGGACGATAGGTTCCACGGCTGCGACCTGATGATACTCCAGGTCGGATGGTGCGGGGAGGAGATGGCGCAGAGGGCAAGGAACGGGCCGCATTACGAGATATCCATGGATGAGATCATCGAACTTGCCGAGACATATTCGCCCGGAAAAATCATTCTGACTCACATTGGGGATGAATCAAAGCTCCTGGCCGGAGATATTAGAGACCTGGAAGCGAAGTATGCCAGATACAACATTGTGTTCGCCCGGGATGGCTTGACATTAAGCATTTAAATACGCAATGTTGAATATATTTCATCATAACTTATATATATACCATATATCATATTATATTTATAAAGCTGGCATCTGGCATTAGCCGGCGTTCGAGTGTTAACATGGGTGAAAAGGGTTCAGCGCTCTATCTATGCCCGGGTTGCGGGGCTTTCGTGAGCGAGAATGCCAGCAAATGCCCCAAATGCGGCGCTGCATTGGAAGGCGCATCCGAGGAAGAGCCGCTTCCGGAAATGGAAGCAAACTCTAATGATGAGGCGGATCTGGAATTAACGCTTCTGGAGAAGGAGATAGCAGCAGAAGAAGATGCCCCCACAGTCACGCTTTTCATGTGCTCCGTCTGCGGCGCATTCACCAGCAGCGATGCCCAGATTTGTTCCAATTGCGGCAGCCCCATCGATGATGAGGAAGCTGCGCCTGCCGAGGCATCCGCTGAAGCGAACCAGGACATACTGGAGATGCTTGTTCTGGAGGATGAAGAGCCCCGGGTAGAGGAGACAGAAGATAACATCATAGATTACCTCAAGAAGCTGGAAAATGCGGAAGACGTCGAGACATTCCTGAAGTCGGTGTCAGATGATGTTGGCGCTCTTGAATTGCCGCCTCCCAAGGAACTTCTCCCGGAGCGGTCCGAGGAATCGGATGACATTCTCAGCAAATTGATTGAATCGAATGACAAGGTGCCAAGAGAGATAGATAGAGCCGGCACCATGCAAACGGTCGAGGAGCTGCTATCCAGCGATGAGATTGTGCCACGGGTGAATGATGACAACGACACCATCGCCCTCTGCAGGAATTGCGGGGCGTTCGTATCCGAAACCGCGTCAGTCTGCAAAATATGTGGAGAAGCACTGGCAGGGAGGAAGTTCTCTGCAGAAATCGAACAGGCCGCACCCGATATCGAGGTGGATGAGAAACAGGCAGATTCGATCATGCGGAAGATGCTCGGCGTGAATATTGATGCGCCTCTTGACACCAGTGCCGGGAGGCGCTTCCAGGAAGATGGCAGCCTGGGATTATGCACGGTCTGCGGAGCATTCATCAGCCAGGAAGCCGAAACATGCCCGGTCTGCGGCACCCATATAGAGGAAATGCCGGAATTCATCCCATCCCTGGACATTGCGGAACCGGAGCAGGAAGAGCATGGGCTGGCTATATGCCCGCATTGCGGGGTTTTCGTCCAGGAAGGCGCAAGGGAGTGCCTTTCTTGCGTGAAGCCAATCCCGGAAGGCGCCACCGTCCCCATATCCGCGGAAGCTGATAAGCCAGAGGAACCGGACAGGGCTGTAAACCTGCTCAAGACTTTCCTTGGCGTGGAGAGAGCACTGGAGATGGCGCCGGTAAGGGACAAAACCTTCAGCGGACTGGACATGTGCCCGGATTGCGGTGCATTCGTTTCAATGGATGCTGTGGTTTGCGGCATCTGCGGTTCACCATTGTTTGAGGATGCAGAGGACATGCTGGACATAGACAGGCAGATTGGCGAACTCGAGCTGCCGAAATGCCCCATGTGCGGTTCAAACATCAACCCGGGTTCGGAAAGCTGCGCATCGTGCGGATTGTCGTTCACAACTGAGGAAAAAACAGTGGAAGAGCAGGAACAGGACGTCACGGATTTCCTTGACACCGAGCTTGAGGCCACAATCAGCAGATTGGAATCAATAGAAAGGCCTGATAGCCCTGAGGTCAAGGAGGAGATGAATGACCTTGCAGACCTTCTGGTGATTGAGGATGAGGGTTCGGAAGTTGAAACAGAGCTGGAACCACTCGCAACCTTGGAAGAGCCTATCGAGGTCCAGAAAGCTGAGATCATCGAAGCGGAGCCGGAATTCGAACAGGAGATAGAACCACATGAGCGAGTTCAAGAAAACCCGGAAGCCGAAGAAAGTATGATCGAAGCTGCGGAACCGGAATGGCAGGATGAGACGGAGACCCTGGAATTCATAGGGCCGCTTTCTGAAGAGACCGAGCCTGAGGTCGAAGATTACGAGGAAGAGCCCCGGATAATGGAAACACCGACCCCTTCGGCGCGTCCTGCAGTCTTGCCAAGCGTGGATACAGGCAAGCAACCATCCATCCATGCGGCCAACTGGACCACCGGCGTTTATGTGTCTGTCGCCACCTTATGCTTTTTCCTGATTTTCTACGCAATCGCGCCGGGGGATTATGCGCCTGGCCTTGCGGTTATATTCGGAACGCTTCTCGTGATAGGCATCTACCTTCTGGCCACGGAGAAATCTTTGTTCTTCAAAGGCGATCTCAAGCATGCCAGCGTATTCCTTGCCGGGCTGCTGGTCGCAAGTGTCGTTCTGCTGCACTGGCCAGCAGGGTTCCTGACGCCGGATTCAGGATTCGAGGGCCAGCCTGCCGCTGATCGCATAATGATTGGGATTTCGGTGTTGCTTACCAGCGTGGGCCTCCTCTGGATACGCGCCAGGATTAGGTTCGTGTTCACATGGTTCTTTGGAAATACTTTGCTCCTGCTATCCAGCATAGTCTCCTTCGCTCATTCGAATTACGGGGCATGGCTGGAATCCCCGGTTCTGCTTGTTGCGGGCTTCGGCTCCACACTTATCGTCCTGAGCCTGATCTTCCTCCAGTATGAGAGGGCAATCAGCACATCCATAGAGACGGATGTGGTCCGTGGAGATGCGCATTATCTGAAGCGCAACTATGCCGGAGCTATCGAGTCATATGACGATGCGTTGTCAAAAGCTCAGATGAAGAAAGTCGAAGTTCTCGGAAGCCCGATTGTCCAGTACGATGTACCATGGTACAGCAAAGGCTCCGCGCTAATTTTCATGGGCCAGATAGAGGAAGGTCTGAAATGCCTGGACATGGCATTGGCAATCAACCCATGCAATGAGGTGACATGGGTCAACAAGGGGAATGCGCACTCGAAACTCGGCCAGCATGAGCTTGCAATGGAATGCTACACCAAAGCGATAGAATGCAACCCCTTCTATGAGATTGCATGGAACAATCTCGGCAACGTGCATGCCAGGCAGAAGGATTATCTCGGCGCGCTCAAGAACTACAATCGGGCAATCAAGATAAATCCCAGGTACGATGACGCCTGGATCAACAAGGGATATGTCCTGGCCAAGATGGGAAAGCGGGAGCAGGCCGTGAAATGCCTCAACCATGTTGGCTCAAGGGCAAAGGGAGCGCCGCAACCCATTGATAAGGACGTCCACCTTCTCTGAAACTGCAAACATATATATCGTGATAGTCCATTCTGTTCCTTAGATGTTCTGGACCGAGTTTTTCCTGATCGTGGCCATATGCGCGGTTCTGTGCGCTCTGGCTTATCTCAGGAGAATCCTGACATGGGATGGGGCAGTCGCAGCCCTCGCATTCGGCATAGTCATCGGCGTGGCAGGAGGAATAAGCTGGGTACTTCTTCTGCTGCTTTTTCTGCTAACCAGCTTTGCAGCCACCAGATACAAATTCCATATCAAGCGGCAACGCGGAATCCAGGAGGGCATCGCAGGAGAGCGCGGCTGGAAGAATGTCGTGGCGAACGGTTTTGTCCCATTCATCATAGCCATATTGACGATTGAAGAGATTCCGTTCCATCTGGAAGGAGACCTCGGGGCGATACTCTTCCTGTGTGCGGTGGCCGTTGCCGCATCGGATACCTTGGCCAGCGAGTTGGGGGTTCTGGCGAGGAAGACCTGGATGATTACAACCCTGAAGCCGGTGAAGGCGGGCGTGGATGGGGGCGTCTCAATACCCGGCCAGGCATTTGCAGCCATCGCCGCGATTTACACGGGGATGACAGGTATCCTGGTGTTCAATTTCATGGATGGCTTCGAATTCAACCTGCTGTATGTGATTCTGATTGCTGACATCGGCTTCCTGGGATGCCAGCTGGACAGTGTGATAGGGGCAACGCTAGAAACAGATGGAAAGGTGTCGAAACTGACAAATAACCTTCTGTCCATATCCGTTGGGACGATTGTCGCCTGGATGGTGATGACATGGCTGCTATGAAAATATTGCTGGTGATATGCGATGGTATGGCCGATCGACCGGTCGAAGAACTCAAGGGCATGACCCCTCTGGAAGCTGCCGAGATTCCGAACATGGACAAACTGGCCAGGGAAGGCCAGACCGGCCTGATGGATGTCATAGCGCCTGGCATTGTCCCGGGCAGCGATACCGCCCACTTGGCATTGCTTGGATACGACCCCAGGGTTGTGTACACTGGCAGGGGCCCATTCGAGGCCGCCGGCGAGGGAGTGGAGGTCCGCAAGGGCGACGTAGCTTTCAGATGTAATTTCTCAACCGTTGATGACAAGATGAACGTGACGGACCGCCGCGCGGGAAGAATATCAGGTGGAACGAACCAATTGGCTGCGGCCCTGAACGGCATGAAAATCGAGGACGTGGAAATTATATTCAAGGAGGGAGTCGACCACAGGGCGGTGCTTGTCCTCAGGGGACCAGGCCTCAGCCCGAAAGTATCGGAAGTGGACCCTCATCATGAGGGGAAGGTCCTTAAGTCAAAGGCTCTGGAACCGGGTGCCGAGAAGACGGCCAGGATTTTGAATGAGTTCACAGAGAAGTCGTACAGGATACTCAACGCCCACCCTGTAAATCAAGCGAGAGTCAAAGAGGGGAAGAAACCGGCAAACATCGCGCTTGCCAGGGGTTCGGGAAGCCCTCCAGATGTGCCTTCATTCAGGGAGCATCATAACGGGTTGAATGGCGCGGCAGTGGTTGGTATTTCCTTGGTCAGAGGGCTTTGCCGAATGTCCGGCCTTGAAATGATAGATGTCAAGGGCGCTACCGGTTCAACGGATACAGACATGAATGCGAAAGTCAAGGCGGCGATTAAATCCCTGAAAAAATATGATTTCGTGCTGCTGCATTTCAAGGGCACTGACCTGTATGGCCATGACGGCGATGCCGCCGGCAAGGTCGCGTTCATCGAGAAGATTGACGCCGCAATCGGAAACGCAATAGGGGAACTCGCTGACACGGTCGTCTGCATAACCGCCGACCATTCAACCCCATGCAGTGTCATGGACCATGCATCCGACCCGGTGCCGGTTCTTGTCTGGGGGAAAGGCCTCAGGTACGACATGTCCGAATGCTTCAGCGAACTGGAAGCTGCATCAGGCGGTCTGGGGCATATCCGGGGGCATGAACTGCTGCAGATGCTGGCCGGGCTTGCGGGCAGGAACCCGAAGTTCGGCGCGTGAGTCCCAACCCTTTTTAACTATGCCGCATTTCCTTGCGGCATAGGGAGGAACATTGATGTCCCGGAACAAATTAGCCATATCTGAAGATAGATTGAAAGAAGTGAACGATTTTCTGCTTGACCCCAACAACCAGGTGGTCAACGACCTCATCATGCTTGTGGAAAAGCATGGCGGGGCGCATGAGATAAACGCCAGGGCCAGGGAGGCCGGGAAGCTCGACAACATCCTGACAAGGATGGAGGGCCTTCCCCAACTGAAAGACATCAACTGGCTCATGGAACAGCGCGACAACGGGGCATTCATCAGCGTTCCGGAATACCGCAGGAAAGTGCTGGGTGACGCTGTTGATTCGATGACGTTCGATGAGCAGAATGCGGCAACGCTGGAAATTTCCGCATGCCAGTATTTCCCTTTCTTCATTGCTGAGGCAAAACAGTCCATAGAAAAACAGGAACTGATGCCAGGCCGCATCATTCGCGTCAGATTCATGAAGGAGCAGGAGGCCGACGGTGACCTGCTGGCCATGACCGCTGCCTGCGACATCATAGGCGCCAGCAGGTGCGAGACTCTGGACACAAAGGGAACTGACGGCTCCAATGTCCACCTTGGAGGACCTGACACAATCACAGGTTATTTTGGCGGCATTGGCCAACCGAATGATTACGCCCTGAAATGGATTGACGAATACCTCTACTATTACACGAACTTCGGCAATCGCCAGGTATTGAATGTGAACCCCGGGACGGTTCTCCTGGGATACATGCTTCACAAACTGGGGGTTGACATAGAATTCAAGATATCCGTCTACATGGGCAACGACAACCCATATTCAGTGTTCTGGACATTGATGGCCGCAAGATTGCTCTCCAGGCCGGATGGCTCGACGCCACTCATTGGCTTCAACTTCTCCAATTCCGTGAATAACAAAACCATAGACAGCAGTGCCAGCATTCGAAAAGCTTTCGGCCTCGAGGACAACGTGAGGTTCGAGCACCACATCACCGAGACCTGGAAGGCCATAGTCAGGCAGCCATACAACCGCCGCGAGGAGCTTCTGGAACTCGGACACATTCCCAACATCAGCGCCAAGCATGAAGGGGGAGAAATTGCCAGGGAGGAGTCACGCGAGCACCCGTCCAACATTCTGGAATACTTCATCCCCAGGGTGGATGTGGAAGCGCAGGGCATGATGCCATTGCTCACGCAGAACTACCTGGACAAGCACGAATCGTTCAATATCACCGCAAGGGAACTCACAAAACTTGGACAGTCATTCGTTGCCGCCAGAAATCTGCACAGCTGCGAGACCTGCCCCTCGGACAAGCTCATAAGGTAAATTCGCCTTAAGGCAATTCGGGAAAATGCAAATAAGTCAGCAGCAATGCAAGCATTAATTCATAGCTTTAAACAAAGTTCTTAATATCCAATTGAGATACCGAAATCGAGGAATAGCATGGCATATACCATTGCAGAGAAGATACTTATGAGGGCCAGCGGCTCGAAGAAGGTCGAGCCGGGCGAGATAGTGAATGCCAGGGTGGATGTTGCGATGTCCCATGACAACGCCGCGCTCGTGTCAAAGGTGTTCGGCGAGATAGGCGTTCCGAAGGTCTGGGACGCGGACAGGATCATCATTCCCATTGACCACAGGGTTCCTGCCAACAACATCAAAACAGCCGAAGGCCATGTCAAGATCCGAAATTTTGTCAAGAAGCAGGGAATAAAGAACTTCTATGATGTGAAGGAAGGTGTGTGCCACCAGATAATGCCTGAGCACGGCCACGTGCTTCCAGGCCAGCTAATTGTAGGAACGGATTCACACACCACTACATATGGCGCTCTCGGCGCGTTCAGCACCGGAATAGGCGCTACCGAGATGGCGGCGGTATGGGCAACTGGCGAACTGTGGCTGAAGGTGCCCGATACCTTCAAGATAACATTGGATGGAAAGCTGAATGACCATGTATTCTCGAAAGACGTAATCCTCCAGATTATCGGCGACCTCACGGCTGAAGGCGCGAACTACAAATCCATTGAGTATTACGGAAAGGCAGTGGATGCGATGAGCGTCGGTTCCCGTTTCACAATCACGAACATGTCCATGGAAATGGGGGCGAAATCCGCGATAATGGAGCCGGACCAAAAGGTTATTGATTACCTCAAAGCCAGGACCGTTGCGAAGTACAGCATTGTGAAGGCAGACAAGGGAGCGGCTTTCGAGAAGGAATTGAAATACAATGTCGGGGACATCGGCCCGAAGGTTGCTTGCCCGCATGCGGTGGACAATGTGAAGGATGTTGAAGATGTCGCTGGAACCGAGGTACATCAAGCAGTCCTTGGCTCATGCACGAACGGGCGTGTCGAGGACCTCAAGGCAGGCGCTCGGATGCTTGCCGGCAAGGAGATTCATAAAAACGTCCGGCTGATTGTCGCGCCAGCCTCTAGATTGGTTTACCTCGAAGCGATGGAAGAGGGCATACTGCAGACATTCGTGAAAGCTGGCGCCATAGTTATCAACCCGGGCTGCGGACCCTGCCTTGGCGCTCACGAGGGCATACTGGCAAAGGGGGAGAATTGCATATCATCCACCAATCGCAACTTCCAGGGCCGGATGGGCGATACTGAGTCGGGCATCTACCTCGCAAGCCCTGCGACGGTCGTTGCCAGTGCGGTTGCTGGAGTGATAACTGACCCAAGGGAGGCTTCAACATGGTGAAGGGAGTAGTTTGGAAATACGGGAAGGACGTTAACACTGATGTGATCCTGCCGGGGAGATACCTGGACAGTTACGAGCCGGATTACCTCGCAAGCCACGCGCTGGAAGACCTCGACAAGACCTTTGCCAAGAATGTGAAGAAGGGCGATATAGTGGTCGCTGAGACGAACTTCGGGTGCGGTTCTTCGAGGGAGCAAGCCGCAAGCTGTCTAGGGTACTGCGGAGTTCAGGCTGTCGTTGCAAAGTCATTTGCCAGGCTGTTCTACAGAAATGCCATCAACCAGGGCATCGCGGTCATTGAATCGCCGGAATGTGTTGACGCACTCAATCATGGGGATGAGGTGGACTTCGATCTGAAGGGGGGCACCATAAAGAACATCACGACCGGCAAAACGCTCAAATTCCGGCCACTGCCTTCATTCGTCATGGAGATACTGGAAGCAGGCGGGCTGGTGGAGCATCTAAAGAAAAAGATGGCGAAATGATGGACATAACCTGGGCGATAATCGCAGCCATCATCATCATACTGATAGGTGCCTTGATTCAAGGCCTGGCAGGCTTCGGCTTCTCCCAGTTCGCAATCCCGCTTCTGGTTCTGTTCATAGCATCGGGAGAGCTGATACCGATAATGGTCTTCCTGTCCCTTTTCCTGAACATTCTCATGATCAGCGACCTGAGGAAGGAAGTCAACATCCGCAGGATATGGCCATTGATGGCCGGCGGGATTTTCGGCATCCCACTGGGAACATACCTGCTCATGGTGGCGGATGCAAATCACCTGAAGATCCTCATCGGCGCCCTGATATTCGTTTTCGGGCTTGCCCAGCTCCTGGAAATCAAAAAGCAGCTGGAGGAAGAGAGATTTGCCATGCTGCCCATCGGCTTCACTGGCGGCGTTTTGCAAGGCAGTGTTTCAATGTCCGGCCCGCCGCTCATCCTCTTCTTCTCCAACCAGGGATTCACCAAGCAGCAGTTCCGCGCCAGCTTAATAGCATTCTTTCTGTTCATGAACATAGCCACTCTCCCGATTTACCTGCTTGCCGGATTGTGGACTCCCTCTGTGATGTCAACATCCATTATGCTGTTGCCTGGCCTGGTTGTGGGTACCCTGATAGGCGCGAGGTTCTCCCGCAAGGTTCCTGAAGCTAAATTCAAGAATTTCGTGCTGATACTGGTAATGGTTTTCGGGTGCATGTCCATTGCTAGCGGGCTTGGCGCTTTCTGATGGTAAAAGATATTATTGCGCGGATGGATACCCCGCCGATACCATGAAGGTCCTCATCGTCGGCGGCGGCGCCCGGGAGCATGCAATCGCCAGAAAATTGAAGGAAGATGGCGCTGAATTATTCATATCAATGAGCAATCTCAATCCTGGCCTGGCCAGAATTTCAAATGGCATTCTCCGGGTCGCGGATACCGATATCAATGCAATCGTGGAATGGTCAAGGAAGATGCAGGTGGATATGGCTGTGATTGGCCCCGAAGCGCCCCTGGAAAAGGGAATTGTTGATGAATTGGCCAAGGCCGACATTCCGGCGGTTGGTCCAACGAAATCCTGCGCCCGTCTGGAGACCAGCAAGTCATTCACGCGCAATTTGCTGCAGAAATTCAATATCCCCGGCAATCCCGAGTTTCGAGTTTTCACAAGCCCTGATGGAATTAAGGCGTTCCTGGAGTACCTTGGCGAGTACGTCATCAAGGACGAGGGCCTGGCCGGCGGTAAGGGCGTCAAGCTTTCCGGGGAGCACCTGGCTACAATCGATGAGGGCGTGAGTTATGCCGAATCCTGCATCAAGAAGAGCGGTGCTGTTGTTGTAGAGGAAAAATTCATCGGCGAGGAGTTCAGCCTTCAGTGCATCACTGACGGAAAAACAGTCATCGGAACCCCGCTGGCACAGGACCATAAACGTGCTTTCGAGGGAGATACCGGGCCCAACACCGGGGGCATGGGCTCGTATTCGGATTCAAATCATCTTCTTCCTTTCCTGACGCAGGAAGATTACGATGCTGCAATGGACATAACCGGGAAGGTCTGTGCAGCCCTGCATGAGGAATGCGGCCAGCTGTACAGGGGAATCATGTACGGGGGCTTCATCGCGACCAAGAGGGGCGTCCGCCTGGTGGAGTACAACGCCCGATTCGGGGACCCGGAGACTATGAATGTAATCCCGCTGTTGGAATCAAGCCTTCTGGACATCTTCAAGGCCGTTATCGACGGAACCCTGTACGATGGCATGGCCAGGTTCTCGGCCAAGGCCACTGTTTGCAAGTATGTGGTGCCGAAGGGCTATGGCGTGAAATCCGAAGCGGGATTTCCATTGCATGTCGATGAGAAGGCAATCGAGGATGCCGGCGCCAGGCTTTACTATGCAGCGGTGGACCAGCGCCCGGATGGGTTGTACACAGGGACTTCCAGGGCTCTTGGCATTGTGGGCATCGGCAATTCAATCTTTGAAGCCGAGGCCATGGCGGAAAAAGCCATCTCCCATGTCAGGGGGAACGTGTTCATGCGGCACGACATCGGCACGAAGGAGGCCATTGAGAGAAAAATCAGGCGCATGAATGGCCTTCGCGCACCTGGGCGTGACATCGTATGATGCCTCTAAGATCGGAAGAGCGTCGTGTAGGGAAAGAGTGTAGGTCTCGGTGGGCGGCGGATC
>CALKWP010000097.1 GCA_938004075.1 uncultured Methanomassiliicoccales archaeon
GCTATCTTGAAGCCCTGGCCTTCCTTCCCTAGCATGTTTTCATCCGGGACGAACATGTTCTCGAAGACCAGTTCGGAAGTGCAGGAGCCGCGTATCCCCATCTTCTTCTCGATGCTGCCGATGGAGAATCCCTTGAACCCTCTCTCAATAATGAAAGTTGAAATCCCGCGCGTGCCTTTTGACTTGTCTGTCATGGCAAAGATTATCGCAACGTCCGCTGCCGGGCCGTTGGTGATGAATATCTTGGCCCCTGTGATGCTGTATCCGCCGTCGACCTTCGTGGCGATGGTAGTTTGCTGCGCCGCATCGGTTCCAGCGTTCGGCTCGGTTAAGCCGAAGCACCCCAGCTTCTTCCCGCTGGCCAGCGGCTTGAGGTATTTCTCCTTCTGGGCGTCAGTGCCGAACTTCATCAGCGGCCAGCAGACAAGGGAATTGTTCACCGACATCGTGACCCCGTGGGAAGCGCAGACCCTGGACAATTCCTCCACCGCGATGGCATAGCTCACTTCATCCATGCCGGCGCCGCCCCATTCCTTGGGAACTGCCATGCCCATGAAGCCCAGCTCACCCAGCTTTCTGACCGTGTCAACCGGAAATTCTGCCTTCTCGTCAATGTCCGCCGCAATCGGCGCGACTTCCTTCTCCGCGAATTCCCTGGCGGTCTTCCGAATCATCTCCTGTTCCTTGTTCAGTGAGAATTCCATCCTTGCACCTTCTTGCCACGGGAAAGAAATGACCGTATTAAATCGTTTCTCAGGGGGCTATTTAAAACTTCGGATGCCAGATATAAAAATGTTATGGTGCATAGCCGGGTGGTCTGGCGGTAATGTATTTATACCATGTTTATCTTATAGGTATTAAGTCATAAAACTGTTAACAATTAGAAAAAATTGAGGAGGAATGAATTGATGAAAATTAATAAGGTCTTAAGCATAGCTATTGCATTTGCAATGCTGGCTATGAGCTTTGTAGTTGTGAGCAATGCCCGGGCGCAGCAGACAACCGATTCGGACAACACCACCCAGATAAGGGTGAATGCAGCGTATCCGAAGCTGTATACACTTGGCATTTACGAGGATGCCGCTGGGACAATTGATGTCACAGACACACAGATTGACCCGCTCGCAATGGATTATTACATTGTTTTCGAATATAATTACAGCCTTGGGTCTGCAAATTGCGACTTCCTGATCAGGGGATGGCACGATGGAGGAGCCGCACCATCATCATATCCAGCAGCACCCGGTGACAGTGAAAGAAACCTGGCATTCGAGATACTATGTGATTTCTCTATGGTGACAACAGTGAATTTCCCTGGCGGCGACCTTGAAATAGTGTCAAACGACGGGGCTGCACCGCTCGATGTATCCACAACCGAACCAGTAGGCCAGGAACGCTATCAGGTGGCAGTGCCGATTACATTCGGCGCCCAAGTTAGAGCCGCTGAATACGGCGGTGTCGCACCATCTGGCGCTCACCACTCCATTGCTCCACAGAACACCCCGGACACAACCGCTTTGAACAACCCGTATACATGGGACTTCAGCGTCAGTGTCAGGGACTCAGTCCAGACAAGCGCAGCTGTCATTGGTTGTGCCGAGTTCGGGATTTACAGGATGGTTTCACTTTCCGTCGCTGGTAACCCAACCGGTAATGCACCGCCAGGCGGAAGCACAGTCATGGCGCCACACTCTGCCATAACATATTCATCGAACACAGCTTATTTCGTCAACGTGACATTGACCGGCGACCTGTTGTTGAATGGTGTTGGACCCGCCAACATCCCGACAACCAGCATTTATGTGCAGAACATGCATTCCGAGGCTGTGTACAACGTGAATTCATACATTGCAGGTAGCCCGACGAGGCTTGCAGCTGCGAACGTTAACCTGTATGTATGGGGCGCTAACAACACAGCTCTCCCGAATGATGACATTTACATTTTGGCATCAAACCATGGAACGACCTCCGCGGGACCGGCTACATCCGATTATACCGGTGCTGGCGAAACAACAACCGAACTGCAATGGTCCGTGGATGTGCCTGGTGCCACACCCGAAGGTTTCTACTGGGCCACAATCTTGATAACGATAGACGGTGACATAGGCTTAACCTTGTAAGGTGATTGACAAGAATGCTGCCGGCCCCGCCGGCAGCTCCCTTTCATTTTTCATTATTTTCTTATCAATAGATATTCATATATACAGCGGCCCATTGGCGCGTCAATGAAGGAAATCCCAACCATAATGAGCAGCCAGGAAATACTGGACAAGGCATTTCGCCGGGTGAAGAAGGTCATAATCACCGACCAGACAGGTATAACCAAGACCCGGTCCGAGGCCATGGGCAAGCTCAGCGCCATTTCCAATACCATCACCGCCGTTCTCGGCAAGTATGTAAGGTCATTTCCCTCCCTGGACAGGGTCCATCCCTTCGAGCGGGAACTTATAGACATCACAGTCGGATTGGACGAGTTGAGACACAGCATCGGCGCGATAGACTGGGCCAGGAAAACGGTCGAAGGAATTCACAAGGCTGAGCTTTCCAAGATCAAGTCTGCGGCCAACAGGACCGAGATTGTGAAATCGCAGAACTCCGCTTACGGCAGGATTTCATCTGTCCTAAACAGGGTCTCCGGGGAGCTGGAGTTCCTGAACGGCGCAAGGGACAAGCTGCGGGAGATGCCAGGCATCAACCCGGAGGAAGTTGTCATTGTCATAGCGGGATGCCCCAATGTCGGCAAGTCCCAGATAGTCGCAAAGATATCCAGCGGTAAACCGGTTGTCGCTTCATACCCATTCACCACAAAAGGCGTATCCATCGGACACATGATGGTGGGGTACGACCGCGTCCAGGTCATGGACACACCCGGGCTTCTTGACAGGGAACTGGAGGCCAGGAATAAGATTGAAATGCAGGCCATTGCGGCCCTGAAGTATCTTGCTGACGTCGTCGTCTTCGTTTTCGATCCGTCAGAGAGCTGCGGATACACGATGGAAGCGCAGAAGAGCCTCAGGGACCAGACCTTGCTGGCATTCCCTGATGTTCCCACAATAATCATATGCAACAAATCCGACCTGGCCAAGTCCGATATGGGCATGAATGTCTCGGCGGCAACCGGCGAAGGAATGGATGAGTTCTTGTCCGTGGTCGGCGAAACCGCCAAAAAGGCCATAATGAACAAGCCGAAACTCGCGACAAGTTGATTTATGCGGCGTTTCCGATATAATGAATAATTTTTATTCTATATAAAGGATAGTATGAATTTTCATCGTTTCGGTATATAAATGAAAAATGCACTGGTATGTTTTCTTTAATTCAAATAGAAATACTGAAATAGAAACTTTTATATATCCCAAAGAAATACAAAGTTTTATATATCTAACATAAAATATAACCGGATGGTGAAATATAGTGTCTGCAAAGACAAGCCTTACAAAGAAAGACGAAGCGATAATCGACCACCTTGTGGCAGCGGGGATCCCGAAGAACATGGCCAAGACCCTGGCGGTGCTCAGCGACGGCGATGAGATCATATCCGTGAGGATAGAAGGTATCACAGCGCTCAGACAGCCGGAAGTCTCAATAGTCATGCAGGACCTCAGGGACCGCAAGTGGGTCAGGAAGCGCGACCTGAAGAAAGAAGGCAAGGGGAGGCCGGTACACGCCTACAAGCTGGCGATGCCGTTCACGAAAATCGTGGATGTTATAGAAAGGGACGAACGCAGGAAGATCAAGGATATTGAGGCGAACATAGCCGCCCTGAAAAAACTGGTCAAGTAGTTATTTCAACAATCCTTATTCCGTCCCCGGTTCCCAGAATTGCTTTCGTAGCCATGCCTATGAACAGCCCGTTCTCCACAACGCCAGGTATTAGGTTGAGCTCTGCCTCCAGCTTCCTCGGCTCGTCTATGGATTCGAACCGGCAATCGATTATGTAATTGCCATTGTCGCTGATGTACGGGTAAGTGTTAACTTCGCGCAACTTCGCTTCATGGCATAGCGCCCCAAGCCGGGCCTTTGCAGTGGTCAGGGCAAATGGAATAACTTCCACCGGAAGTGCGGACCTGGTGCCCAGCACTTCAACGGATTTCGACTCATCCGCGATGATGATAACTTCCTTGGACACCGATGCGACCACTTTCTCCCTGAGCAGCGCTCCGCCCATTCCCTTGATGAGGTTGAGGTCCGGGTCGATCTCGTCAGCGCCGTCGATGGTCAGGTCTATCTCCTGATGCTCATCCAGAGTCCCGAGCTTGATGCCATTCACGACCGCAAGTTTCTCGGTGGCCTTGGATGTCGGAATCCCAACAATGGATATGTCCCCGGAGCGTACCATCTGCCCGAGCCTCAGTATCGTGTAATGCACTGTGGAACCAGTCCCAAGCCCGACAATCATCCCATCCTTCACGAACTCCGCTGCCTTCTCGCCCGCAAGCTTCTTCAGATTTTCCGCATCCATGTTATCGGCACGGTATTGATTTGCGGGTATATAACCTATTATTTTTGTGAGATTTCTTACTATTTGATAATTAAAACTGCGCGGTCGGCGTTCTTCGCCACGTGTTCGGCAACGCTTCCCAGCGCGAATGTCCCAATCTTGCTCATGCCCTTGGAACCGATGAGGATGAGGCTGCATTCCAGCTCGCTGGCAAAATGAATTATCTCCTTGGCGATGTCCCCCTCCCGGACAAGCGCTATTGGCTTCCTGCCCCTCGCTTTGACAATGTCGGCCGCTTTGTTGACAACGTCCTGGGCCTCGGCCTTGGTGACTTCCGGGATGATGCCCTTGAACTCTTCGATGAGCGCCTGGGGTATGACGTAAAGAACAACAATCTCATCATTCTCCCCGGCCATGTTGATAGCCTTGTCCAGTGCCTTTCTGGAATTTTCCGAGCCGTCGCAGGCCACAAGCATTCTGCCCATGTTTGATGAATGAACCTTGGGTATATAAGCATATTCGAGCGGGTATCGGGAACAGGGGAATAGGGAATCGTACGAAATGGCTGCATAACCAGTCATTGAAACCGACGTCGTATCCCGCTTCCCTGAGCCTCATTATCCAAACAAATTACCGCTTCCCGAATTGATTTATGAAATCGAAAGTTAACCAAAAGGCTTAATATAGTTCAATTATTGCTCGTGACTCATCCAGGTGAACACATGCCGCCGAAGAAGTCAAAACCAAAGGAAGACAGCCAGAAGACCGAAACAACCCCGGAGCCGCAGGCCAAGAAGGGCAAATCAGGCCCGGCCATAATTGACGGTGACATAATCACGCTTGATTTCGATGCCTGGATTGTCAATGCTGACGGCACCGAGGAGCTTTTTGACACCACCAACGAGGAACACGCCAAGGCCGGAAACATCCACAACGAGAAGGCAAAGTACGAACCAATTGTCACGATAGTTGGTGATGGCAGGGTGTTGCCAGGTCTGGACAAATCCTTCAAGACCGCAACCGTTGGCGCCAAGTCCACACTGAACATACCCCCATCAGAAGGCGCCGGGGAAAGGCTGCCCAACATGGTTGAGATTTTCTCAATCAGGGAACTCCAGAAGCAGGAGATAGACCCGGAGCCAGGCATGCGCGTCCAGATAAAGAACCGCGTCGGAACAATCACCAATGTCACATCCGGAAGGGTTCGCGTTGACTTCAACGACCCGCTTGCCGGCAAGACGCTGAAATACGATTACACGATAACCAACAAGGCTGAGACTCCCGAGGACAGGGTCATCGGAATCATTGCAGCTGACTACGGCAGGTCCGGGGAATTCAAGGCATCCGTGAAGGGCGATGTCCTGGAACTCACACTCGGAGACGTTTGCAAGTACGACCAGCTCTGGTTCACAATGAAGTACAAGGTCGTCAGTGACATCAGGCAGTTCTTGAAGATAAAAACAATCCGGTTCGTGGAAGAATACGTGACCAAGGAAGAGCCCAAGCCGGAGGATAAGCCCGCGGAACCCAAGAAAGAGGGGAAGCCCGCCGAGCCAGAGGAATCTGAGGAAATCCCTGAATCCGAAAGATAAGCGGGGCTTATTGGCTTGGAAACATTCGTTTCAGTGGCAGATTGATATCTTCATAGTCTTTTTCCGACTCTGGAACTCTTGTGAATTTCAAGTTCTGCTGCCTTGATTTCTGAGATGGTGCATCCGGGGCCGAGAACTACCTTGTTTCCTTCCAACTTCTCAGCCACGGTGTTTTCCAGGTAGATGTCCTGGCCTTTTATCTCCTTGGCGATAAGCTCGGAATCCCTGGAATTTCCTGCCTTGACCTTGATTATTGCCGATTCCAGGTACTTTATAGAGCTCTTCCCGCCTAGTTCGGCATTGTATTCCTTTGCCTTTAGGCGGCCCTCAACCCCAACCGAGCCAAGCTGGTTGAAAACATTCGCATCCACGTCCCTGGCGCATTTCAGAACGCCCTGCACCATAATCTCCTGCGATGAGACGATTCCGCCGAGAACCTTGGTGGCTCCGGAAACCCTGAGATGGTCAGCGGTGATGCTGCCTTCGACCTTCAATGCACCTTTGGCGCGTATGAGCTCCGCATCAACATTCCCCATCACCTTCATGGAGCCGCCCACTTTGAGTATGGCTGTTCTCACGTTGCCGCCGATTTTGCAGGCGCCTTTGACCTCGGCAATCTCGGAATCCAGGTTTCCCTGGATCTTGCCCGCGGCCGTGCATACGAACTCCCTGGCGTACACATCGACAACCTTGGCCCTGTCCATTACGCCGAGCTCGACCCTGTCAACCCTTCTATTCTCTTTCATTATTTCACCTCAGATGCTCACCATGTGGCTGTGCACTCTCATCATTTGGTCTGCTGCCTGATACGCAGGCCTCCGCGTCGGTTCCCTGTATTCCATCATGTCCCTTATCATCTTTTCTGCTGCCTTTATCATGCTGTTCATTTCTTATCACCAAATGGTAATAAGGTGGTCAAGGGACATAACCCGAACGACTAAACCTGACCACTTTGTGGATATTTCATTATGGTATTAAACCTTGCTGAAATTCAGTATGATATTTCAATCCCCGAGGTCTTTCGGGCATATTCAATGAGTTGCCTGGCATACCTCAGCTTCTTCTTCTTGAGCTCCATGTTGATTATCGGCTTTCCGGTGGGGTGATCGAAATCAAAGCCGCGCAGAATTATACGTCTGGCTCCGAAATGAAGCGCCAGGAAGACAGAGCGGTCACCGTCGGTGAATCCCCCGAAGTTGTGGACGTTGGGTATTGCCTCATTCTGCGTGGTTCCAATGATTGGCGGGCTGAACCTGGGCACCCATTCCCTCAACTCATCCATGTTGTCCCCATGCGCGTGAATGACAGCTATTGCGCCTTTGGCGTTTGCCTCAACCTGCGCGGGGACATTGCCATCCAGGTCGGTGACGATGACATCAGGCCATATTTCCATCTCCACTAGCTGGTCAGTGGTGGTTCCTGCCGATATCTTCACCGCGTCCCCGAAATTCATGTCATGGAAAGGCGCAGGCCCGAAAACGATGACGTCCTTTCCCCTGATGAGCCTGTCCAGATTGCCAGGGTCTCCGCCTCTGTGTGCCTGAAGGGTGCCGAGCAGGACTGCCGCTTCCATGTCTTTTGCCGGGTCTATGCCAAGGTTGGCGGTTATCTGCTCATACCAGTGTTTCCAGGCAGTCCATTCCATAATGTCGCTCACATCAGAATGGAGCACGGAATATTTAAACTGGTTGACGAATGGGGGTTGCATGCTTTCTGACATCTCCCTGGCAGCAGGCGTGAGGCTGAGCTCCGGCCATGCGGTCTATTGCAGGGAAGACAGCGCGCTGGCCATCGCGGACCTTCATCTGGGCTATGAAGCAGCTCTGCAGGCCGAGCATGTGGCGATTCCCAGGTTCCAGCTTGAGCCGATGCTGGAAACTCTTTCTGCTCTTCTTGAGAGGTACCGCCCGGAGATGCTGATAATCAACGGGGACCTGAAGCACGAGTTCAGCCACAACAAGGGTCAGGAATGGGATGAGGTCGAGAGCATTCTTGACGCTCTTTCCGGAATCGAGGTCGTTGCCGTGAGGGGAAATCACGACAACTATCTGCAGACCATACTGGCTCGGAGGGATATCCGATTGGCTGAGTCGTTCACCCTGACCGACGGAATCACGTTCCAGCACGGGCACAAGATTATCGAAACGAAACCCGGTTTGCGCATATATGCCCATGAGCATCCGGTGATTCGGATGAGGGACGAGGTCGGCGCCCAGATGACCATGCCTTGTTTCTTGTACGATCCTGCAAACAATTTTCTCATAATGCCAGCCTTCAGCCCGCTGGCTTCCGGCACGAACGTGCTCTCTCCTGAATCCTCGTTCATGAACCCGGCCATCAGATTGCTTGACTTATCCGGGGCCAGGGTATACGCGATACATGAGGGCGTCATGGACTTTGGCAAGGTTGGAGACCTTCGCGAGATGCGGGATGAGATATATCTGGAACGAGTGAAAATTAATAATAAGCGATGAGCATCACAGGAGGAAACGATGTCCAAGAATTCTTATGATGTAGCAGTTGTCGGCGCGGGCCCTGCGGGAGGTAGGGCCGCGTCGCTCATCGCAAATGCTGGCTACCGCGTAGCTATCATTGAAGAGCACCGGGAGGTCGGTGAACCGGTGCAATGCGCGGGCCTGATCACCCCAAGGTGCTTCGACATCCTGGGCTATGCCAGGGACACTATTATTAATAAAGTGAGCGGGGCGGATATCTATTCGCCTTCAGGCGAGTCCCTGAGCATAGGAAAGAGCGCCACCCAGGCCTGTGTGATAGACAGGGCGGCATTCGACAAGAGGGTGCTGGGCCAGGCACATAATGCGGGCGCGACCTTGGTCCCGGGAAAGCGCATCACACATATTGCCAGGCAGGGCGATCTGATCTCTCTAAACCGCGGAGAGATGACTGCAAATTTGGTTATCGGGGCGGATGGGGCCAAGTCAGTTGTCAAAAAATTCCTTGGCCTGGAAGAGCCTGCTTACCTGCTGAATGGCTTCAGCGCGGACGTTTCCGGCCTTGACATGGATTCGGCGAGAGTGAAATTGTTCTTCGGAAGGGATGTGGCGCCCAACTTCTTTGCCTGGATGATACCCGCCGGCGATATTGTCAGGGTTGGCCTTTGCGTGAGAGACAGCGAATTCACTGTCCATGAGCATTTCAAGAGGCTGTTCACAACCGGAGCTTCATCCGGATTTCTCAAGGGCGGCAAGATACTGGCAGCTCACTCTGGACAGATTCCGCTGGGCATCCTTCCGGCCACTCATGGTGACAATGGCATGGTTGTCGGGGATGCGGCATGTCAGGTCAAGGCGACCAGCGGCGGCGGGATATACCCCGGACTGGTCTGCGCCTCCCATTGCGCGGAAACCGCGGTGAAGGCCCTGGAATCCGGGAACCTTTCTGGAAGATATCTCTCCATGTATCACAAGAAATGGACTTCTGGCATCGGGGAAGAGCTTGAGAAAGCCTTGATGATGCATCGGATCTATGCGAGCCTGGATGAGAGTCAGATGCAGGACGTCTTCCGAATGCTGCGGAATCCGGAAATCCTGGAATTGATCAACAATGTCGGCGACATTGACTACCCCTCCAGGCTGGGTTGGACCCTGTTGAGGAAGGAGCCCGGCCTTCTGAAGTACACTGGAAAGATAATCAAGCATAGATCGGAAGAGCACACGTCTGAACTCCAGTCACGAATCACCATCT
>CALKWP010000098.1 GCA_938004075.1 uncultured Methanomassiliicoccales archaeon
CCGTGCCTGTGAGGGCATGGGTTGAGGCCTCACCAAAGTTTTCCAGGCCTCCGATATAGATTATAATATTAATTCATAAAATATTATGTCTTCGCCCCAGTAATGTTTCCTGAAGAACCCGCACTCCCTGAATCCCATGCTCTCGTACAACGCCATTGCCTCCGCGAGCTTCGGGCTGGTGTCCAGCCATACCTTGGCAGCTCCTTTCTCTCTGGCATGATCTATAACGGCTTTTGTGAGAGCCCCTCCGACCCCTCTTCCCCGGTATTCCTCAAGGACGACCATGCGGTCAAGCAGGCACGAGCGATGCTCGATGGTGGCCCTGGCGACGCCGACAATTTTCCCGGAATCGCGCGCAATGAAATAGGTTTTGGAGCCCATGGACGCAGCCACATCTCCGGCCGAGGGCATGCGGTTGTCCATCAGCTCCTTCGGGAAGACGCACCTGTAGAATGACCAGACTGTTTTGTAGAGTTCGGATAACTCGGCGGCATCTGATTTTTTGGCTGCTTCAACTTTCCAGGGATCCATGCAGGTGTATCTCATTCCATCTCTAAAACTTTCTCTGCGGGGGGCGCTCTTCAGGTTTGGAAGGCTTATCCCTGCTGGAAATGGCAATCAACACCGCAATCACGGCGAAGGCGACCAGCAGGACGACGCCGATCCACTTCGGTTTTTCGGCCACATCGGCGGTGCCTGTTTCTACCGGTTCCAGTATGATATCATATAAGTCTGTGGTGACCGTGTTCCCATCGGTGTCCTGGGCGATTATCTTGTAGTGGAAGTCAGTGTGGTCATCGGCAACCGGGAAGACGCTGACTGTGTATGTGCCTTCAGAGGTCAGGTTCATGTCCACGACGTAGGATGCGGAGCATGCCTCCTCGGTGCATGAGAAGTAGGAGATCTTGACGCTTTCCACGCCTGACAGATCGCTAACGTCCACCGTGATTGTGATTTCCTCATCAGCCGATGGCAGCGCTGGGGCGCTTTGAGGCAATGCGACAGTTGGTGGCGTGATGTCGCTCTTGACGACAACCTGCACCCTGGAAGATGCCTGGATGGTGGGATCGGCGATGTCAGTGGCCCGCACCGTGAAATTGCATGTCTGGCCTGCAGCGGTGCCGTTGCCGGTCAGAGCAACGGTGAAGGTGGTTGAGCCGCCGCCCTGGATGTAGACTGAGTTGGCGGACATGTCCGCATCCCAGCTCAGAGGCTTTTCCAATGTGAGGGCGGCTTCCGTTCCCGAGAGTTGCAAGTTCCTGAGGGTGAATGAGTAGCTTACGGTCCCATTTGGCAGAGCTGATTTCAAGGCCGCATCGGGGGTCATGTAGAAAGCGTCAGGCTCTGTGGGCTCTATCCATATGGAAGTGATCTGCGCCTCGCCATTCCAGGCGACCACCAGTATTCCGATGTTGTCCATCCTCAGGTCGGAAAGCTGGACGGCCGCCGTACCAGTCCAGGCGACCGGCAGCGTGGCGGAGCCTCCGGCGAGTATCTGCACCGTCTCGTTCGTCAGAAGGTCGACGAAAGCGTTGGGTATGGGCTCGCCCTGGAGGTTCTTCCACTGCGACCGCCTTTCCACCAGGAACGCTTCCACCAGTATGTCTTCAGACTCGTTGCCGGGGTTCGTGAGTGTGATGTTGGAATGGAGCGTGTCCCCAGACTTGGACATGTAACCCGAAATTGCCACCGGAGTGTCCGAGAGTGTCGCAGCTGCTATCTCGGTGCGGTAATTGGTCATGGCAACCTCCGTGGAAATCGCTCCGAGCAGGTTCCCTGGCCCGCCGGTGAACACAACCATTGGATGGCCCAGGACGGATATCGCCAGCTCATCTACGTATGCCTCTTCCCGGTATGATGCGTATTCCCCGGAGACTGCTGGGGCGTCCGTTATGAACGTGATGAAGTTCGTCTCGCCCATCGCTTCCAGTTCTTCCAGAGCGTGCTCGCTCTTGTAGCAGTTCACGCAGCCCATGTCCACAAATAATTCGGAGAACACAACAGGGTCTGATGGGTCGACAGGCGCGATTGGCGCGGCTCCGGTCGAGTGCCTTTCCAGCGCTTCAATGATTGTGGCTTCGAGCTCAAGTCGCTTGGTGGTGCCCTGGTCGCTCGAGGAGCCGTACTGGGTCATGTAGGCAATCTCTGGCTCGGTGCCATTTATTTCAACGATCACCGTGGTGAACATCGGAACTCCGAACCTGGCCGTCGGGGTGCCGGCGAAGTCATAGATGTCGTAGGACGCATCCTCCTCCGCATTTGCATGGTCAAGGTTGATGTGTATGAACTTCACACGGTCGCCGTACTGCGCCTCCAGGATGCCGATGTGCGGCTCCATCTCGTCGCATCCCGGGCACACGTCAGTGCGGTAATGCAGGAACACAGGCTTCGAAGCCAGCGGCTCCAGGATGAAATCTGGCTGGTTGTTTCCAGTTGTCAGCCATTCGCCTTCAACGTATGGATCCAGGGCCAGGCAGCCCAGGCATGGCAGGGAATTGATATCGTTGGCGCGTGAATACCCGTCCAGCCACACACCGCCGGCCAGCATGGATGCGCTGAGGAACAGGAGCAGAGTCCATACTGCCATTACTTTCCTGCCGTTGAACGGGACAACTCCCAGTCTCAGGGATCCGAATTTGCAGCTGTCCACACACCTGCCGCACAGAACGCATTCCTTGTCGGGCTTCACTCCAATATCCTTGATGTCCATAGGGCATCTCTTCTCGCAGAGATTGCAATTCTTGCATGCCGATTCGTCCCTGCGCACGCCAACTGCGGACACCTTGTTCCATGGCGCCAGGAATGCGCCGATAGGGCAGAGGTACTTGCACCAGCCCCTTGTGACCAGTAATATCAATATTGTGAAAAGTATTACCGACGTCATCTTCACCATGATGCTGCTGCCCAGAGTCCAGCTTGCCGGGTAAAAGAGAAGCGTGGGTATGGTTCCGGTGACGCCGCCGACCGGGCAGAGGTTGGTGTAGAACAGGTCCTTCGAAAGGTAAGCGGTTATCGGCACGGCCAGCAGCATCAGGTATTTCACATTCTTCCATTTCGGGTTGACGTTCGGCTTTAACCTCTTCACGACCTTTTCGCTTATCCTGAATTTCCTGGTGATGTCCTGCAGCGTCCCTATCGGGCATGCCCAGCCGCAGAATGCCCTGCCGAATAAGACACCGACTACAGCCAAGAAGCCAATCACATACAGAAGCAGGGCAACCCCTACCATGAACGTTATCTGGATGTCCACGGAGCCATGCTCCAGAAGGCCGAGGGGGCAGTTCCCTATGTCCCATGGGTTGGAATAGCAGAAGAAATAGGGGTAGATTATACCGGTAGTGCCTAGTATTATCCCAGTCAGGGTAACGGCCAGGAATGCCGCCTGCGATATTCTTCTCAAAGCCTGGATTCTCACATTCAGTCCATCCTTATGGTTTGGCCCCGCTGTCGTCCTGGAACTTGGCGAGATTCTTCTCGTAAAGCTCCTTGGTAATTCTGCCTTCCTCATAGGCATTCTTCAGCTTTGCGATCCTGGGGTCCTCCGGGGCTTCCGGTTGGGCTTCTTCAGGAATTGCCTCGGCGCTGGGCATTTCCTCTTCGGGGACTTTCAAGTCATCCGCGGCGGCTGGCTTCTGTTTCATTTTCATGCCGACAAGCATGAGGGCCACTGCCACAGCTATGACAGCGATGACCGCAATCATGAGGTAATTGGTGCCCGGGCCATCATCCGCGATGTCTGACAGGTTCATTGCGGGAATGGTTCCGGCGACACTGTCACGTGCGAGCGTGCCGGTGTATCCAACGGGGTCATATCCTGCCTTGGTGATATTCACGGTCACGGATTGCCCCAGGTATGTGGCGGGGACGGAAATCGTGGCGAGTCCGGCGGTATTCGTCAGGCCGGTGTAGGTGCCGCTCCTGCTTCGAGTCCCAGCGAATGTCAGCGTGACGGTCGCACCGGTGACTGGCTTGCCATCAGAATCCAGGACAGGGCCAATCACAACATCAATATCTTCAGGCTCGGATGTGGCGACTGTGAAGGTCTTCCAGGCATGGTTATTCGACTCGGAGAATTCGGCGATTTTTCCCTCTTTGTCCACATCCACGGTTGCATTGTGGTTGCCAACCTTGGCGGTCCAGGAAACGTTCAGAACTCTTTCCTGGCCAGCCGCGAAGTTCTGCCTCTGGGATGACAGCAGGACGCCGTCAATGGAAATGTTCACCTGCGCTCCGGTTGCGGCTGCGGTGCCGATGTTTCTCACAGCGACATTGAAATTGAGGGCAGTTCCATTTACCAGGTTGCCGATTATCGTGATGTTGGAATTGAAGATAGCCAGATCTGGCGTCGGAGGTATGGCCACTGTGAGAGTTTCCTCGGCCCAGGCAAATCTCTCAAACCCGGGGTATTGTGCTGTGGCGTTGATGGCGTAAGTGCCTTCTGCGGCCGATGCGGTGAATGGCGCGGAATAATTTCCATAGGCGTCCGTATCCACCAGCCAGTATTGGCCTGTGCCTTCAATCGAGACGTTGACCTCGGTGCCGGCAGGTGCGACCGCACCGTCAATGGTGACAGTCCCGTTGGCCCACAAGGGGGTTGAGGGCTCCACATCCGCGGCGCTTAGGTCAAGCGTGATGCCGATCGTGCGAGCCGCGATTGTGAATTCCAGTGATGCGTTGTTATTCGCGTCATTGCTCTCTATTATGATGTTTTGTGGATCAGCGTTCACAGTGAGATTGTGATTTCCGGGCGTCGCGGTCCAGTTCACGATGATTGTGAGGTTGGTGCCGTCCGGTATCGTCCTGAGAGTGGAATTCAGCAGCGCACCGTCCATGGTAATGTTGATGCGCGCATCCACGGCGTCGGCATTGCCTTTGTTGTGCACTGTAATGTTGAATCTCTGGTTCAGCCCCTCCATCAGGGTGCCGGTGCGGATGATGTCATCTGCGGCCACTTCAAGGTCGGCGACCGGGGTATCAGTAACAGTCAATGTTGCCTCCTTCCAGGCTTTTACCTTATGGGTCGGGTGCCAGACTGTTGCACTCACCTTGTAAACGCCGGTGTCCGGCACGGTGAACTGCGAATTGTAACCGCCCCCGGCGACGGTCGTGGCCGTCCAGGTTGTGGCGGTTCCGTTCACGCTCAGGTTCACTTGCAGCCCGGCTTCCGCAGGAGCGCCATCAAGGGATACGGTGCCGTTGGCCCAGCGCTCCTCACCAGGCGTGCTGACAGTTTTGTTCAGGGCGAGTGTGAGGGCCAGGGTGTGGGCGTTCACGGTTATCTGCTGTTCGGGCGCTTTGCAGGGAACGTTCCTGTTGGCGGTTGCGTTGGACACTGTCACGTTGACCGTGTAAGTGCCTGGCGCTGCCGGAGCGGTGACCTGCACAGAGTAGTTTCCCCAGATGTTAGTCTTGGTGTTGAAGGTGTTGGAGCCTACTTTCACTGCTACAGGGCACTCATCGGCCGGCAGCAGCTTGCTGAAGTCATTGGGATGTGAGGTGCTGTTCCAGTAGTTCGCCTTCCCGCTTACTGTGAATGATTCTTCGGTGAACATCGTTGATTTTGAGAGGACGGATGTGGAATTGATCTGGGTTGGGGGGAAAGCAGGGTAGATATGGATAACATCGTCCGGCACTACATAGTCATCATTGTCCCCGTCAAAGTCCGGGTAATAGCTTGCGACCCAATCAGCATCTTCTGCGTAAATCTGGAAATAAACATAGGAACCTTCTGATGGAGATGTCTCGTATACTGGCCAGCCAAATATAGCATCTCCCGGCAATTGGAAGGACCAAAGATTGCCCTCCACATTTGTCATGTCGGCCCAGGAATCTCCCATTGAACAGGTTATATGATTGCAAAAGCCGGTTTTTAAAAGGGCCGCGTTTCCGTTCTCTATCACGGCATACACCGTGATTATGTCGCCATTCGTTCCGCTGGCACTGTTGAATTCTCCGCCTATCGGATAGCGTGGAACAGTGTAGACTTCAAGAAACGTGGGAGCCACATTAGATTCGTCCGCTTCCGGCTGTGCATTTGCGAGCGGGGATAAAATTCCGGCTATCAGCATCATCATAATCATGGTACCTAATACTTTTCGCATTCGTTCAACTCCAGATGTTTTTTACCTTGTAATCAAACATTGTATTAATAGTTATTAAAATTGAAAAGGAGGGGAGCCTGCGGCTCCCCTATTCTATCTGGCTTAGACGTTAACGGTCCAGGTCACATCGGAGGTGACGCGAACCCAGTATGCATTGCCATGCGACATCGTCACGAGCGATTTATCTGTGTAGTCCACGAAGTACGGCGATGCGGCATTCCATATGCTCACCCTGTCTGCGACACCGGGCAAAGTGATTGATGCGAGCCTGTTCGTTGCAGATGGATAGCCCACAAGGTTCCAGCCCGCTTTCAGGCTAATTCCAACCCCTGATGTTGGGTATAGGCCAGTAACAGATCGGAAGAGCACACGTCTGAACTCCAGTCACGAATCACCACCTCGT
>CALKWP010000099.1 GCA_938004075.1 uncultured Methanomassiliicoccales archaeon
ATACGAGATGGTGATTCGTGACTGGAGTTCAGACGTGTGCTCGTCCGATCTGGACTGTCCAGGTGTTCGCGTCAAGCGATGTCGCGCCAAGCTGTTCGGTGGTGAATGTAGCCCGCACGGTGGTTGGATTGGCTGCCGTACCGCCATAGACCTTGACTACAATCGAGTCTGTTGTAGCCAGAGCTGCTCCCGGGCATGCCCAGGTTGCAGTCTGATAACCGCTTCCTGCAGAGGTTCTCTGGACCGTTGCGGACAGCGCGCTCGTTATCTCGGTCTCGACGCCGGCTGAGCTGCGCTTGTACACCCTCATGCCGAGGTATACAGCTACACTGCTGCCCGGTGCATAGTTGCCGGCAGTCGCAGAGTTGGTCAATCCAAGCGAGTATGCGGTCAACGTGTTGACCGTGACCTCGTTGGCGACACCCCTAAGGTACCTTGTCTCGGTTGAGGAGGAACCAGAGGGTCCGTCGTGTATGACGTTCAGGTTGGTGACTGCTGCCGGTGCCACGTTGTCGATCGTTGTGAAGGTCCAGTAGCCTGTGGCCGGTCCCCTTGTGGTTCCGGTCGCATCGGTTGCCTCGACGTACCACTGGTAGGTGGTGTCGCCAGTCAAGGCGATCGCGGCGGTCTGTGCGCGGGTCTTACTGGCCACGCTGCTCACGGTCGCGAATGTCGTGCCTGAGGCCCACTTGAACACTACCGTTCCGGCGTTGTTCTCGTAGTCCTCATAGTAGACGCTGAATGCCTGGCTCACCGGGATGTCGGTTGCGCCATCATTCGGTATCGGCTGTGTGGGCGTGAACGGTGGCTCGGGTGCGACAATCAGCACCTGGACTGCCTCTTCGGCTCCCCAGTTTCCAATTGTGTCGCGGCCTGAGACCCAGATAGTGTGCCAACCACCGGTCCAACCCGTCGTGGAGACAGCGGCCGATGTGGTCACTGCTTCTGCCGGTGAGTTGAAGGTTCCGTCCATGCTAATCATGTTGACGTAGGTTGTTGGGTTCACATCGGTCCTGTACCTTGCGAGGTTGATCTGGTTACCGCCAGTCTGCCAGTCATGAACATTCGCAACGACGTTGAAGGTCGCTCCGGGTGCCATGATCTGTGTCGAGGTGGAGACGAACTCCGTTACCGGTCCCCAGATGTCAGCATCATTGCGCCAGTTGTAGTGCACAATCTGCCCGAGGATGTCATGTCCCACGTTCTTTGTGAATGTGTTCTGGGCGATGAAGACCTTGTTCTCGCTGATGATCTTGGCTGCGCGCTGCTTTCCGTGGACGAAGCTGTCCAGGGTCAGGTAGTCCACAACCGGGACCGGTGCGGATGACACATCATCATCGTGTATCATCAGCATGTTCGGCTGTCCATACGGGTCGTAAGTGACCAGCCTGTGTCCGAAGAAGTAGAGGTAGCTGTTTATGAACTCAAGGTCCCAGATGAACCTGGTTCCGTAGTCGTGGTCGCTCATTATCGGTCCGTAAGGTCCGAGGTTGGTTGTGAACACTGGTGTCGCTCCATCAGGGTTGTCCGTGTAGGTCAGGTAGAACTGCCTGTCGCCGTCCGTGTTCGCGCCCTTAAGGTATGCGCCGTATGCACGGTTGCCGTTGGCTCCCTCGTTGGAGGTGCCGGCCTGCGGCATCATCAGATTGTCGGTGGTGTCCCAGACTGTCCTCATTGCGCTCCAGGCTCCGTTGTAGTACTTGTAGGTCGCGTCCCTGTCCTGAGCCGCATCGCCGCTGTCCCTCTCATAGAAGAACAGGACCATGTTGCCCAGCATGTCAATCTCGGTGCTCGGGAAGAAGTAGTACATGCCTGCTGCAGCCGGGTCGATTCTGACGTAACCGGTATATGCGGTACCATCAGTCGAATACTTTCCGACACAAGCGATGGTGGTCTGCGTTGCGGTGTTCAGGTCAGTTCCGGAATAACCGAAGTCTTCGACGGTCAGGTAGAATTGGCCAACAGACGGGACCCAGTTGATGTCTATTGTCCTGTATGTGTTGGCTCCGCCTGCGACTGCTCCCTCTCCCAGGCTGAATGCGTTTACCTCAGTCCATGTGGTGTAGGGGAAGTCGGAGTAGTGCGTCTTGATATAGGCGCACCTTGTATCAGCGGTGCTGCCTCCGTATCCGTCAGGGTTCCAAGCGTTGTAGGCGATTACGATCCTTCCCTCGTTGGGGCCGGATGTGGCGCGGGTTATCCCCACGTATCCGGGTGCCCATGAGCGTTGGCTGACGGGTATGCCCTTCGACCATGTCCTTCCGCCATCCTCCGATAGCGTGAAGTACACTCTCTCGCCGAACTGCTCGTCCTGCCTGTATGCGCAAGCGATGTAGTCCTTGCCGCCCGCATTCCAGGATACGAAGTAAGGCGCGTCCTCATGTGCCGGTGTATTGGTCACCGGAATCACTGGGGGCGTCTTGTCCGTTACCACGTCAATCTGGAACTTTATCTGCGATTGGGCAATCGGCGCGGCGACGTCAGTGTTCGACAGGGCTCTGATGGCCAGAGTGTAGGTTCCTGCTGTTACAGTCGATCCAACAGCGATTCTCACATACCCATGCACTCTGGAACCAGCTGCGACGGCAGCTGGGGATGCGGGTGATGTGAATGTCACGGTGAATCCCGCGGGCAGGATGGGGGTGCTCAGAGCGTATGTATCAGCGGTGATTCCGCCGTTGTTTAGCCAGTATGGAACTATTACCGAGCCGCTCGGGGCGCACTTGAACACTGCTTCGCCGAAGTCATCCCTCTCCGGGACTACCCTCGGGACATCGAGGTTCATGTTGACCCTGAAGGCGTTATCGCCGCCGACGACCTGGTTGACGTCAAGGCTTGCGTTGAACCCGCCGGTCATTGCTATGAAGAACGGCCTTGCGGTTGACTCCTTCCAGATGACATCGACGCGGTACTGACCAAGCCTGATCTTGTTGGCCGGGATGAGCACTACCTCGACGTTGTTCTCGTCGTCGCCGCCGTCGTTCTGCTCATCGAAGTCGTAGGCCTGTCCGCCGACCCATGAGGGGAAGGCGCACTGGCTCCAGTCGTTCGCGGTTGGCATCGGGACGGACTCCGCTTCTCTGAAGGCGTTGCCCCAGTAGATTGTTCCGTCTGGTGCTGTGACCCTCAGGTCCAGGTCGTAGGTAAGCTCTCCGGAGCCTGATGCGTCGTTGTGGATCAGTGTCACTTTCAGCGGCACAGTCCTGTCAATGACCCATGCATCCAGCCCGACAGACTCGGAGTTCCATGTTCCGGAACCGATACCGGTAGCGTGGTAGTACCACTGCAGAACGTTCGGGAATGCCGGTGCGACGGAGTTCCTGACGTTAACACGGCCCCATCCCTGGTCGTAGGACGGGAACCCAAGTCCCATGTCCTCCGCGCCGTGGATGAGAAGCCCCTTCATCGTGAGGGCGTATATGCTTCCGGTAGGGATGCCGAGCACATCCTGCAGGTAGTCCCTTATCAGGATGCTGTCGCCTGCCACTGCGGGGCAAGCCATCGAGGTTCCCTGGAGCGAGATGTAGTCGCCCAGAGCATCGCTTGTGTCGGAGTTGATCAAGGAGATTGCCGTGTAGAGCTCGTATCCCGCTTCTGTGGTTGCATCGTCAGACAATGTGGAGTACACAGCTGTGCCTATTTCGCAAACGTCGGGCTTAATCCTTCCGTCAGCGGTCGGGCCCCTGCTGCTGAATCCAATCTGCTGGTTGTAGTCATCGGATGAGTCGAAGTCAATCGGGCGCATGTTCTCGACTGCGCCTACACCGACTGCCAGCTTTCCGTTTCCGCCGCCGCTCGCAGTGTTGGTCCTGGGACCATCATTGCCGATTGCGAAAACAACCAGCGCTGTCGGGTTTGTGGTCATGAAATTGTCAGCGGTTGCATCGTAAGTGTTGCTCATTGCTGCTGGACCCCAGCTGTTGGAGAATACCCTTGCTCCGTATGTGAAACCTGCCGCCCAGTCTGTCGATGACAGACCGGCTCTGCTGTAGATGGTCGCCTCAGGCGCCCTGCCTGCGAAGCCCATCCTGTCGGGCCTGCCCGCAGGGTTGGATGCTGCGAGTTCGTTGTAAATTTGATTTGTTGTGCTTAGGCCCAGGTATGCTTCCATGTCGTAACCGTTACCTGCGGCTATGCCCGTGCAGTGTGTGCCGTGGTATTCAGGGTCGGTTGCAGTTTCCACATAGCCAATCCTGTTGCCCAGAGGTCCGCTTGTGAAATCTCTGTGGGTCGCATCCAAGGCTGTGTCCTGGATGTGTATTATCTGCCCCTGACCCATGATGTTGGAAGGGAAGTTGGAGACTGTGTTGACCCAGAGGTCATGTGCTTGGACAATCCTTCCTCCCACGTTAGCGAGGGTCTTCATCTCTGAAAGGAACCAGACAAGCTTGACCGTGTCAAGTTTTGCCAGGTCTGGAAGGGCTGCGGCATCGATGTAACAGGTGACACTGCCGTATTCGGTGTCCTCTATGTTTGCTGCTCCGAGCTCGTTCAGTTTGCTGATGACGCTCGGCATGTCGTTGACGTCATATGCATCAACAGTCACCTTCACGATGCCAGTGTCCGGTATGTTCTTGTCCATTTTGAATCCGGGCTCGTATGTGCCGACCCATTGGACGTAGCTGAGTTTCTCAACGTTCGCCTTCTGGCTCTCGGTCATCTTAACGACGATGAGGTTGTTGCCGATTTCACGGAGTATCTTTCCGGAGAGCGCGACAACGCCGTCATTCCATGCCTGTTCAGTGGGTGCGACGAATTGAACCAGGTATTCATTGGAATTTGGGTTGCGCCATTCATCCGCAAGCTCGTATCCGACGCGGCTGTCGAAGGAGATCCCCTGCTCGGCCAGATTGACCGTGGTTCTCCAGGGCATGTCGCTCAGAACGAACCTCTCAGACAAATAGCTCTTCTGGTTCTCGTTTATCCGGACATATGCTCCGGTCTCTCTCAAGCTCACAATATCGGCTCCCATGTCCCTAAGCGCTTTCGCATGCTCTGGTGAATTGTAATTCACCCATGCGTAAGTGGTCGGTCCTTGTGCATCTGGCTGAATGCCAGTGGACTCTGCCCTGAACTGCTGCGTCAGGACAACGCCCGGCACAATCATCGCCAATGCGATGATTATGGAAACCAATCTCAAAACATTCTTATTGTTTGGTTTGCCCATAATTTTCTTTCCTCCTTAAATCCATTCTTGACCGCAGAATTGGTTATGTGAGTAATTTTATGAAATACAATCCTGCTTGTCAATACAGTATATGTTATAATTGGTATAAATTAATTTCGTTAAAATCATGTCGTGAAAAAAGTAATGGATAATCCACGAGTTTGGTAAATTTCAATTTTGTAAAGAATTATAAGATTATTTAACATTTATGAAAACGTAATCAACCAATTATCTTTGTAAATTTATATTAATTCTAATGATAATTGATATATAAATATATGTTCCATTGGTCACAATATATATCCTTTCATTTTTTTATAATTATGAATTTTTATGAATTATGTTATTAATAATTAATTAAATTGTTTTATTACATTGTGTTAATTTCTAGATAATTTAAATCAACTCGGAAAATTCATGGTTTTATATTTCAATAACAAATCCTCTTTTTCTCGTTCCTCGCGAAAATTCTCCATATTTAGTAAATTATAAATATTGAAGTGCAATGTCCTAATCTATTAAATCCCTTAGTGCTAGACAATTAAAATTCGGGAGAGGAATAATATGCAGACAAAAAATTCGACCAGCTTTATTTGCGTGATGTTGACCGTAGCGCTTGTTTGGAGCTCACTCGGAGCAGGGCTATTGTCAGCACCCGCGAAGGGCATTATTGAAACAGTTGTGGATGAAAGTGCCCCTACGGAAAACAGTGCAATGACTAACACCCCAATCAACACCCCTGCCAAACCGCATCAGGGCATTGAAACCGTTAATGGGGGCGAGGAAATCACATCCGCATATGGCGGTTGGAACCTTGAACCCGGGGCAATTCCGGCCGATTGGAGTTTCCTTGATGCCCACAATGTTCCGGAAGTGAACAATATGGGATACTCGGGTGAAGGTGTCAGTGTTGCGGTAGTTGATACGGGCATCGATTTCGGGGCCCGGAACCTCGATGGCAAATATATGGTTGACAACGATCCCGCATCTCCCTATTACGGCTGGCCGATGGCTTTTGATTCCTATGGGCTGCCAGAATTCCTCCTCGCAAAGGAGGCCAGGCCAGGTATGGGCGGCATCGCCAACACCTCCCTCAACGGCACCGGGCCATTTGACATGGCTCACACCATCAAGGTGGATGGACAAAAAGACTTCAACCGCAACGAGCTTGTTGGGTCTGACAGAACCAACGACATTAAACCGCTTGAGTTCGATCTCAACGAGTTATGGGCAACAAGGGATGACACATTCTGGTACGCTGGTCTTAGGACCCGATATGGTGCGATGAACAGGACATTCGGCTTCGCTCTTGATTTTGACGGCTCTGCCAGCGGTTCGACAACCGACCCCCGCGGCAACCTATTGGATTTTGATGCATCCCACTCCGCACCTTTAGAACAAGTCGCATATTCACCAGCAAAAGGATTAATCGCATCCTGCGGTGCAAAGGGCGTTGACCCGGCACTCACTGACAGTTACGACATAAACTCGGTCAAGGTATGGGATGAGAACGGCAACCTTGTTCGCAGTCTCCCGATAGAACAGAATCCAGTGTTCTCCGTGGCATGGTCGCCCAACGGCAATTTCCTTGCATATGAGACATCGATGGAAGTGGTAGTGTACAATACGAACACCTGGGCAGTGGCTCACCGGATAACGCACTCACCGGCAGCCATCCAGACATACTACCGCGAATCCATGTGTTTCAGCCCGAACGGAACAATGCTTGCCATCGGCTCGATTGAGCAATCCAATCAGATACAGATGCTGAATGTCTTGACCGGCGCAACCTCAAGGCCAAGCGTTCCCACGACCACAACATCCATTGCATACAGTCCAGATGGTTGGAGCATCGCCCTCGGCCAGTCGAACGGAAGGGTGCAGCTGCTTAATTCCACGACATACAAATTGACTGCGCTTCTTGAGAACTCTGATGGCAGGGCGATTGAAACAATCGCATGGGAGCCCAACAATGACTTCCTTGCAACCGGTCGCAGCACATCCGGCAATATAGAGGTATGGGATCTCAATGCCGGAAACAACAGCTGCCAGTGGGGCATAGGTGACAATGTCATTGAGAACATTGTGATAAACAACACAGGAGGAAGAATCAACGCAATAGACAGATTCTTCTTCAGAGGGATTCAGAACGAGGCCAATGTCAACGGGCTTTCAGCATACCAGTTGGGAATGGGCCCCTCAGATAATCTGCGTTATTCTTCTCTTATGCCGAATGCCCAGAATTTCACATGGGGCATCAGGGTATGGGTTCGCGACTCAGCGGGTGTTGAGACCGAACTTACGAGCGGCCCCGAGGCCGTAGTGTACAGAGAAATGGACGGCAGCGGTCAGCAGACAGGGTATTGGACCCCGCCAGTTACGCCGCTCGCCCCAACCGATTCGCTTGTCATCAGAATGTACCAAGGCAGCAACGTACCTCTCCCTAACATGCTCATCGCAGAGTTCACAACTCCCCAGTTCAACATCCTGGATCCCACAATCACTGAATTGGGCAATTGCATCCCGATATACGGGAACCAGACATGGCGCATTAACTATCAGACCAGGAAGAACACGGCCAGCGTGGATACCGTAATGACCGGCGGCCATGGGGCCTCCTCGACGGTCAACACAATAAAATGGACTCCCACACAGATAATCACAGGTTCGGAGGACGGAAAAATAGTTACCTGGAACCCTTCAACCTACGCTGTAACAAACACCTATAACACCAAATACAATTCGCCAATCCTTTCCTTCGATATGAAGTCAAATGGCGACTTCTTCGTCGGGACAAAGGATTGCACGGTGAGGAAATACCCAGCCGGATGGGCCACACCTATAGCCTTTGCATCTCATAAACCGGACATAATGATATATGTTGATTATGAAAGAGAATATTATGAACAGACGTCACAGGGCCTGAAGCTTTTGGAGAAGGACAAGATAGAGGACCCGCTTGTGTACAAATGGAGCGGCACCGCTTGGGCACAGACGAACATGACCAACATATTCGGAAAATCGTTCTACAAGGGCAACCTTGCTGGAGAATGGACCGAGCATGGTTTCATCGAATTGGCCATTCCAAGGAATTATACCGCATGGCCGAATCAAAACGAGATGTTCATCACCGCATTCGTCTGCGGTCGGAACATCTCAACACCTCAGGACACAGTGCCATCCGATTACAATGTGCCGTCCCCAACCACAGAAAATTTGGTTGACTGGACAGAAACCAAATTGACAACGTTGGGCTCATGGGGGCATGTCGAGATTGCCACGGTGGTCATCGACAATGCATCAATCAAGGGCAAGAGCGGGACTTATCACTTTGGAAATCACCCGAGCGCTGCCCTCACCAACTACTTTGGCACCGCAGTACCCATGGTCGTCGTCGAATCCACGACTATCGGGGTGTGGGACAAGATTTATGTGGACATGAATATGGACTACACGATAGATGGCAATGACCCATATGTTGACAAAGCCAATCCAGTTCTCACTTTGGACAATTGGAACTACTCATACAATGTAGGGACTGGCCTATGGGAAACCAACCCTGGCCCTGATGGAATTCCGGATCTATCGGGTGGCTTGCTCTATTTCATTGGCGACGGAAATACCCTTATGCCGTATTCCGAAAGGGTTTCAAGCCACCTTCTGGACGATGGAAGGCTTCAGATCCCATTCGGGACAGAAGACAATCCATGGAACATACCCGGGAACGGAGAGGTGGTCGCATTCTTTGGCGATTTCGATGTTGATTACGATGGCAATGTGTTATCGACAGGAACTCAGAGCGCCTCGGCCATTGCTGGTTCCGGCCTGAACACAGGCTCTAATGAGAAACCCATTGTCGGAGTCAGTCCCAGCGTGACTTTCCTCCCTATCTGCAATGCCCACAAGGGACTTACCATGGCACTCTATTTCGCCGTTGAAGGATACGATGGGATCCCAAACACCGGTGATGAGGCGGACATAGTTAACATCGGGCCTTACTCCGTCGGATACGGCAGCGGCCTTGATGCAACCACCCAACTTGTGGAATACCTGGTCAATATGACGGCGTCAAACGCGCTCTTCATATCGCCTGCTGGCAATTCCGGCAGCGGCTATGGGACTGTGGCAGCCCCATGCGGCATGAACACTTTGGTTGTAGGATTTGCAGAGGACAATGCGTTCATAAGCGGCGGCGGCACCATCCAGCACTATGGTGATGTCAGCGAGCTGTCTTCCCGGGGCCCGTCTGCCGCAGGATTGGCAAAACCTGATGTGATTGCCATCGGCCTAGGCGACATTGACATTCCCCTTGGAATAAAATCTGACGTAGGTGGCAAGAACCAGTACGCCCTGTGGAAAGGCAGCGAGCTTGCTACTGCCATCACCACAGGCGTCGCAGCCCTCATGTTCGAGGCGTACAATCAAACACACGGGCAATTCCCCAGCACGAAAATCGCAATGTCAATTCTCAAGTCATCCGCAAGAGACCTTGGCCATGACCCGATGACTCAGGGCTCAGGATTTGTCGATGCTCTCGCGGCCGTCAGGATGGCAAAGGGAAAGAGCGGATTGGCCGTGTCTGCCGATAGGACGTCCTTCGGGAACACCTTCGGCGCATCTTATGACTCTTTCATCAACGTGATGGCACCTGGCCAGAACGACACATTGCCGATAACCGTCAGAAACCCAACAGGATCGCCGATAAGTGCCGCTTATGGCTTCGAATACATGAGCCGCATTGCCATCAACGAAATGGTTGAATTGGTGGACACAAACATCGGTTACAGAGAGGACATATCCTCGATGGTGCCTGCAAATGCCGAAGTAATCAAAGTGACCGCACAGACAAGCTTCTCCTGGAATGTTCCTTGGGAGAATGGCACAGGTTCCGATTACAAGACATTCGTATCCGAGAGCGGCTCCTTCTTCATGCGCCTCTGGGACTGGACCGATGCACAATCTCCCGGTGAGGCGAATTATGGGGTCATAGACCCGTTTGATGACCTGAGCTACCTCACAGGTGTCGAACATGGTTATGTAAACGCGATGATTTGCACCCTATCGAATCCCCATGGAAACCTGAATGGCAAGCTCGTTCTGGAGATAGTCCAGGACCTTGCCGCAGGCAATGTGATGAAAGTGCAGCCATGGAGGTTCACTATAGAATCCTTCGCCACGGTGCCAGTTAGCTGGTTGACACCATCAAAGGCAACCGCCACCATTGCAGGCGGCGCCTCTGATTCTGTGGGATTGACGGTCAATGTTCCCGCCAACCAGCAAGCTGGAACATATGCGGGTTCCTTGGTCGCACAATATGACGCGAAATCAAACAATTGGGTCCAGAATATCGGGTACACGCAGATGCCTGAGGACGAATACCTCAATATCACCCTTGAAACAACATCATGGGACGACGGTGCGGAAGGCAATTACTGGGATGGCGACCTTACAGCACCACACTTGATACCCGTAGGCAAGGCAGACAATTACCCGCTGGCAGCGCCCATAGCCACATATTCGACACTAATCACTCCCTCCGCGCCGATAACTATTTCAGGAAACGGCGGCTTCTCCGCATATTCCTCCTTTGGAGACGGTTCGATTGGCAATCCCTGGATCATTGAGAATCTTGAGATAGACGGCTCAATCCACAGCCAACCAGGAATTTCCATTTCCGATACTACCGCACATTTCATCATCCGCAACTGCTTGGTCCATGACACGCAGGGCAGCGATGCCTTCGGCAATCCGAACCCGGGAATCCTAATGTCAAATGTGCGCAACGGCTTCATATTGGACACGGAGTCCTATTCGAATGGTGGCCACGGGATAAAAATTGCTGACGGTTCGTCAGGCATAATCCTTGAACGCGTATCCACACACAACTCCACTGGTGGGAACGGAATATATGTCGAAAGCTCATCGAACATCACAATCAGCGAAACGGATATTGCATCCAATTACATCACTGGTGTTTACATTTACGCGTCTACAGACATTGAGGTCATCGGTTGCAAACTCCATGACCAGATTCCTGACAGTGGGTTTAGCCTCTGTGTGGTCCTTGAATATTCCGACCGCTGCACAATAAATGGAAATACGTTATACAATGATTTCTGGGGAATTCTTATTAGCGCCAGTAACGACAACCAGATTCTGTCTAACGTTTTCACTGGATTTGACTGGCAGGGTCTGGGAGAGAACAGCATCTACATTGACTCATCCTACGATGGCTATGCAGACCCCTCGCAGAACAACATCATCAGCGGCAACGACTTCATCGACTGCACGGCTGGCCATGTCTTCGACGACGACCCGGCTACGACGAACGATTGGGACGGCAACCACTGGGCCGAATACACGGATGCCGACACAACCCCAGCCGATGGGATCTGGGACAGCCCCTACTATGGAATAGATGTTGATTGGGATGGCATTGGTGATTTAGCCGATAACACCCCCTATGTCAACCCTGTGGCTAACACACAATCGCGCTTCAATACTCATGCGCCAATCACCATAATCGGCAACGGTGGTTTCACCCCGGCAAACGGCGTGGTCGCGGGCAACGGCTCTGCGGGGAACCCATACGTCATATCCGGTTGGGACATTGACATGACTGGAGAGGCATACGGCATATCTATACAGGATACCAATTCATCATTCGTGATAATGGATTGCGTGATATACGGCAACACATCTGGTAACGGAATAATCCTTTCGAATGTCAGCAACAAAGGAGTGGTTAGATCAAATGAACTTCACACCCTTGCCAAAGCAATAATTGTCGACCAATCAATTGACTTCTCTGTCCGATACAATGTCATACACGATGCAGACACAGCGATAAGCGTCTCAGGCATTGGAGTAGGCATGGTTGTTCTGAATTATATCACGTCGTGTGAAAATGGAATATATATAGAATATGCAACAGGAACCAACGTGATTCGGAACCAGATATCTGGAAACAGCTTAACTGGGATAAGTCTCTTCAACTCGAATGACATCAATGTTTTCGATAATTCGATAACAAACATTGCAGAGGACGGAATCTTGATAATTGAATCAACCGAATGCGAGATTCACTACAACAATCTTGATTCCAACACCTACGGCATCCGCCTGGCAAACTCCACTGGCATCAACATGCTGCACCACAACAACTTCTTCGGCAACTCTTACCACGCCTACGATGACTTTCCGGGAGACTCGCTCGCCTCGTTCGAGATATTCAGCTATTTCGGAGAACCGGCGAATTTTACATCCATATATGATGTACTAAACTGCACCATAACTGTGAACGGAGTCCCATTGACAGCAAATTACACATTGGACTACGACACCGGTCTGGTGACCTTCACCCCGCCGCAGCTGGGACAGTCCGGCGGAGCGGAGATATCCGTGAGGGCGGTTCTTATTTATGAGGAACAGGTCAGCATGTTCAAGCTTCCGGACACAAGGCTGGTCAGCGGGAATGTGGATATTCACACCATCAAGGCAGATGGCTCTGTCCAGGTTCTGGGAGCTGGCGATTACACATTGCACCTCAAGACAGGCATAATCGAATTGACCGCGCCCCTCAGCATCGGAAGGGGCGTTTGGGTGTGGGCAAACTACTCATATTACAACAGAACCGGAATTGTCCCGGTGACCTTGAACGTCCTGGCTGCTGAGAGCGCAGACTTCGCATTCGGGGACATGAGCGCAACTGAAACGCCAAACATCATGCCTGTGTGGGGAGTCAGAGCCGGCCAAGGCGCTAGATCGGAAGAGCACACGTCTGAACTCCAGTCACGACTCACCCTCTCGTATGC
>CALKWP010000100.1 GCA_938004075.1 uncultured Methanomassiliicoccales archaeon
GAGATGGTGATTCGTGACTGGAGTTCAGACGTGTGCTCTTCCGATCTAGAGCATCTGGTATGCCAGGGCCATGATGTGAAAATTGTTGCATCAGGGAAAGCTCATGAATATCTCAAGAAAAATCACGAAGACATTGTCGAGATTGGCGGGTATGGGTTCGCTTTCAACGAATCCGGGGTGGATCTGGAAGCCAGCCTCAAGAAACTTCTGAATGAGATACCTGTAAAGGCGCCGCACAACCTGAAGCATTTCTTCCAGCTCTGCGCATCCTTCAAGCCAGATGTTGTGATTTCGGATTTCGAGAGCTTTGCCTACCTTTTCGGGAAATATAACCATGTCCCGATTATCTCCATTGACAATATGCAGGTCATCAACCGATGCCGTATCGATGTTGACATTCCTGCCAGCGAAATTGATGATTATCTTATGGCGAAGGGACTGGTGAAGGCCAAACTCCCTGGATGCATGCATTACCTTGTCACGAGTTTCTTCTTCCCAGAAGTGAAAAAACGGGACACGACGCTGCACCATCCCATACTTCGAAGAGAGGTTCTGGAAGCCCATCCGTGCAATGATGGCCATGTTCTGGTCTATCAGACGTCGAAATCCAATCCGAAGCTGCTTGAAATCCTTGCTGGCATTGATGATAGGTTCATCGTTTACGGATTCGGTAGGGACGAAACACTGGGCAATGTCATTCTCAAGAAAAATTCCAATGAGGGATTCGTTTCTGACCTGGCTTCCTGCAAAGCGGTGATTGCGAATGCCGGCTTCTCGCTTATCGGGGAGGCGTTGCATCTGGGAAAACCGTATTTGGCTCTGCCGCTGCAAAGGCAGTTCGAGCAGAAGCTCAATGCCATGTACCTGAAGAGCCTGGGGTATGGAGATTACTCCGTGGGGTTGACCGGGAAAGAGGTAGAAACGTTCCTGGGCAAACTCGATGATTATTCGAGAAACATCCGCAATTATTCCGGAAAGGGCAACAGGGAATTGCTCTCACATCTGGATGAAATATTGAGCACGATTGATTGAACATAATGAGAACATTCATTCAACAATAATTGAACCAGTCAGACCTGTTAAATAACCTTTTAACCCTATACATCCATGTCGAGGACAGGTTACATGACCACCGAATTCGACTTTGACTCCTGGCAGGCTAAACTGGTAGCTCTCGAAATAGCCAACGAGGTTGGCAGGGCGATACTCAAAAGCCTGTCGGATGAGCCGAAGACCGCCACTCAGATATCAAAAGCGCTCGGGATACCGCTGCCGACGATACTGTTTCACATATCCAGGCTTGAGGAAGCCGGGATAGTGAATTCGAGGAAAGCACTGGGAAAGCGGCTGAGGGAAGTCAAAATCTACGCAATGGCCTCGACGGACATAGTGTTCAGGATAGGAGGCGAGATAAATGGAACGCGATGAAAGGGAGAAAATGGAAAGAGAGCGTGCAAGGCTTGAGGATGCAAGGGCAAGGTTAGAGGAGCAAAGGGACCGCGTTGAGGACGAGCGCCAGAGATTAGAGGACGAGAGGGACCGCATCCTTGATGAAATGGAGCAGCTTGAGGAAGAAGCAGAAGAGATGAACGAGGATGGTAAGGAAGCTGCCAGGGAGAAAATCGATGAACGCATGGAAAAGCTTAGAATGAAAGCTGAGCGACTCACCGGGCTGAGACACGAACGCCTGGAAAAGATGGCAGAACATATTGAGAAGGCACTTGAGGGAATTCAAGAACAGATTGAAAACAGCATTGCCGGCATCGATTTCAGCGCCATGGGTGAGAGCCTGCATAAAGGCTTCAATGAAATGGAGAAAGGCCTAAAAAACATGGAAAAAGAGATCCGCATATCAGTGGAGAACGACATGAAGAATGTCGGAATACTCAACCTCAAGGACATCACGCCCGAGGAACTGGATAAGATGGGCGAGATAAGGAACATGGGGATAATAATCGCGCCTGAAGAACTCATGGGAAAGATTTCATCCAAGGTTGTGAAGAACATGGGTACTATTGTTCCATTTAGGAAGGGCTGGCGCATCTATTCCGGACACACCGAGCTTGATAAATCCATGCTTGAATCACTGGAAGAACCGATAGAGTTCATCCACACGGGGTACATGTCAATAGACAAGGATGTAACCCCGGACCTCATCAAAGCTAAAATCAGGGCATTTCACAACTACGGCCAGATATCCGCGACCGAGGAAACTTTCGGAATACTCATGTCGAAGTGCCTCGAGAACTATGGCCATATCTCAAAAAATGGCGATGCCGAGGACTATGATGAAGAAATCCCCGAACCACCCAGGCCGCCCAAACAGTCACGACATCGTCGAGAAGATGACGAATAACCACACCCAGATCTGATTCATTTTTTACTGGCTGCCAGTTTCAGGCTCATGACTGGCAGCCCGCCATATTGAACCGTGCCAATCTCTCTGTCCTCATCAATTTTCTCAACTCTGAATCCGGCTTTTTCTATCATGGCCAGGTAATCATCCTTCAGTATTGCGCCGCCGACGCACCCGCCAATGAGTTCCGGGTCCTTCCTCTGCTCCGGGGAGAGATCGGCCAGCAGCACGATATCCGAAATGAACATCTTTCCGCCATTCTTCAGAACACGGTGGGCATCATGGAATACAGCCAATTTATCGGGGGCCAGATTAATCACGCAGTTGGAGATTATCACGTCAACGCTGGCATCATCCACGGGCAGGTTATCGATGTACCCCTTGCGGAATTCCACGTTGGTTATTCCGTGCTTGATGGCATTCTCTCTGGCCTTTTTCAGCATTTCGTCCGTCATGTCCACGCCGATGACCTTTCCGGAAGCGCCAACCTTCCTCGATGCCAGGAAGCAATCGAATCCCGCGCCGGAGCCAAGGTCCAACACAGTGTCGCCCGGCCGTATCTCCCCAAGAGCCAACGGATTGCCGCAGCCGAGGCCCAGATTTGCCTCTGGGACGCGCGACATTTCCTCATCGGAATAACCCAGCATCCTGCTTATCTTCTCGGGTTCCGAGTCGCAATTGCATCCTCCGCTGCAGCAGCCGGAACTGCTTTTCGCAACTTTGGAATAGTGCTTTTTCACGAGAGATTTAATCTCATCATCATTCATGGACATAGGTGGTGAATGCCCATTCAGATACATAACGCATTACCCGAAAGTATTATAGCTGGAAAAGATTAGCGCAATCGATGAATCCGTTCTATATTGGAGGCATTATCGGCTTCGGACCGGCCCTCTTCCTGATATGGTTCAGCCTGCGCAAATACTCCTATCCGCATGTCGAGGGCTCGCTCTTCGAGGACCGCAAGGTTTTCTTTATGCTTGCAGTTGGGATGGTGACAGGAACGTTCATCTTCACACTGGAGAGGTTTCTATACCCCACTTTTGTTTTCGAAGATTCCGTTATTTTTCTGATGTTCATCCTGGTCTATGTCCTGGCTTTCCCGTTCCTGGAGGATATCGTTAAATTCGTCATCCTGAATTTCAAGGGATACCAGGGCAGGTTCGATAGCACGTTCTACGGCATCGGCCTGGGCGCAGGTTATTCGGCGACCGCCATCATTGGCTATGTGCTGATAGAGATAACAAGGGCCAAGGAGGCGCATATAACCATTGCTCCGGAAAGCTGGCTTGCGCTCGTCTTCCTCTCAATCTGCACCGCCCTGCTGCATTGCTCGATCGGAGCAACTCTTGGAAATGCAACTGGCAGGAACCTCGGGCTCAGGGGATTGCCTCTGGCTCTGATACCGCACATAGTGTTCAACATGCTGATGTTCCCCTGGTTCGTGTATGGCCAGCTGTGGTACGCCCTGATATTCGTGATTCCATTCTCGGTAATCGTGTTCCACGGAGTTTACACGCACACCATACCGGAATGCCTGCCGCCAGAGATTCAGAAAGAGGTCAGACGCAACAGCCGCAAAAGAAGATGAGCGGGGCAAATTATTTAGTCAATGCACACCTATTGGCCTTTGCATGAGCAGCCAGAATTATTACCCACAACCGCCGCCTCCACCGGATTGGCAGCCAACGCCACCTCCGCCCAGAAGGAAAAGCGGAGCATGGAAAACCATTGTGGCACTCATCATAGTTCTGATGCTTCTCTTCGTCCTGTTCTACACCCCAATTGGAATGTATCTTTTTTCCGGCCTTATCAAAAATTCGTATGCCAGCAATTCGAGTTTCACCCTGACTCGAACCATAACCATCACTACAAATCGGGAAGTATCGTATCTATGCGACATCCCGGTTCCGGGAAGCTTTTCATTGGATGGCACCAGCGCGCAAATTGTTACGGACACATCACACACACCCGCAGCTGCCAGCGTCAGCAGGTACGGCGGGACCTGGCTGGAATGGGAAGGAACGGAAAGCGGTACAATCATCATGAGCCTCAGCACTGAAGCTAAGGTCAACACTCTGGTTTGGGACATTGATGAGAAAAATTCAGGCATGGCCTCCGCAATCAACATCGGGATATGGTCCTCTCAGCTCGACAATGAATGGGAGATTGCAGAGGATGGAAATCCGACAGGCGAATACAATATATGGCCAACCCATCCGACCATTGTTAGCCTTGTCGGGCAGCTTACTTCTGACGACCTCAGTGTTTATGAGAACATGGCAAGCATTTACGATTATCTTGATAAGAATCTGGAATACGAGACGATATCCGGTCTGGAGGTGAAGCCATGCCTCGCCACTCTGCAAGATCGCGCGGGCGATTGCGACGACCAGTCGATGCTGTTGATTTCCCTTCTGCGGTCAGCGGGAATCCCTTCATGGCTGGCCTTCGGTACCCTGTATGATGGGACAACAGGGCAATGGGGGGCGCATGCCTGGGTCGAGGCATATGTACCATTGGCTGAAGGCGGAAGCGAGACCGTTGTCATCGACATAGTGAATGATGAGTTCCTTGTGCGAAACTGCAACCGTCTGGAGGAATGGAAGAGCGACGGAAACGGGGAACATCTTGCCGATTATTACCACCTCCTTTCCTACAATTACACGATGACGCCGCACCAGCAGGCGCCCGTCGTCACGATTTCTGATGAATATTCCGGGGGTTACGAGGCATCCTCCGAAAGGGTTTACGCATTTGTGCTGGACATCACATTGTTGGAACGCACGGATGTTGCCATTATCACACCTCTCTCTTTCCAGCGTAAAGTATTTTAAAGGAACGGCTTATCTCACACTCATGTTCAGAGACATTGCCGAGATTATGAGCAAGGATTTCGACGGAAAGGAGGTCAGCATCCGCGGCTGGATATGGAGGACCAGGGGCAGCGGGAAGATAGTTTTCCCCACCATGCGGGATCCATCCGGCGTCATTCAGGTCACTGTGAAGAAGGGCAATCTTCCGGATGAGCAGTTCGACGGCGCATTGAGGGCGCTCATCGAGAGCTCCGTTGAGATAACTGGAACGGTCAAGGCAGATGACCGCGCGCCTGGCGGTTTTGAAATTCTGGCCACTGGGTTCAATGTCGTCGGGTTCGCGGACGCTTACCCCATCCAGAAGGACCAGAGCGAGGAATGGCTCAGGGAGAACCGCCACCTCTGGATTCGCTCCAGGAAGATGGTCGCGATAATGAAGATACGCCACACGGTCGTTGGAGCCATACATCAGTATTTCAGAGAACATGGCTACTATGAGTTCGACCCGCCGGTCCTTCAGCCGAACCAGTGCGAGGGCGGATCTACGCTCTTCGAGGTGAAATACTACGACATGAAGACTTACCTCTCTCAAACGTGGCAGCTTTATGCCGAGGCAGGAATATTCGCGCTGGGCAAGATATACGATGTGGCGCCAACCTTCAGAGCCGAAAAATCCAAAACATCGAGGCATCTGTGCGAGTTCTGGATGGCAGAAATGGAAGCTGCCTGGATGCAACTTCCGGAAGTTACCGAGGTTGCAAAGGAAGAAATCAAATTCATCATATCGGAAGTGCTGAAGAACAACAGGGCTGAACTGGAACTCCTGGAAAGGGATCTCTCGAAACTTGAGGTCTGCCTGGAAAAGCCTTTCCCCACCATCACTTACACCGAAGGTCTGGAGATGCTGAAAAAGGACGGCATGAAAGTCGAATGGGGGAAGGACCTGAGGACGCTGGAAGAGGAGGGCATCATGAAACATTTTGACACGCCGGTAGTTGTGACGCATTACCCGAAGGAGATAATGGCATTCTACAAGCCGACGGATCCGAGCGCAAAGGCTCCGGGGCCGGTCGCCAAGTGCTTCGACATGCTGGCGCCAGAAGGCGGAATGGAGATTGTTGGTGGATCAGAGAGGGACACCGACATCGCCGAGCTGTCAAAATACCTGGAAAGAGACGGTGAAAACCCTGCCAACTACCAGTTCTACATGGATCTGAGGAAGTACGGTTCCGTCCCGCATTCCGGTTACGGCGTGGGCGTCGAGCGGCTCATCCAGTGGATATGCGGGCTTGACAACATCAAAGATACCATCGCCTTCCCCCGGACCACCACCAGGATAACTCCGTAGCGAAGGGATGTAACCTAATGCAAGACGCCTTTGAACCGCTCAATATCGCCGGCATCATACTACTGGGCGCCGGTTTTCTCTGGAAAGCCAGAAAGGGCCATCTTCTCATAATGTCAGGCTGGTTCCTGCAGGGCTTTTACTGGGTTGTTAAGGCAGAGGAATATCTCGCGCATGATGACCAGTTCAACGCTTTCGGGGCTGCGATGGCGCTGCCAGTTTTCTCATTCCTTGCATTCCACGAATATCTATCGCACAAATGGGATGACGATTATCCGCCTCTGAGATTCGTTGCCGGGGCCATGTTCATCGCCGGCCTCGGTTATTCCCTGTTCCAGTACATTCCGGAACTCGGCGGCATAATGATTGAATTGGTTGCGCATCAGAGCGTCTGGCTTGCCAATCTGGGCGGGTATGATTTCGCGGTGGGCGAGATGGATGCAGATGGCGCCAGAATTGTCGGGGTTCCGATAATGATTGTCCTGGAATGCACGGCCATCCAGGCATATTTCATTGCGGGTTCTTTCCTGTTCGGCTGCAGGGGAGATATCAGAAAGCGATTGAGTGCCATTTCTATACTGGTGCCGGTTGTATGGATTGTCAATCTATTCCGCAATGCAATTGTCATAATCCTTGTGTACAACAATGGCGTGGAAATCTTCGATTTCGCGCACAATGTCTTAGGAAAAGGCCTGAGCCTTGTGGCGTTGGTCATGCTGATAATTGTCGCGTTCATCCAGGTTCCGGAATTGTACGAGGACATAAACGGTCTGTTCGAGCTGCCCTGGCGCAAAGGGCCGAAGCATGATTATTTGAGATTCGTCGGCAGGCTGTATGAGGGCAAGGAAGAATCTGGAAAAGAATAATATGCCAGCAACACAATCGGGGCGCATGCGTCCTAAGGTCATCGTCAATTGCGCCATGTCGGCGGACGGAAAGATTGCCAGCCGCCTGAGAAAACAGACCCGGCTGTCAGATGAAGCGGATATGGCCAGGGTCCACAGGCTGAGGAACGATTGCGATGCGATACTTGTCGGCATTGGCACTGTGATGGCGGACGACCCGTCGCTTCTTGTCAAAGAGAAATATGTTGATGAGGTCAAGCAGCCAGTGAGGGTTGTTCTTGATTCCAAATGCCGCATTTCATCGGATGCAAAAGTACTCAAGCCGGGTTCCAGGACCATCGTTGTGGTCACCGAGGGGAATTCCAGGGATGTGCCTGGAGCGGAAGTCATCACCATCGGCTCCGGTTCGCATATAGACCTTTGCCTCCTCCTGGAGAAACTCTCCGAGATGGGGATTAATTCGCTCCTGATAGAAGGCGGGGGCGAAACGATTTGGAGCTTTGTTAAGTCAGGTCTGGTGGATGAGTTCAAGGTTTTCATCAGCAGCAAATTGATAGGCGGCGCAATGGCCCCATCCCCGGTCGACGGCGAAGGATTCGGCTCGGAGGATGAGTTCACCCAGCTGACTCTCAAAAGCACCAAACTCAGTGATTCCGGCATTCTGCTGGAGTTTGTTGCAGATAATTTCAACAAGTAAATAACTCCCATCTGCAGGGCTGATGCATTAGTGAGTATCGTAGTAATCTTCAGATATCACTTTGCCGGTAATTCCATCCAATATCATGACGCCGTGCTTTCCCTCGGCGCACCATACTGGCACAAGCATCAAAACTTGATTTTCAATATCTATCGAATCAGGCGCTGGACGGAACGTCGCCTTCTCCATGATTGTGGCATGGTCCTTTTCGACTATAATCTCCTTGAACTCGGTGTTGAGGGTGATGACCGCATGGATGGCGATTTTCTTTGCATTGACTTCGTCAATCTTCGGTTCCATCTGGTTGACATGGTCCGTATCCGTCTCAAGTTCCGGCCTGTGTGTCCATTCCGCATATTTTCCAGTTAGGGCGTTGACCGATACGGTCCCTTGTTTCCTGATGTTTTCTCCGTCTTTACCAGTGTATTCGCATGAGTACTGGAAAAGGTAATGCGGCACAAGCTCGAGGTCGAATTTGAAGCCCTGGATGGTGTTCTTGGCAATCTCCTTCACATCGTCAAGGTTGAGCCTTGATCTCATGACAAGCGGCCTGCCCTCGGTTCCCACGAAATCAATAAGGACTGGCGCGCCTTTTTCAGGTTCCGGTTCATCGGGTATCAATGCATGGAATGGGGATTCCCCTGGCCCGGCCATTCTTTTGACGATTGCGCTTCCAAGTTCCTTCTCGAGGTCGGGCTTTCTCCACATGACAAGACCGGATCTTCTGGCTTCCTCTTCCGCAGTATCGTTTGCCTCCAGAACGCAGATTATGTGATTGCCGTTCTCCCCCGAAACAGATCTTGCGTGCTTGCGTATGTCATTGATTGTGACAGTGTCGAAAAGTCCAACTGTGACAAGTGAATCATCCTTCTCGGCCCTCAGGATGCCGTCCCTCTCGTATACTTCGAAATCATGGGCTTGAAGTATGTGGGTGATTATGTTCTTCAGCGAAACCAATATCGCACCGCGGGTGTATCTGTCACTGTTTATTTATCCTTTGGCAATTTGGCATTATGCAAATATTAATTCCTTAAAAACGCGGTTTGAGCAAGAGAAAACCAGGAAAATCTGAAGCCGCAATGCATATCCGTTCTGATTACAATTACGGAAACTATATATATATTCTTGTTATTAACAGCGAAACATGGGGGCCTGTATAAAACTTTAAGTATCACAGGCCGTTTTGATGTACACCCGCAACGGAGGAGAACATTATGAAACAAAATGAATCTGGCTTCGAAGCCAAGAAAGCAGGAATGAGCATAGTTCTGGTTCTGACGATGTTGATTTCAGGACTTGCAGTTCTCGGAACACCAATGACGGTAGCTGAAGATTATATCGGCGGACCGTACGGTGGCTCGCTCAGGGTCGCCCTGGAATCCGAGCCCAGTTCCCTGAACCCGCTGGCCACTGGATTGAACGAATCTGCAGAGAAGGTCATTGACCTTATTTACGAATCACTCGGCAGGACTGACCCCTACACGCTGGCGCTCAAGCCCTGGATGGCAAAGAGCTGGACAATCGACCCGGTTGACAGCAGCATAGTTTCGATTCAGATGAAGGACGGCATTTACTGGCATGACGGAACGCCCGTCACTCTGAACGATATTGAGTACACATTCGGAGCATCCGGTTACAACATTGGATACATCTCCTCTGTCACAAAGGATGCTGCCAACAACACGATTATTTTCGACCTGGTTGAACCAGACTCAAGGTTCTTCAGCGAGATAATGCTCATGAAGATTGTTCCAAGCGGTTTCACATCCACAAGCGCTCCGAAGGGATGCGGTCCTTTCAAATTCGTTTCCTCCGATGACGATTCAATTTCCCTGGCAGCATTCGATGACCACTTCATCGCCAGGCCATACATCGACACGATGGAATTCACCTACTATCCTTACACTGTTGCGGATTTCCAGGCCAACTACCCGTACAGCCAGGTATTCTCAGGGGACGACCCGAGATACAGCGGATTGTACAGGGCTGCTTATGACCTGATAACCGACAAAATTGACCTGATTGGCTGGGACCTTTTCACCGAACAGATCACCCTCAACGTCGAGGTCGCAGGCAACAACACCAACCTGCTCCAGAACCCGAATTCCACAACAGTCAAGAGCAATGGCCTGAAGCAATGGTACCTCGGATTCAACAATGCAGAAGGACACATCCTTAATGAAGTTGCAATAAGGAAAGCAGTCGCATATGCCTTTAACAAGGAAGCGCTGACTGTTTACGATATCAGCGGCGGTCTCGAGAAGGCAGATTCGCCGGTCAGCAAGTACAACCTGCCATGGTACAACAACAGCGTCACATTCCCATCATACGACACCGCAATTGCCAGGCAGATACTGAAGGATGCCGGTTACGAGGACTACGATTCCGATGGCTACATTGACAAACCCGGGCCTGTGCAGCCGAATGTCAACTTCACACAGATATCCCTCACTCTCTTCGGACCCCCGATTGAGGAAGTCACTCCCTACACCATGTCCACGAACATAATCACATGGTTCGAGATATTGGGCCTGAAGGTCGAATTGGTCAACAACACAATGGACGTCCACATGGCAAACATACTTGCGGACAACTTCGACATGTACCTGGCAAACGAGGACCGCGCAACACTCGACCCCCAA
>CALKWP010000101.1 GCA_938004075.1 uncultured Methanomassiliicoccales archaeon
CCAAGGACGGGTCCACGATCTTGGACGAAGGACGAAGGACGGCTCTTCAGCTTTTCATGCTCTCCTCCAAGCGCTCTTCGCCCGCGGAGCGGAACTGGCCGCCGAAGGCGACTGGCATCGCGAAGCGATACTGGCCTGCGCAAGCAGACTGGCGGCGGAATGTCCCTCCATGCCAAGGACGTCTCTTGAAAAAATAGAGTCCCCATTTTTCACACTTCGGAAAATCTAGGCAAACGGTGGAAGAAAACGTTTGGGAATACATCTGATTGTGTTAGAATAAGATTTATTACATTTTTCCCTGTCTCCTTTCTTCGCTGCACGCGGAATGGATAATCGGTTCATTCCCTTTAAATGGACCCCAAGGGAGGACAGCTTATTTTGCCAATATGGACATAGTTCCATACCATCTTTTCGTTATCTTCAGCATATAGTTGGGCACTCCAAATCCATGAAGAAAGGAAGGAAAAGAATGGCGAAAGAGAAGAGGTCTTACTGGTCGACGACTCTACGGCTTTTGGGTGTCATCCTGGCAATATGGGCAGGAGTTTCCCTGGGATTGAGTATTATCGCAGCCCCCTTGCTGAACCACATTAAGATGGGTGGGTATCCCCTGGGATTCTGGTTTGCCCAGCAAGGCTCCATTTATGTCTTTATCATTCTTATTTTTGTCTACGCAAGACTAATGGGGAGAATTGATCGAAAGTTCGATGTCCACGAAGAATCAGAAAAGAAACCAAACAGGAGTAGGAGATAGTCTATGAGTCTTCAGGTGGCAACTTTCATTGCTGTTGGATTGAGTTTCTTGTTGTACTTGGGAATTGCCTTTTGGTCACGCGCCAAATCAACAAGCGATTTTTACGTAGCCGGTGCCAGTGTAGGACCCGTTGTAAACGGAATGGCGACCGCAGCTGATTGGATGTCTGCTGCTTCTTTTATTTCCATGGCAGGTATGATTTCCAACATGGGGTACGGAGGTTCCGTATTTTTAATGGGCTGGACGGGAGGCTTCGTGCTCCTTGCTATGCTGCTTGCTCCTTATCTGCGAAAGTTCGGGAAGTTCACGGTATCGCAGTTTATCCGAGACCGTTTCTACTCCAGAACTGCCTCAGCCGTGGCGGTTCTGTGTCTTCTGTGCGCATCCATCACCTACATCATCGGACAGATGACCGGTGTTGGGGTGGCGTTCTCGAGATTCCTGGGTGTTTCCAATGATGTTGGGATTTACATAGGTATGGCTATTGTGTTCGCATACGCAGTTTTTGGTGGGATGAAAGGGATTACCTACACCCAAGTTGCCCAGTACTGTGTTATGACTTTCGCATATGTTATCCCGGCCATCTTCATTGCCTTCTACCTCACGGGTAATCCGATTCCCCAGCTTGGATTAGGTTCAAACTTGAGAGGGGAAAACATAGCCCTTTTAGCCCGTCTGGATCAGGTAGTAACCGACCTCGGCTTCAAAGAGTATACAACCGCCCTGCCAGGTAGTGTGTTGAACATGTTACTGTTTACCCTGACACTAATGATCGGTACTGCAGGATTGCCACACGTTATCATGCGTTTCTTCACCGTACCCAATGTAGCTGCCGCAAGGCGTTCGGCAGGTTGGACCCTGGTATTCATTGCGGTGTTATATACTACCGCTCCGGCAGTTGGTGCCATGGCGAAGTACAACCTTCATAGAACCGTGACTCCGGGTATCGAGCAGAACCTTGATGTTTTTGACCCGGAAGCAAGCCTGGTGGGTGAAGAGCGACCTGAATGGATGAGACGTTGGGAAAAAACCGGACTTCTGAACTGGGAAGACAAAAACAACGATGGGCGAATTCAATACTACAACGATGCTTCTTCTGACCAGCAGTTCTTGGCGAGTGCTGAAGAAGCAGGCTGGAAGGGGAATGAATTGTCCGTGAATGCGGACATCATCGTGCTGGCGAATCCGGAAATCGCGTTACTGCCTTTCTGGGTAATAGCTCTGGTGGCTGCAGGGGGTATCGCCGCTGCTCTATCGACCGCTGCCGGCTTACTGATGGCTATTTCCTCCGCCATTTCCCATGATCTGATCAAGGGGATTTTCGCGCCAAAGATTTCGGAAAAGAGGGAACTTTTGACGGGTAAGATTTCCATGGCAGTTTCGATTCTCGTTGCGGGATGGCTGGGATTGAACCCTCCGGGCTTTGCAGCCGGAACGGTGGCACTGGCATTTGGAATTGCCGCAAGTTCCTTGTTCCCACCACTGATGATGGGGGTTTTCTCTGTCAAGATGAATAAGGAAGGTGTGATCGCGGGAATGCTGGCAGGCCTTTCAGTGACACTGTTCTATGTCTTTGCCCACAAAGGAATCTTTTTCGTGCAGGGTACACAGTATACCCATCTGATTGGTGGCCCGAACAGCTTCTTCGGTATAACTCCCGAAGCGATTGGAGCCGTGGGCGCCCTGGCTAACTTTGTCGTGGCATTCATCGTGAAGCGATTTACCAAGAATCCCCCCGAGCATATTCAAGCCCTTGTGGAAAGTGTACGTTCGCCCAGAGGGGCAAAAACTGTTGAGGGAGCCCATTGAGCTTTCAAGGCTTTTATGAGCCCTGAATGGAGTAATTGCTGATGAATCTGGATACTTTGCAAGTGGTTTTTATCTTTAACTGGATTTTATTCATAGGCCTAATTCCGCTATCGATTTACTGGATACGACGCGGGTTAAAGATATGGCTGAAAAAGGATTACTCCCTGGTCGCTTTGTGGAAAGGGAGTCCTCCCGACGATGCAAGGAAGTATGCTCTCTACGCCGCCATGTCCAACCTGGGAGCCGGGATTATCTTTCTCTCCGTTTTTTCTCTAGTGCTCCTGGTTGGATTACACTACGATACCTGGACGGGCATAGTGGGGATTACCTTCTGGATGAAAATCTTCACAGATTTCAATGTCAGCATGTATGCCCACAGAATCGGGATATTCTCTTACAAACGTAAATAGGAGAGGTGCATGGCCAGAGAAAAAAGAGAAATGGATCGAAAGCAGATGTTTTTCATGGCATTTCGAATTATCTTGCCTCCTGCCATGGTCATGCTTCTGTTCGTAATTGCTATCAGGGTCATGATTATCCCTGCTACGGAAGCTGCCTTAATGGACAAGAAAAGGGAGACCATACAGGCCATTGTTCAATCGGCAACTTCGATTATTGAAAGGTATGCCATGATGGCGAGCGAAGGATTGCTCAGTACAGAAGCCGCGCAGGAAGAAGCGTTGTTGATTTTACGTGCATTGCGCTATGGAGATCAAGACAAGCAATACCTGTGGATCCAGGACACCTACCCAAAAATGGTCATGCATCCTTATTTTCCGGAAATGGAAGGCACCTCTTTACAAGACTACAAGGATCCCGAAGGCAACTTTCTATTTGTAGACGCGGTGAATATCACCAGCAAAGACGGAGACGGGTATATTCACTACATGTGGCCCAGGGAGACTAATCTGGATGAATCCATTCCAAAACTCTCGTACGTACGCTTGTTCAGGACTTGGAACTGGATCGTGGGCAGCGGAATTTATCTGGACGATGTGCAACAGGAAATACAGGCCGTTATTCGCAACCTGACTTTTTTCTCGACGATCGTCGGAATACTCTTCTTGGGATTGCTGTCCACGATCGTCTGGAGAGGTTGGAGAACTGAAAAGCAACGACGAGTTGCGGAAAAAGAACTATTCCGGTCCCGCGAGCGCTACCAGGCATTGGCCAGGGCCTCCGGCGAAATGCTTCTGCTGTCGATGAACGGCATCCTCGTTGGTGCAAACAAGCAAGCTTGCGATACCCTGAACCTGAGCGAAGAGGAAATCCTGAACCGTGATATTTCCGAATTTGTCCTGGATGATGCCGGCAAGGAATTTGTGAAAAAGGCCTCTCAAGGAGAAAACATTGATTCTCTGGAGACCATTCTTGGTAACGGGGAGAACCAGACCAGCGTATTGCTCTCTGCCGAGCATGTAACCGTCCACGGAACACCCGCCATCATGTTTGGTGGTTATTCGCTGAAGAATCGGCAACCGGTGGAAAGTGGGGATACCGCTATTCTGGAAGCCATTCAGAATTGTGATTTCGCAGTATTGGTGATCAATCGAAGCCTGTCGGGCAAGATTTCGAGCGCGAACACCAGAGCGGCGGAAATCTTCAACCTGAAGAACCGCGAAGAACTGATCGGCAAAACTGTCCGAGAGTTCATCCAGCAAGGGGATACGGCTCGCATGACCATCGAGTTGG
>CALKWP010000102.1 GCA_938004075.1 uncultured Methanomassiliicoccales archaeon
TGAATCAATCGCTGGTGCATCCAAGGGAGGTGTACAAGGCAGCGATCCTGGCGAACAGTGCCGCCATCATTCTGGCCCACAACTTATGTGGAGCTCCACATAAGTTATGTAATGTGCAGCTACCAGTAATGTGAAGTAGTGCCGGAACCATTCCCGGCAATTTTGATACAGTAAGCATCTGGAAGGGCATGCGCCATTGCAGCCCTTCCAGTCACTTCACATAACTATAGGGCAGTCAGCCACTCCAGGATACTTGAGTCACGCCGCCATGACGGCCCTTTCTTGCTGGTTTTCGGTAACAGTTTTTCAGTGGCCTGCAAGGTTTTCTGCTTCATCTCCAGATCAATCTCGATATACAGATTGGTGGTCTCAATCGAAGAGTGCCCGAGCCAGGAACGAATCATGTTCAGGTCAACTCCCGATTGCAGCAGATGCATTGCGGTCGTATGCCGGAATGTATGAGGAGTAATCGTTTTGGTGGATAGTGACGGGCATGTTTCCACCGCTGCCGCCACCCGTTGTGCAATCAGGTATCGCAAGCCATAACGGGTAAGGCGTCCTCCTCTGGTATTTACAAAGAGCGGGACATTATCTGACAAGCGGAGATGCCGGTCTTCAATGGTTGTCTTGATTGCCTGTATCGTTTCATCCCAGAGCGGACAGGTTCGCTCACGTTGTCCCTTGCCATGAATCAGCACGTAGTATGGGCGACTGAAACGGACATGGTTGACGTTGAGATCCACAGCCTCCTGCGCCCGTGCTCCACTATTGTAGAGGAGACGCAGCAGAGCATCATCCCGCCGTCCTTGCGCTTGCTGGATATCAATGTGTCTGAAGATATGTTGGACTTCTTCCTTCTCCAGGTATCCCAACACATGCCTGGCGTGCCGCTTGAACGGTACGGCCAGAATGGTTTGGCATTGGGCAATGTAGCGGGGGTCGGTGGCGGTAAGATACTTGAAGAATGCATGAATGGCAGCCAGCCTGACGTTGCGGGTTCCGGTTCCATTCTTTCGTCCGTTGTCAAGGTGTTCCAGGAATTGCCTGACCAAGCGGTCGGAAAGGTCATCAACAGTAAGATCGGTGCAGAACTTCCGGCAATGCTCCACTGCAAACTGCAGGAATAGCTTGAAGGTATCCCGGTACGACAGCACCGTGTTTGGGCTCATTCCCCGTTGAGTAACCAGGTGATCTTCAAAGAAACGACGAATGGGGAGGCCGATGCTATTACTTTGTGCCATGGATTCCCCCTTTGTTTCGCTTCAGGTACGGAACAGCGAAGTGGTTCCTGAACCGAATGTTCGACTGTTCCAGCAGTTCAGCCGTGGCATGCAGATATGTTTCGGTGCCAATGAGTGAGGAATGCCCGAGATATGTTGCCAGTAACGGCAGCTTGGCATTGATATTCTCTCCCTGCCGGTACCATTGGGCTAGCCTGCTCACGGCAAAGCTGTGACGTAAATCATGAATGCGAGGTCCCCGCTCGCCTTTGGGACCACGCAGCCCGACATCTCTGAGTATCTCCAGAAAGATTTCACAAATCCGTCCAGGTCGGTATGCCTTTCCGGATGGACTGATAAAAACCGGTGCAGTTGGAACAGTGGGAAAGCCTGCTGCTTCTCGCTGGTGGATGAAGTCTGCAAGCTGGCGAGTTGTGGAAGGAGACAGGGGAACATATCTGGACTTCTTGAACTTGGTGTTCCGAATTGTCAGCACCTCACATTCGATATCCACATCTGTCAGCAGCAGTTTCAATGCTTCCCCGATTCTCAGCCCGGTACTGTAGAGCAGGCCGATAATGGTAAAAATAAGCATGGGACGAAGGCTCCCCTTCGGGCCGATCCTGCTGGCAGCGTTCAGAATCAGGTTCATTTCCTGCGGTGAATAGATATGGGGAGCCGGGCGATTTCTGTGTGGCAGGAAGCTCTGATATATGATGCACGTCTTTGGGTCGAAATTGCTCAGATATGCGCAGAACTGCCGCATGATGGACATGCGGTTGAGCCTGGTTCCGGCATTCAGGTGCTCCATCGACTTGAACCAGCGCTCTGCGAGTTCGGCAGTTATCGGTCTCCCCGGCTTCAGTTCTGACATCAGGAAACGATCCAGGTAATAAAGAATCTTCCCGTCACTCTCACCTTTACGGCCAAGGGCACATCTCATCTCCCAGAATGCCTGGAGACTGGCGGCAACGGGACTGCGGAATATGCATGTCGTCATGGTTCACCTCTCTTCCGGCCACGGCATGGTTACCTGCCGGAGCATCTTGAGGTCGGCTTTGGCATAAATGAAGGTGGTATTCAGGCAGCGGTGTCCCAAGACATCGGCAATGGCTTTCATCGGGGAATCCTGTGCCAGTGCCCGGATTGCCCACGAATGGCGCAATGTATTCGATCCGTTCTTGGGTTTCTTCACTCCAGCGTTCGTCATGTGCTTACGGACAATGATGGATATATCCTGGCCAGTGATCGGAAAGTGGGGAGCCCTTACACTGAGGAATACTTCCCGGAGTCGGCTTTCCGGACGATGATGGAGGTATTGAATAATAGCTTCACCAACAGCATCCAACAGTGGGAGTACTACTTCTTTGCCACCCTTTCTTGCTCGAATCAGAATAGTGGAGCGTTGCCAGTCAATATCCTCAAGTCGCAGTTCCACCACACTCATGCCCCGAATGCCGTAGGCCATCATAAGCAGCATGATAGCGGTGTCTCTTGTTCCGACAGCAGTTCCCTTGGGGATGGCGTTCAGGATTCGTTGTAAATCTGTATCCTCCATCCCCTTGGGCAGGGATGCCAGGCGATATGTGGGTACAGAGGGAATAACACTGGAAAAATCTTTGGTCACATATCCCCGGATTGCACAGAAGCGAAGAAACCCACGCAGATAACCAGCCAAATTCCGCAGATTCTCCGGGCTATCCTTGAGGTGCTGTTTGATGTGGGCTTCAATGTCATCGGCCTTCAAAGCTTTCATACCCTTGCAGGAAGAGTTCTCTCCAAGGCCATCAAGGAATCGGCATAATACCCGCTGGTAATTCTGAACTGTATGCTTCTGGAGTTGGCGCTCCTCGCGCAAATAGTGGAGATAAGGTTCAAGTACCCAGCGATATTGCGGCGGGAGCGGTTTGGGGGCAGGCGGTTTCATAACACCCTCGTCAACAAGGTATGACAACATATGTTTCAGATGGCACCACACATAACCACGTCCGACGTACAGCCTGCTTGAAGTTCTGAAGCCTGCGAGATAGGCATCTATAAAGGATTCAAAGTGAGCTGGAGTGATGCCGTTACTCCGCGTGATCCCCTGATCAATGAGATAGCTGTTGAGAAGGCAACAGTTCCCAAGCACTTGCCCGCCAAAACTTTTTGAATACCCTCTTTCTTTCAGGCGTGCCGCCAGCCCATCAAAGTATGGACCAAGCGGCCCCCTCCGAAAATCAACCAATGTCCGCCGTTCTCTGTACCAGTACTCAAGCATAATTCTACCTCCATTCTGAAATGAACTCCCTGCTTAAGGAGGATACGAGCTTGGTAAATTATGTGGAGTAAATAGACCGTGGAACAACGACGGATAGGCATAGGCTGGAAATGAAAGAAGGGCAACTTCACATTACTAGCAGCTTCACATTACACAATCACCCAACAGGCGACGTAACCCCCAGCACAGAGGATCTGGAAATCACCCGGCGCCTGAAAGAGGCTGGTGACCTGCTGGGCATCCGGGTACTGGACCACATCATTGTTGACACGGACAGCGGAGCCAGTAACT
>CALKWP010000103.1 GCA_938004075.1 uncultured Methanomassiliicoccales archaeon
AGATGGTGATTCGTGACTGGAGTTCAGACGTGTGCTCTTCCGATCTTTTTGGCCGTGTTCTTGTCCATGCCGAATGCGGCGCATTCCGACGCGATTCCGTTTCTCACTTTCCGGTTCTTGTGAGCGAAGAGTATCCTCACGGTTTCCTGGAATGTCGGCTCATCCAGTATTCTGAAATCCGGGGCTCTGGGCACAATCTCAACAATTGCGGAATCCACCTTGGGTGCCGGATGAAAGCATCCCCTGGGCACATGCTTTATTATTCTGGACTCGGAGCGGTAGCTGGCCATCACGGATAATCGCGAGTAGGCAGCTTCGCCGGGCTTCGCCACCAGGTGCTCGGCGAACTCCTTCTGGAACATCAGTATCGCCAGTTTGAAGCCATGCTCCAGCAACCTCAGTGTGATGGGAGATGAGATCTGATAGGGAAGGTTGCTCACCACCTTGTCGAAGTCCGGAAGCTCCACATCCAGGGCGTCCCCCCGAATCACCTTGATGCCCCTGGCTTCGAGGTTATCAGCCAGCCTGCTGTCGATCTCAATCACATGAAGCTGGTCGGTGGCTGCCTGCAGCCTTGCTGTGAGTATGCCAAGGCCGGGGCCGATCTCCAGAACCCGCTCATGGGGCTCTATTCCGGCGGAGGAGACGATCCAGTCGGCAATCGATTGATCTGTCAGAAAATTCTGGCCCATGGACTTGGAAGGCCGTATGTTCAGCCTCTTGAGCTCCTGCCCGGTTTTTCCCTTGGTCATCGTTCATGTGATGCGTGAATATGATATTATGTTTGCGTTAGTTACAGTTCAATAGAAAATTATTATATGGAGCATCATATACGCGGAAGAATCCATCGTTTCAGAATGTGGCTTGAATGAAAAGAGAGGACATACTGCTGGCACTTAAAGAGGCAGAGGAAAACACAAGAAACCTTGTGGAGAACGCAAAGGTAGAGAGCGAGCGCAATATATTCAAGGCAAAGCAGGATGCCGCAATCAGGGTGGATAGGGGGAAGGTAGAGGCGGCGGAATTGAAGGAGAGGTTGATCGCCGTGAAGCTGGCCAACATGGATGAGGAGGCCAGGATAATTTCGGAGAGGGGAAAGCAGAAAGCAGAGAAGATGGGGCAAGCCTCAGAAGTATCCATAAACCAGGCAATTGACAGCTTGATCGAGGCCTTCGAGAGTGATGTCGATGTTTAGGTCAGCCAGGTTGAAAAAGGCAATGATAGTCGGCCCCAAAACCGAACTTCGCATTACCTCCGAGACCTTGCATGCCCTGAGATTGATACATATAGATAATTTCAGCACTGAGGCCGGGGGGATGGCCATCGGGGAACCGTTGGATGGCGTTCAGGAACTGTCCAAAACCCTTCTGAAGGTTAGGAGAGCCCTGAATCATCTGGAAATATCACCACTTGACGTTCATCCGAGATCCTTGCCTGTGAAGGATATCAAGAGTTTCATCTCTAACGATTTTGGAAGGCTGGAAACGGAGATCGATGGCCTTGTGACGGAAAAAGAGGAACTTTCCAGAAAGACAGAGGAGATGTCCGAACTATTGGAATCTATTGCCCCGATAATGGAAATATCCGGTGACGCCAGATTCGATATCGGAACATTGGGCGTGGTTGCGGGATACTGCCGCAAAGACCTATCCGCGACACTCCTGAAAATGTCGCCGGACATGAAGGTCCAGTCAATAAAAAAGAAGGTCGGGGGAAGGAAGACTAACATGTACCTTATATACTTCCCGCGGAAAGTTGAGAAGACTTTGCTAGAGATTCTGGCACTTGCCGAGTTCCAGAAATTGAACATACCGGCCTTCCACGGCAGTGTGGATGAGATGGTTAAGAAATTGAGAAAAGATATATCTACTTCCAATCTGGCGTTGGAGAAAATCAATGAACACATCTCAGATATAAAAGACAGGGAAGGCCACAGACTGCTGGCAGCGGAGGAGGTGTTGGCCGATGATGTCGAAAAGGCCGAGCTCCCCCTCAGATGCGCAACAACAGACAACTTCTTCACCATCGAGGGATGGATTAAGGCATCTGATGCGGGAAGGCTTACACAGACTATCGAATCCAGAACCTACGGTAAGGTCACGGTGCAGATACTCGACGAAGAGGAGGTGGGAGAGAACGCCCCTGTGCTTCTCAAACACACGCCCCCAGTGAGGCATTTCTACTACATGGTGAAGATGTATTCCACCCCGAATTTCAAGGAGATTGACCCAACGCTCTTCCTGGCACTGATATTCCCGGTGTTCTTCGGGCTGATGGTCGGGGATTTGGGATACGGCATCGTGCTCATGATAATGGGGCAGCTCATGAAGAAGAGACCCATATTCGGGATAGGCGGCAATGCGGTGGGCAATATCCTCCTGGTATCTGGATTTGCCTCGGCGGTATTTGGCGCATTTGTTTTCACTGACATGTTCGGGATACCTTTCCACAGGCACATTGCGGATGAGATGACTTGGGAGACACTTCTCGGGATAGAGTACCCGATCAATTCCATGGTTGGAAAGCTGGACTCCCACAGCGTCATTACATTACTTGTGTTCTCTGTGATAGTGGGCTTCGTGCACATGACCATTGCCCTAGCGATTGGGATGTTCAATTCTCTCACCCACAGGGATGCAAAACACATCATATCACGCGTCGGATGGCTGTTGCTCCTGACCGCCATATTCATACTGGCCATGAATCAGGCCCAGAATACTGCCCTCGGGGAATGGGTCACGCAGAATCTGATGTTCAATGTCCAGGAGACGGGATTGGATTTCATGGGAATCGTCATACCATACATGACCATCGTCCTGGGGATTGCAGGGATTGCGCTGGCGGTTGTGACAGAGGGGCTCTTTGCAATAATGGAATCCATCAGCATGCTGACGAACCTGATATCCTACACAAGGCTTGCAGCAGTGGGAATCTCAAAGGCGGGATTGGCTTTTGCCATGAACATCATATTCATAGATATGATTATGCCCCACGGCCCGGTGATGTTCGTGATGGGGCTCGCTGGCTTCATTGTGGCGGAACTGCTTCTCATCGTCCTCCTCGGCACCCTCTCAGTCGGCATCCAGGCATTGAGGTTGCATTATGTTGAATTCTTCATGAAATTCTATGAGGGGGGCGGCAAACCGTTCAAGGCCTTCGGACCGAGGAACGTTTATGCAAGGAATGATGGGGTGATTGCTTGAATGTCAAATATATGATGAACAGGAAAATATGGAGGAATTAAACATGGACATAGGAGGCGGACTGCTTGCAGTTGGTGCCGGGCTCGCCATTGGCCTGGCTGCGATAGGAACGGGAATCGCGCAGATGGGCATAGGAGCGGCGGCGATGGGTGCCATAGCGGAAGATGAGAAAATGTTTGGGAAAGCGCTGATACTGATAGCCATTCCGGAAACGCTTGTGCTATTCGGTTTCCTGATCGCCTTCCTGCTGATGCAGAGCATAGGGCAATAGGATGAGAAAATGGCCATGGAGAAGATAGTTCAGGAAGTCCTCAGTCATGGACAGGAAGAGGCGAACAGGATACGCAAGGAAGCTGGAAAGCATGTACTTATGATACTGGACAGGGCCACAAAAGAGGTGGAAGCCATGAAGGAGGAAGCGAAAGCATCCGCCACCCTGGAGGCAAAGAGGATAGGCACGGTCCAGATATCGGCTGCCAACCTGGAAGCGAGGAAGCTAGTTCTTCAAAGTAAAGCAGGCACACTTCAGAAAGTCAGGGATGGTGCCATGGCTCGCCTGCGAACCCTGTCGACGATAGAGAGGGAGAGAATCATTAGAAGGCTGCTGACGAAAGCCAGGAACCTGATTCCGGATGGCACCGTGTCAGCCCGAGCGGAGGACTTGGACATACTGAAGCAGAATGTAGGATCATTCAGGATCGGACCCCCAGTAAATATATCCGGCGGCATCATAGTTGATAGCCTGGACAGGAAGAGGAGGCTGGACCTGAGCTTCGAGACGCTGTTCGAAGAGATATGGGAGCAGAGATTCAGCAGCATATCACATATGCTGTTCAGGGAGGAGAGGGAATGAGTAACGGCGCCTCGCTCCACAATTATGCTTATGCCTGCACCAGGGTCAGGGCCAAGAAGACACGGATGCTGAAAGATGATGATTACATGAGGCTCGCATCCATGGACCTGGATTCAGTTGCGAGGTACATGGGAGAGAGCGAGTACAGAGAGGAGATTGCGGAATTGGCCAGAGACATCTCCGGCGTCAATCTCATCGAGGGAGCGACCGATATGAACCTCGCATCTACCTACCTCAATGTGATGAAACTGTTCAATGGAAACGACAGAGCGATGCTGGGATATTACCTGAACGAACTTGAACTGCATAATCTCAAGACCATAATCAGGGGAAAATTCAGGAACGTTGATAATGACGATATCATGAGCAACCTCATCCCGGGCGGTGATTTCACCGGGAGATACCTGAATCTATGGAAAGCGGCGAGCGACATTCCGGAACTTCTCAGGGCACTGGAGGGAACAAGGTACCATAAAGATCTCACCCTGGCAATAGGTCCCGACCCATACATAAAAAGCACCGCCAGCATCGAGGACACGCTTGATAAGAGGTACTATGCTCATGTGCTCGATTCCATCAGGGACATGGGCAGCGGCACCAAACTGTTCAGGAGTTTCATAAAGAGGGAGATTGACATCAGGAACGTCATCACGCTTCTCAGGGTGAAATTCGCTTTCGACACGGAGAAGGTGGAGCTGTCACCAGATTTGATATTCATCCCGGGAGGACAGGAACTCGATGTTGATGTGCTGAAGCGCCTCTATGCTATAACCAACCGGAGACAGTTGCTTAGCGACCTGGAGAAATACTCGTTCGGCTATATCATATCGGAAAAGAGCGGTGAAGCCCTGGAGGTGGACAGGCCGACCGACATCATCACCAGCCTCGAGGCACATCACAGGAAGAGCACAGGTTCATTTGCGACCAGGAACCCCCTTTCGATACTGCCTGTGATACATTACCTGATGCTCAAGAAGAACGAGGTATTCAACCTGAGACTCATAGCCAGGGGAAAGGAGCGGGGATTGAGCCCGGATAAGATAAGGGAGTTGATCATCACATGAGTCTGGCAGTCGTGGGTTCCGAAATGTTCTCTTTGGGCTTCGACCTGATAGGGGTGCAGGACATATTCGACGCTGACAAGAACAACGCGGTTCAGGTGATGGAAGATCTCATTTCCAGCAAGGATTTCAAATTAGTCATAGTCGAGGAACAGGTGATGGGCTATCTGCCCAGGTTCCTCTGGCACCGGGTAGTGAACAACAGCCATCCACTGTTCGTGATTATTGGCCCGGATGCAGGTAATGTGCTGGACGAAAAGGTGAAACGTGCCGTGGGCGCGGATATCACGGGTAACAGGAAAGGAGGCATTCGCGATGATGGCCGCAAAAGGTGAAGTGATCAGGGTATCCGGCCCCGTGGTGACCGCCGGAGGAATCTCACCCAGGATGTATGATGTCGTTTTCATCGGCATGGAGAGGCTCATGGGTGAAGTAATCCGTATAAGTGGCAACAAGAGCGTGATCCAGGTGTATGAGGATACAACCGGGCTCAGGGTAGGGGAACCTGTGGAAGACACTGGCATGCCCCTCAGCGTGGAACTCGGGCCGGGGCTGATATCCGGCATATATGATGGGATCCAGCGGCCGCTCCCTGCACTCAAGGACATGCAGGGAAGTAACCTCCACAAAGGAGCATTCACCGAGGCGCTCGACAGAAAGAAGAAATGGAAATTCGTCCCGTGCATCGGAAAGGGGGCAAGGATTTCCCCGGGCCAGAGGATAGGCAGCGTTGCCGAGACCAAGTACCTTGAGCATGCCATATGCATGCCGCCGAACATGCGGCCGGCAACCGTCACCGACATTGCAGAGGGCGAATTCAGCGTGGATGAGGGCATCTGCAAATTGGACAACGGCGAGCCGCTCAAGCTGATGCACATTTGGCCGATAAGGCAGCCCAGGCCATACATTGAAAAGCTCATGCCAAACATCCCATTCATCACCGGGCAGAGGGTACTGGACATGTTCTTCCCGATTGCAAAGGGCGGCACCGCAGCCATACCAGGAGGTTTCGGCACGGGGAAGACAGTCATCCAGCATCAGCTTGCAAAATGCTCCGATTCAGATATTGTCGTGTATGTGGGTTGCGGCGAGAGGGGGAACGAGATGGCAGAAGTCCTGACAGCATTCCCGAAACTGGAGGACATGCACACCGGCGAACCGCTCAGCCAGCGCACCATCCTGATTGCGAACACATCCAACATGCCGGTTGCCGCCAGAGAGGCATCTATCTACACAGGCATCACCATCGCGGAATATTTCAGGGACATGGGTCTTGGCGTCTCCCTGATGGCGGATTCGACCTCCAGATGGGCAGAGGCAATGAGGGAGATTTCATCTAGAATGGAGGAAATGCCCGGGGAGGAAGGATACCCGGCCTACCTGTCCTCCGAACTCTCCGAGTTCTATGAAAGGGCAGGAAGGGTCAGGACGCTGGAGGACCGCGAGGGCACGATAACTGTCATGGGTGCTGTGTCGCCACAGGGCGGCGACTTCTCGGAGCCAGTAACGCAGAGTACCCTGCGCATAATCAAGGTATTCTGGGCCCTGGACACGAAGCTCAGGGAGAAGAGGCATTACCCGGCAGTGAATTGGCTGAACAGCTACTCGCTATACTCAGATGTCCTGGCTGATTGGTTCGAGAAGAATGTCGCAAAGGATTGGCCTCATCTCTCGAGCTGGGCCATGAACATATTGCACAGGGAGGAGGAACTTCAGCAGATTGTGCAACTGGTGGGATCCGATTCCCTCCCGGACAGCGAGAGGTTGATACTGGACACTGCCAGGATGATTAGAGAGTTCTTCCTGCAACAGGACTCTTTCCACAAGGTGGATAGCTACTGCCCCATCAAGAACCAGTACACCCTCCTGCGCTGCATAAGGGACTTCCATGACAGAAGTGTGGGTGCCATTAATGCGGGCGTCACTTTCAACCAAATAAGGAATATCAATGCCAGGAAGGATCTATCGAAGGCGAAATACATGGATGACATGGACGGTTTCCTCAAAGGGGTCATGGTGGATCTCAGGAAGGAATGCGGACTCTGGGAGGAAGAGGCATGAAGATGGAACACCGGACTATAACAGACATTTCCGGCCCGCTGGTCTTCATGGAAGCGACCGAGCAGGTGGGATACGGCGAGGTCGTGCTCATCAGGCTTTCTGACGGAAGCATCAAACATGGGCAGGTCCTTGACTGTTCCAAGGAGATGATACTCATCCAGGTGTTCGAGGGAACATCCGGCATAGACCACGAGGCCACGGTCAAGTTCCTTGGAGAGAGCTTCAGAGTAAATCTTAGCCGGGACATGATAGGCAGGATACTGAACGGTGCCGGGAATCCTATTGACGGCGGACCGGCTATACCGCCGGACATGAAAAAGGATGTCATCGGCAGCCCGATAAATCCGTACGCCAGGTCAAGGCCGAAGCAGTTCATTGAAACGGGCATCTCAACCATTGACGGCATGAACACGCTGGTCCGCGGGCAGAAGCTCCCCATATTCTCTGGAAACGGGCTTCCCCACAACAGGGTTGCGCTCCAGCTGGCAAGACATGCCAAGGTGTACGGCGAGGTCCAGGAGTTTGCGGTGGTCTTCGCAGCGATGGGCATAACGAATGAGGAGGCCCACAGCTTCATAAATGACTTCGAGATGACCGGGGCGCTGAACCGCGCGGTCGTCTTCCTGAACCTGGCCAATGATCCGGCCATCGAACGGCTGATAACGCCGAAGATCGCACTCACAACAGCCGAATACCTTGCTTTTGACCTGGACATGCACGTGCTGGTGATTCTCACTGACATGACCAATTACTGCGACGCACTCAGACAGATTGGCGCAGCCAGGGAAGAAGTTCCGGGCAGGCGCGGGTACCCCGGCTACATGTACACCGATCTGGCTATGATGTACGAGCGCGCAGGGAGGATAAGGGGTAAGAAGGGATCCATCACGCTCATCCCCATCCTATCAATGCCGGACGATGATATAACGCATCCTATACCGGACCTGACCGCCTACATAACCGAGGGACAGATTATCATCTCAAGGGGTCTGCACAGGAAGGGCATATATCCGCCGATAGATATCTCGCCATCCCTGTCCAGGCTCATGAACGCCGGCATAGGGGCGGATATGACGCGCGAGGATCATGGCCAGGTGTCATCGCAGTGCTACGCGGCCTACGCTGAGGGGAAGGAACTTGCCAACCTGGTGGCAATAGTGGGAAGGAGCGCACTCTCCGACAGAGACCTTGCGGTGCTGAACTTTGCAGAGGAGTTCGAGGACAGGATGGTAAGGCAGGGCGAGAATGAGGCCAGGACTATCACAGATACCCTCGATCTGGCCTGGGAACTCCTTGCCAAGCTCCCTGTTGAGATGCTCACAAAGATTGACCCGCAGACGATTGCAAAGTATCACCCGAACAGCAAGAACGAGGTGAAGGGTTGAGAGAGTACAAACCCACCCGCTCCGAGCTTCTCCTGGTCAGGAAGAATCTGGCAATCGCGAAGAACGGCCACCAGCTTCTCAAACGGAGACAGGATGGGTTGATTGCCAAGTTCTTCTCAATGCTGGATGAAACAAGGGAATCCAGGGATGAGCTTCGCAAGAGGTTGAAGCTTGCCGAGGAGAGCATCGCCATCGCGGTGGCCATCGAGGGGATTTTTACAGTGAGGTCCGCAGCATTCACACGGCACGAGAGCCCTGCCGTTGAGGTCAGCGAGAAGAGCATAATGGGCATTACCGTGCCCGTTGTTTCTGCCGAGAACATCCGCAAGAGGATAGATCAGAGAGGATTCGGAATTATCGGGACGTCCCACAGGATTGGCGAAGCAGCAAAGGCTTACGAGGAGCTGATGGAAGCCGTCATAAAGGTGTCGGAGATGGAGGCGGTCATCAAGAAGCTCCTGGATGATATAGAGGGGACAAGGAGGCGCGTCAATGCCCTGGAGTTCAATATAATCCCCCAGCTTGAGAGCGTGGAAAGGTCCATCACCATGCGCCTTGAGGAGATGGAACGCGAGAATATATTCAGGCTGAAGCGGTTCAAGAATCTCGCAGAGGCGACAGCATGAGGATATTCGCAGAGGTCGGCCCAGGCAATACCGACGAATGCCTGGAGCTTGCCAGCAGCAGGGCTGCCGAGCTTGGGATTGAAGAAGTCGTTGTGGCCACGAAGAGCGGCAGAACCGCCCTCAAGGCAATGGAAAAATTCCCTGGCATGAAAATAATCGCAGTTACCTGCCACGCGGGATTCAAGGAGCCGTTCAAGGTGGACATAGCGCCGGATGTCCGCAGCAAATTGGATTCCGGCGGCGTCAGGATTGTCACCGCAGGCCATGCCCTCAGCGGCATAGAGCGCTCTTTCCGACTGAAATACCAGGGCCTTTACCCTCTGGAGCTGGTGGCCGACACGTTGCGAATGTTCGGCCAGGGCACGAAAGTTTGCGTGGAAATCGCACTCATGGCGGCCGACGCTGGCGAGATATCGGGAAAACCGGTGCTGTGCATCGGCGGCTCAGGAACCGGCGCCGATACTGCAATAATTCTTACACCGGCGCATCAGAAGAATTTCCTGGAGATGAAGATCCACGAGATAATCTGCAAGCCCCGGCTATGATCATTCCCAGGTAACTTCGTACTCGCACTTTTCGTCGCCTTTCAACTGGCACTTTGTTTTTCTTACCTTGCCTTTGGTCCGGGTTATATCAAGCAGAGCTTCCAGGGCGCCAATCCAGCCTTCGCAGTTCTCGGGTATCTCGGAGACATCCTTCATGCTGGCAACCGCATGCTTTCCCGAGATGCTCATGGCAACGGTGCCGAAGTCATATGCTTCCATGTAAGCATCCTTCGCCTTCCCGAGCATTGTCTCGATGCTGGTGAACCTGACGACATATGCCAGCATCCCGAGGTTCTTCACCGCATGCTGTCCAGCTTTCCGAATATACACCATGCCATAGTTCTTAGAAATCCATCTGATTATCTCCATCAGCATGGCATTCGGGTACTTCGTGGCGTCCTTTATCTCCAGCCCCTTGAGTTTTGTGTCTATAAGGCATTTCTCCAGCCCTTCCTTGCCCCATGTCTTGCCAACGAATTTCAGATAACCGTTGATTACGCTTCCCTTCACTTTTCTTTCGGTCATTGGTTCCTAATCTGCTTGATGACATAAATAAATTTCTCTGCATTTGCATCTCTAACATATTCGTATTTGGGGATAAATTGTGAATGCGAAACGGTTTTATCGCCCAGCGCAATGTTCCCGCGGTGCAAATCATGTTGAAGCTAGGAATCGTGGGAGGCTCCGGCATCGCTGACGCTGGATTCTTCAAGGAAGTGGAACGCAAGGAAATTGACACGCCATACGGTAAGCCATCCGCGCCATACATCATCGGACGCTCAGGAGAACTGGAAGTAATATTCCTACCCAGGCACGGCATGGGCCACACCATCCCCCCGCACAAGATAAACTACCGGGCAAACATCTGGGGAATGAAGGAATTGGGCGTCAGCCACATGATATGCCCTTCCGCGGTCGGTTCCCTGAGAGAGGATTACAAGCCAGGCGAGATTGTCATTTCCAGCCAGTTCATAGATTTCACCAAGCGCCGGGAGCTCACGTTCTTTGACGGCCCGAAAGTGGTTCACACTTCTCTCGCGGACCCGTTCTGCGAGTCACTCAGAGACATGCTGGCCGGCATATGCAAGGACCATTCCATACCTTATCACCCGAAAGGAACGTACATCTGCATCGAGGGCCCGAGATTCTCCACCAGAGCGGAGAGCCACTTCTTCAGGCAGCACGCGGATATCATCGGCATGACCCTGGTACCTGAAGCGCAGCTTGCCAAGGAGCTGGGGATATGCTACGCCAACCTGGCAATGGTGACGGATTACGATGTCTGGGCGGAAAAACCGGTAAACATGGAAGAAGTTATCAGGACCATGACCGCGAATGCCGGGAAGATTACCGCCATCATTGACGAGTCCACGAAGCGGCTGCCCAAGCATTCCCAGTGCAAGTGCTGGGAGTAAGGTCACAGCACACGCTTTTTATTGAAATCAATGAACGCAAAGCATGAGAGAAAAGCCCCTGTGGGTTTTTTTATATCGGCGAACACTGTTTTCATAAAGAAAACAGAAAGTTCGCCGGTGCTGACGAACACTCAGTTAATCGTGTGGGAGGATCCGTGTTCGTCGCACTTTCTTTTAATGATTGATTAATGATTCAAGAGAAAAAGAAAGTGGGCCCAAAGAGATTTGAACTCTTGACCTTCCGGTTTCTTTCGCGTGGTCGTTTCCGGCAACGCGCTATCAGCCGGACGCTCAAGCCAGGCTAAGCTATGGGCCCTGTTTGCGAATGATTTCTTCTGCCCATAGCTTGCCAATAATGGCGTCCGACCAGCCGGATGCTCCGAGACGAACTGGTTCGTCGAGGCAACGCCGAGTTCCGAGGAATTCGGCTTGGCAAGCCAGGCTAAGCTATGGGCCCTGTTTGCGAATGACTTACGCCCACGGCCAGATTATGCTACGGGCATAAATTAGACAGTTGGCAAATCCCTTATTCGATTTAAACGTTATCATCCGATCCCAATGATGCACCTAGTTTGATTTCCGCCGAGAGCCAGAATACTTTCGCCCACCCCTATGTCAAATATATATCTTACAGTGACCTCACTGGAACCATGTACTCCATGAACGATACCATCGAAGTTGCAGGCGGGGAAAGTGTTATATATTTTGATACGGTTGTCCATTCTATGATACATATGTATCAAAAAATAACACAGTTGAAAGTGTTGGAACATTTCTTCCAGCACCCTTCCGAGACGTTCTACCTGAGAGAGCTGGCTCGACTCCTGTCCATGAGCCCCATGACAGTCAAACGCACGCTGGACATGTTGATAACTGATAATCTGATAGTCAAGACATCCAGCAAGGGCAGGATACTTTACACGGCGAACGTGGAGAGCCACTCCTTCAGATATCTAAAGGTCGCCCACAACCTCGCTGCAATGGAGCATGAAGGAATTCCCAGGAGATTGCTTGAAAGTGTTCACGGCATTAGTTCCGCAGTGTTATACGGGAGCCATGCGAGGGGTGATAATGACGAACACAGTGACATTGATATTCTCGTGATTTCCGTGACTGGGCACGCCCCCCAAGAAAAAATTCCTGGCGTGAACGTGATTGCCATGAATGCAACCAAATGGGCCGAGATTGCCAGGACCAACCGGGCATTCTATCTCGATGTGATAACCGAAGGGATAGTGCTTCATGGAACAAGGCCGGTGGTTGAATGACACTGAAAGAATGCTATGAAAAGGGTTTGCTTCGAGAGAGACGCCCGGACAGGGCCAAGTGCATGAGAGCGATGGAACTGGCACATCTGGACCTTGAACGGGCCGGAAAGCTGCTGAGAAGCGAGTTCTTCATGGAATCACGGCTTCTCAGTTACACTGCCATGTTCCAGGCGGCAAGGGCGCTGCTCTTCAGAGACGGGGTGTTCGAGAGAAGCCATGCCTGCGTGGCTGAATATCTCAGGGAAAATTATGTCATAACACACAGACTTGAGATGAATTTCGTGAACTGGCTGGACGACCTCAGAGTGGTCATACATGAATCCCTTTACGGGTTGGATATAGTGGAAGACTCTTCATGCGAGGCAGAGGACTCCTACGATAAGGCATCACGATTCATCGAGAAAATCGCCAAGGTTCTTGACTTAGAAAATTAAAGCTGTCGGTATCATTTCAGTTCAATCGCCCTCTCCGGGCACAATTCATGGCAGCAGTAGCAACGTATGCACCGGGAATAATCCACGGTGGCCTTTCCCTTGACCAGCTTGATGCAGTTCCTGGGGCAGCCCATGACGCAGGCTCCGCACGCAACGCATTTCGATGTGGGGACCGGCCTCTTGGTTACCCTGTTGCTGATGTATCGCATCAGAAATTTGGGCACTGGCAAACCTTTCCTGATTGCGGGGCGGAATTTGACATACGGGAATTCCTTCTGGCTGGCGCCGACAATGTCGATATCGGCGATTTTTCCGGTCGTGAGGTTTCTGGATACCGCGTTGGATATAGTCGGGACCGTCTCCGGGTCTATGCCCACCATCCTGCATGCCACAATGTCCATGGCCAGGGGGTCCGCGCTCGCAATTATTGCGCCGACCTTCACCGGGTCGCCCCCGGAAGGGCCTTTGCCGTCCATTCCGACCACGGCGTCCATGATGAATAGGTCCGCTTTCACATATTCCTGGATGTCCAGGAGCATATCGGTGAAATCCCTGACATCCGGCAGCTTGGAATGATACGCGGCTTTGACAAGGCCCGGCATGAGGCCGAAAAGGACCTTGGTCGCCCCCGTGTACGTGGTGAAGGAGTGCGTTTTCGGTTTGGGAAGGGCGATGACCTTGTCCACTTCGTCGAGAACCTGGACCAGCTCAAGGCTTTTCATGATGTGGCCGTTCGGATTGTCGACCATCATCGTTCCGATGTTCCAGTTGAGTTCCGCCTTTGTGCCTTCGATGGCCTCGTACATACCGCATTTTCTGTAGGATTTTTCCAGCCTGGCTTCAGTGAAGGTGAGGCCGGGGCTATCTCCGACAATGGCCTTTCCCCCGGCCTTCTCCACAAGCTCGATGACCGCCTTGACAACGGAAGGATGGGTCGTCACCGCTTCCTCCGGTTTCGATGGGAAAAGGAGATTCACTTTGATGAGGACTTTTTCACCTGGTTTGACGAATCTCTCCATGCCGCCGAGAGATGATACTGCATCACCCACTGCCAGCCTAACACGGTCGATGTCATAATCCTGGCAACCGGATATCGAGACCATTGGTTTGCTGTCCATGCTTTCCGTAATGCAGAGATGAATATAAAAAATGCACCGGAAAATATCAGGACAATTCAAAATTCGAGAAGCCCCTGACAGCGCCTTTCATCCCCAGATGGAGTATCAGCAATGAGATGTCCAGTGCCATGACCAGTGCCAGGAATCCAAGGAACCTGTCAGTCAAGGCAATGGCCAGCGGAGGGAGAAGCAACGCGGTGGAGAGAAACAGAATGAGAAGCATGAACGTGTACATCGTCATGACATCTGGCGCATTGCCTGAGGATTCGTCATAATTAGGGTTCTTCGCGCCATGCCAGAGGCCGATCCCCGTTGCGGAGAGGAACATGACCGCGGCACCCATTCCGGAGAACAGCATGGCAATCCAAGAAAGGCCGGAAACCAGCGGTATAGGTATGGCCACGAACAGCACAACGAAAGGCAGCATCAGCATGACGGCGAGCATCTTTCCCAGAACAATCTCGATTCCAGATACTGGCACGACCTTGTAGACCCACGAGCTTTTGCCGTCATGGCTGAAAGCCCCGAGGGCCGGGACAAGGCCGAGCGACACGACGGAAAGGTACAGCGCCAGGCCCACGACCATGATGGGAATGAAGTCGAGGAAGAAACCCGGCAATGCCAGGAAATCGTTGAATTTATCGTAGAAGTAGATTGCGAAGACAAGCAAACCCACCAGCGTGATTGCGTTTCCCACACCCTCACGCTTTCTCAGCAGAGTGCGGACCTCGCTGTCGTATATCGATGAAACTGAAGGCCCGAAGAACCTCTTGACAAGAACAACTGTGCGGCCGGCATTCCCGTTCTTGCGGGCAACATGCAATGGAGACCTGGAGCCGGTCATCGTGTTCCAGGATTCCAGCAGGAAATATGAGGAAATCGGGATGCCGATGAGTGAGATGATCGCTAAAATTCCAAGGGTCTGGGTCAGCTCCCAGCCAGTCATGCGAATCTGGCCCATGACAATGTAAATCATCGACATCACAGGGCTGAATGCCGCGCCTCCGATGAGCTTTCTCGGCAGGCTGTTGAGTCCGCTGAGAACCGAGTAAGTGAATCCGACGATCGTGGCTGCGATGGACAGAAGTATAAGGTCCAGCACAATATCAGGAGGAATTACAAAATACAGGAACGGGTGAAGGAATGTCATTGCGGTCATGGCCCCCAGCCCGAAGGCCAGAAGGCCAAGGTTGAAGACAGTTATCGAGAGGATCTTGCCCAGGACTATGCTGCAGGTCCCGAACGGCTGCACCAGGAGGAACACGCTGGCCGGCCTTTCCACCAGGTAATGGTACGTGTCAAGGAGGGACTTGCCCATGAACACCAGGAAGAAAAGGAATAGCACGTCGTTGAGGTCCAGGGGGAATCCCTCTATCTCGCCAGAACGGGATATGAAAGCTATGAGGGTGACCACCGCTCCGAAAGCGGTCAGCATAACAATGACGCTCCAGGCACTGTAAATGCGGCTCTTCCTCAGGCGCTTCATCGTGTTCCGGTAGCCGGTGAGAGCATCCGCAAAATATATCTCAAGTATCGGCGAGGCCACCATCAGCCCTCCACCAGCATGACGAAGGCGTCCTCCAATGTAGCGGCTCCAAGTTTTTTCTTCAGCGCCTCAGGCGTGTCCAGCCCTGCAATGCGCCCGTTATGGACGATCGCCACGCGGTCGCACAGGCTGTTAGCAATCTCGGTCACGTGCGTACTCATCAGCACGGTGTTGCCCTTGCCCGCGTAATCCCGGACCCAGGCCTTCACCATCTTGGAGTATCTTGGGTCAAGTCCGCTGGTTGGCTCGTCGAGAATGAGTATCGGCGGCTCGTGAAGAACCGAAGAGGCGAACGCAACCCTCTGCCGCATCCCCTTGGAGTAAGTGCCGATCTCCAGGTCCAGGAAATCCCCGAACTGGAACGCGGTAATGTACTGCTCGACCCTCTTATCCAAGACTTCCGGCTCCAGTCCTCTCAGGGTTCCCAGCATCCGCATGAACTCCCGGCCGGTGAGCTTCTCGAATAGGTTTGGCATCTCGGGAAGATAGCCGATGCGCCGCTTCACCTCAATCTGGTTCCGGGTGACGTCCAGGCCATCCACCAGTGCGATTCCCGACGTCGGCTTGAGTATGCAGGAGAGTATCTTCATTGTCGTTGTCTTGCCCGCGCCATTGGTGCCAAGCATGCCGAAAACTTCTCCCGTCTCCACCCTGAATCTTATGTTGTCCACGGCCAGGACGGTTCCGAATTGCTTGGTGAGATTACGGACTTCCAGCATTCTAATGCTCCATTTCCATATTGGATAGCGTAACGAATTATTAATGGATAACCCCTTAACAAGAAGGAGAAATTTTAAGAAGGGCAGCGCTTTATGCGGCGTGCCCGAAGCCAAAGCTGCATGGCAATGGCCCGGGATAAAGCGGACGCTCCCATAGCCCGGGCCAATCGGAGATTGGTCCTTGCTACGGGAGCTCAGATAACATATAGATACCATACGCTCCCGTAGTGTAGACATCCGGACGCGGAAACGCCTCCAGACTACAACGGCCAATCATTCTAGCCTTTCGAGCTAGGGACTCGGGTTCGAATCCCGACGGGAGCATCTTTTTCCCCAATTGCATGGTGACGATGCTCCCGCCGTCTCGAAAATTACTGGAGCGAAAATGTTAGTGAAAAATTTTCGATCCCGACGGGAGCACTCCATTCTTTATTGAAGCAAACCGTGCTCCCGTCGTCTCTCGGGCTATTATTTTCTTATTGCTAGGAGTGAAGCCCTCGATCCCGACGGGACTCAGCCTACCGTTTTCAGATTGTTTGGAATGAAGGCTGAGACATCGCCGAATTCTTTTGTTATTTATTGTAGCTGGCAGAATTAGGCTTGCTCGAAAAGATTGTTGTAGATTGCATGGAGAAACTTTTCTCGTCCCGACGGGAGCATTCTTTCTTGTCTGGCTTTTCGT
>CALKWP010000104.1 GCA_938004075.1 uncultured Methanomassiliicoccales archaeon
GACCACCGAGATCTACACTCTTTCCCTACACGACGCTCTTCCGATCTGCAGCCGCTTCCATGTCATGGGTGGCCATGATTATCGTGCAGCCAAGGCCCTTGAGCAAGGCCAGAAGCTCCCTTCTTCCCACGGGGTCCAGGTTTGCGGTGGGCTCGTCCAGCAGCAGTATCTCCGGCTTCATTGCCAGTATGCCCGCTATCGCCACGCGCTTCTTCTCTCCATAGCTGAGATGATGGGGCACCCGTTCAGCGAAATCCTCAAGCCCGGTTATCTTCAGCGCGTCCCTGACCCGGGCATCAAGCTCCTGCCCTGTAAATCCCTGATTCAGGGGCCCGAAAGCGACATCGTCCCACACCCTTGGCATGAATATCTGGTCGTCCGGGTCCTGGAACAGTATGCCAATGCTCTGCCTCAGGAAATCGGCATTCTTCCTGGTGAGCTTTTCTCCCTTGATCTCCAGGGCTCCGGAGCCGGGGTCCAGAAGGCCAGCCATTATCTTCAGCAATGTGGATTTCCCGGCGCCATTGTGTCCGAGCACGGCAACGCACTCCCCGCAAGCAATTTCCATATCCACCCCATCCAGAGCCGGGGCTTCGTCCCCGTACTTGTAGGAAATTCCCGAGAGTCGCAACGCAATCATGTCAGCACCCCCATCTGGAATGAAAGAAGGTAGAATGCCATGAAAACAAGGAGAGAGGCCATCGCGCCGTCCCTGGCCCGCATCTTCAGCGGCCTGGCAGTCCTCACTTCCCCATCATAGCCCCTGGCCCGGAGGGAGTCGCTTATCCTCAAGCCTCTTTCGTACGCCCTCACCAGCAGCATCCCGGCAGTGCTTGAAATAACGCCCATAGCCCCGCGGTCAAGCATGCTTCCGCCGTTCCGGTAGGCCCTGGCGCGCCTGGCAATGCCCATTCTGCGCAGTTCGTCGAACATGACGAATATGTATCTGTAAGTGAACATCAGCATGGATATCATGATGCCAGGAATTTTGAGTGATTGAAGGCCCCTCAGCAGGTCAAAGAAATCCGTGGTGATGGCTATCAGTATCAAAGCAAGCACCGACGCCGAAATGCGAAGGAAAAGGTTGATGGCATTCTCCTGGCCGGAAGTCCAGTACAGCGACATGGCCGCGAAGATTATGAAAGGCAGCGCGACCGCATACCTCTTCGCAATGTGAGTTGCGGGAACTCCGGAAATGGCGAGCAGGCACAGGATGAAGGCAAGAGAGAAGAGCAGCAGAAAAGTGTCCTGAAGCAGCGCCACGGCACAGATGAAAAACAGGATGCCGATTATCTTCGCCCTGGGATCGAATTCGGAAAGATTCGATTGCTTCGAGTACTTGTCTATGAACTCATGCCTCATTCTTCCTCAGCAACCTGGCCAGCAGATAGACCGCGAGCAATGTGACGAAGAATCCGATGATGCCCATCGCAAGGCTTCCGAGGTAGTTATCCCCGTATCCCAACAGGCCGGAGTAAAACGGCTCTGGCTCATCGACACCGGCTTCCTCCATTGTGACCTCCAGGCCGTCCCCGTATTCCACGGAGAATATGTAAAATCCCACAAGGCCGATGGCGAATAACAGCAGTATGCCAGCGAATATCTTGAGGTTCCTCTTGTCCAGGAGATCATGCATCCGCAATCGCCTCCTTCTTGAACGTGGCCAATGTCAATTTTGGCAGCTTCAGCATGCCTGGCGATACCCGGGCGATGTAAAGAACCACGCTGGATGTGATAATTGCCTCTCCTATGCCGATGAGCAGATGGAACGCAGCCATGGCGGGGAAAGCGATGGCCCCTGAGATCCCGTAAACTCCTCCTGACAGGGAGTGGCTGACTGCCAGTTGGGCCGCGGCAGCCAGCGCGGCCGCGAACACCGAAGAGAAAGCGGCTGCAAACACAGCCGCGTTAATATTCCATTTTCGAAGCGCTATGTAGGCATACCAGGCCACAAGACTTCCGATTATGGCCATGTTGAGAATGTTAAGGCCGAGCGCGGTCAGCCCGCCGTCGCCGAACACCAGTGCCTGGATTGTCAGAATGGTCGTGAGTATCAGTATGCCCGCCAGAGGGCCGAGGATGATGGTTGCCAGAGCTGCGCCGAGAAGGTGGCCTGTGGTTCCGCCGCCAATTGGAAAGTTCAGCATCTGAGCGACAAAGATTCCCGCGGCCAGCACTGCCATCAAGGTTATCTGACGGTCGTCCATTCTCTTGTTGAGAACCTTGAATGTGGTTGCAAGCAATATCAAGGCGATTATCCATCCGACCCCCGCAACCGCAGGCGCCATCAATCCATCTGGAATGTGCATTTTGCATCACCGTGTCACGTTTATATGATTCGTGCCATGAGATTTCACGCACCTATAAAACACTTTGTAGCAACATATATACAATCGTGCCACTTTTAGGGTTCTGAGTGGCATGACAGAGATCACAAGATTCGGGGTTTCATTACCCTCAGATTTGCTGGAAAGATTCGATGCCCAGATTGATGGAATGGGCTATGGCAACCGCTCCAAGGCGATAGCGGACCTCATAAGAAACAGCATGGTGGACACGGCATGGGAAAGCGGCGAAGGCCAGATTGTAGGCGTGGTTACGATGGTCTACGACCACCACACCAGCGAGGTGGTGAACAAGCTTCTGGGGCTGCAGCACGACTCTCATATCGAGATTTACTCTACCATGCACATCCACCTGGATCACAACAATTGCCTGGAGATACTGGCTCTGCGAGGCTCGTCGGCGGAGATAAGGTCATTCTCCGACGCTGTGAAAACGGTCCGCGGCGTGAAGCACTCCGGCCTTGTGGTCACCAGCAATCTGAAATAGGGATTGGTCATTCGGCATCGGTACAGTGGTGAGATTATGGAAGCACCAAGGGATTTCATTCGGGATATCATCGACGAGGACAAACGCGCAGGCAAGCACAAGGGGAGAGTGCACACCAGGTTCCCTCCGGAGCCCAACGGGTACCTGCACATCGGCCACGCGAAATCCATCTGCCTGAATTTCGGGATAGCCGCCCAGTACGGGGGCAAGTGCAATTTAAGGTTCGACGATACGAATCCGGCAAAGGAGGAGGAGGAATTCGTTGACTCCATTGTCGAGGACGTCAGATGGCTGGGCTTCGAGCCGGAAAAGGTTCTTTTCGCATCAGATTACTTCGAGCAGATGTATGACTGGGCAGTTCAATTGGTCAAGCAGGGCGACGCCTATGTCGACGACCTCTCGGGGCCGGAGATAAGCGCGATGCGCGGGGACCTCACAACGCCGGGGAAGAACAGCCCGTTCCGGGACCGTTCAGTGGAAGAGAACCTGGCATTGTTCGAGCGCATGAGAAAAGGCGAGTTCGCGGACGGCGCCAAAGTCTTGAGGGCAAAGATCGACATGGCCCATCCAAACATGAACATGCGCGACCCGCTGATGTACAGGATATTGCATGCCAGCCACCACAACACCGGCGATAAATGGTGCATCTACCCGATGTACGACTGGGCTCACGGGCTTGAGGACTCGATTGAGGGAATAACGCATTCAATCTGCACTCTTGAATTCGAGAATCACCGGCCGCTGTACGACTGGTTCCTGGACCGCCTGGGCATCTACCATCCCCAGCAGATAGAGTTCGCCAGGCTGAACCTCACCGGGACTGTGATGAGCAAGCGCATGCTCAGGGAACTGGTTGAAGGCAATCATGTCTCCGGCTGGAACGACCCGCGCATGCCCACGATATGCGGCATGAGGCGCAGAGGGTATCCGCCGGCCGCCATCCGCGACTTCATGTCCCGGGTCGGCGTCGCCAAGAAGGAGAACACCATCGCCCTGGAGCTTCTGGAAAGCTGCGTCAGGGATGAGCTGAACCGCACGGCATCCAGGTTCATGGGCGTTCTGGACCCGCTCAAGGTGGTCATCGAGAACCTTCCGGAAGACCATTATGAGGAGATGGATGCCGTCAACAACCCCGAAGACCCGAATGCCGGCACCAGGAAGGTCCCTTTCACCAGGGAATTGTTCATAGAGAGGGAGGATTTCATGGAAGTCCCCGAGAAGAAATTCTTCAGGCTGGCTCCCGGCCGGGAAGTGCGGCTGCGGTATGCTTACTTCCTCACCTGCGATTCCGTTGTGAAGGATTCCGAAGGCAGGGTAACAGAACTAAGATGCACAGTGGACCCGGCCACAAGGGGAGGCAACGCGCCGGACGGCCGCAAGGTGAAGAGCACCATGCACTGGGTCTCCGCCAGCAAATCGATTACGGCCGAGGTGAGGCTGTATGATAGATTGTTCACAGTGGACGATCCCGCCGGACAGCCAGGCAATTTCAAAGAATATCTGAATCCGGATTCCCTCAAGGTCTTGAATGGATGCCGCATGGAGCCGGCCGTTACCAGCCTGGCCCCGGGGGACCGCATCCAGCTTGAGAGGCAGGGGTATTTCTCGGTGGAGAGGGACGCTAAGGAAGGCATGGCGCTGAACCGGACCGTGGGTCTTAGGGATGCGTGGGTCAAGGAGAAGTCCAAGTAGGTAAATTCACAACATCGCTGCGAACTGAATGAGATTATTCAGCAGCATCTGCACGCCTATCGATGCGATGAGTATTCCCATTATCCTCATCGTGGCTGTTATGCCAAGCTTGCCCATCCTCCTGTAAATCACGTGGCTCTCCACCAGCAGGACATAGGTGATGACCAGCGTTATGAGGATGCTCAGAACGATGAAGCCCCATTCAAGGAACCCGGAAGACTCGCCCATGTAGATCATGGCGGTTATCATGGCGCCCGGGCCGGAAATCATCGGGATTCCCAGCGGAACCACACCGACGATGCCCTTGTCGATGCACTCCTTCCGCTCCTCATCCGTGGATTTGAATTTTGAAATCTGGCCCATGAGCATGTCGTAGCCGATTTTTATGAGAACCGCAGCGCCGACGAACTTGAGCGCAAGAAATTCAACGTTGAATGCATCGAAGAGGAACCTTCCAAAGACGGCGAAAAGCAGAAGCACGGCGGTGCTCACTTTGATTGCATTCAGTATGACCACTTTCTTCTCTTCCCTTGTGTAGCCCTCAGTCAGCACGATGAAGAAAGGCACCTTGCTGATTGGATTAACTGTGATGAATATGGCCGCGAAGGCCGCTATCATGAGGGCGATGTTGAAGCTCATCTAATCGAGTAAAAAACCATTCGTATATAAATTGCACTGCGAAAAATGTTTGTGTATGGATTTGGGAATCGGGCGTGGGTGCTTTTCTTTCATAATTCACATTGGATTCCGGGGCCGGGTTGACCGCATCCCCCAACACAAACTATTTCAACATGTCGGCGATTACCATATTCAGTGAGGGTCAGTTTCCTTGCATTGGGTTAGGGATAATTACCATGGCAAACCTGGTAGCGCTAGAAGAAATACTGGATGAGATAAAATCATCCGATGGAGTGACAGATGCGATACTTGTATCAAGGAGCGGTATGCATATCGCGGGAAAGGCGCCGAAAGGCGTCCACGCGGAAACTTTTGTGGCCATGTCTGCGATCATTCTGGGCGCTGCTGAGACATCAACATCCGAGCTCAAAGAGAAACTGAAGATTGTGACCATATCTCTGGAGCATTCCAAATTGGCCATGGCCGCGGTAAGCCCGAAGGCCTTGCTGGTTCTGAAAACCGGCGCTGCCGAGCCCGAGGAGAAGCTTCTGAACATCGTAGTCAGGGCAGCTCCGAAATTCGAGAAAGCCCTGAATTGAGCAAAATTACATCTTTTTGAATCCGCGGGCAATCCAGTGTGTCACTGTTTGAGTGCGGTCCTTCATGGTTCCCGCCATGCTCCGACTCTTTCCCAGTACCTTCACCTTTCCGGAGAGTATGCATTCCAGCGCCTCCTCTTCTGATGAAACGTCAGGAATTGATAACCTGGCCTTTCCCATCATCCCGAGTTCGTGGGCATCGCTGCCGGCGGTCATCGGCAGTTTCAAATCTTCGCAAAGCGCTTTCGCCATTCGATTTTCCTTCGGTGTTGAATGCGAGTTGAGGACCTCGATGGCATCGGGCTTCATCGTCCTGACCGCGGATTCCCCCAGCCCCAGATGTCTGAACGGGTGCGGGACCATCGCAATGCCGCCAGCGTCGTGAATCCGAGAAAGCGTTTCCTCCGGGGAGAGGCCCCTTGGAATTTCTGAATCTATTCCCACGCCCAGTATGTGGCCGCAACAGCTGGATATCTCCATTCCCCGTATCACCAGGATGCCGTATTCGCCAGCGATCCTCCTGGCCTCAAGGTTGCCGCTCAGAGTGTTGTGGTCAGTGATGCAAACGCCATCCAGACCTATCTTTTTCGCATGCTTGAGAATGTTTCTTGGCGATTCCTTCCCGTCCGACGAATGATTGGAGTGCAGGTGCATGTCCAGCATCATTTGATTTTCGCCCCGGAGCCTATGCCCTTGTCCACACCGACGGCCTTGCCGCCGATCGCGAATGTGTGATGTGCCCCGTCTGCCGTGACAAGCTCCGCGTTCCGGTCCTGGTCAGTCTGCAATTGGAAGGTTGCAAAGTCAGTTATGGTCATCTGGGGCGCGGCCGTTGTTCCGTCAATCCGGTCCCCCGGCTTAGCGTCTGCGGGCGGCACAAGCAGCCCCACAGTCTCGCCCTCGGTTGCCGCCAGGAGCATGCCTTCGGACATGACGCCCCTCAATTTAGCTGGCATGAGGTTGCAGACAACGATTATTCTCCTGCCGACGAATTCCTCCAGCGTGTAATGCTTTTTCAGCCCGGCGCAGAGCTGGCGCATTTCACCGCCGAGATCGATGGTTAGAACCAGCAGCTTGTCCGCGTTGGGGTGGTCGTTCGCAGTTTTCACTTCCGCGACCCTGAGGTCGAGCTTCTCCAGTCCGGATGTCATGGCATTTTCCTCCTTCTTAGGCTCGCTGGCCTTTGCGGGTTCCGCTTCCGCGGGCGGGTCCAAGCGCTTGAAGAGCGGCAATGGCTCGGCCAGCTTCGTCCCGGTTTTGATGGGGGCAAGGGCGTCCTCCCACTTTGCGTCTAGCACCCTGCCATCCTCGCCAATCGATTCCCACAGCTTCTGGGAGGAGAATGGGAGATAAGGCGCCAGCATGACGGCAAGCGCTTTGGAGAGGCTGATGCAAGTGAATAGCGTGTCCGCGCAGTCCTGCCTTGATTCCTTTATCTGCTTCCAAGGGGCGCGGGAATCAATGTACTGGTTGCCGAATCTTGCCAGCTCCATGGCCCTTTTTATGCCGTTCTTGAACTCGCATTTTTCCAGCGACTGAGCCACTTCTCCGAGGGCCTTTTCCATTTCGTTCTTGATTTCGGGCTGCAGGGTCCCCTCCGGGATATTGCTGAAGTTTTTGTGAGTGAAGCTGAGCGCCCGGTGAACGAAGTTCCCGTATGTGGCAACCAGTTCGGAATTGTTCCTGGTGATGAAATCGTCCCATGTGAAATCAGTATCGCGGGTCTCAGGCATGGTGGTGGCCATGTAGTAACGAACCGCGTCCGCATCATAGATTTTCAGTATGTCCTTGATGCTCTCGGAAACGCCTCGCGATTTGGAGAATTTCTCGCCGCCGTGCCTTAGGTAGGCGTTGGCTGGCACATCGTAAGGAAGGTTCAGGTCCCAATCCAGGGATTTGAGCACGGCCGGCCAGAAGATGGTGTGGAACGGTATGTTGTCCTTGCCCAGGAAGTAGTAATGCCTGCAATCCGGGTTCTTCCAGAAGCTATCGAACAGCTTCTGATTGCCGTTCGCCCATTTCACTGCCATGGTGTAGTAGCCCATGAAGGCCTCGAACCATACATAGATGCGCTTGTCATCATGGCCAGGCACCGGTATCTCGATGCCGTATGTCGTGTCGCGGGTCACCGGCCTGTCCTTCAGGCCGTTCTCAAGGTACATCCTTGAGAAGTTGAGAACATGTGTGCGCCAGTGATTCATCGGAGCCATCCATTCCTTGAGAAAGCCCTCCTGCGCGCTGAGCCGGAAGAAGAAGTGGGTGCGCTTCACGAACTTGGGAGTTGAGCCGCATGTGATGCACCTGAGCCCTATCAACATGTCCGGGTCCATTAGCTTGCCGCATTCATCGCACTGATCTCCCCTCGCTTTATCGTAATGGCAGAATGGGCACTCGCCCTCGACGTAGCGGTCGGGCAGGGTGCGGGCGCATTTGGCGCAGAATGGCAGTTCCATCTCCTTTTCATAGAGAAAATCACGCTCCAGCAACCTGAGAAAAAGCTTCTTGACCTCGGCCTGATGAGTCTCATCCTCGGTGCTCAGAAACATATCGAACTCAATGCCGAAATCCACCAGGGCCTTGGCATTCATCTCATGGTACTTTTGCGCAAGGGCCAGCGGCTCCAGGCCCTCCTTCTCGGCTTTGACGGTTACTGGGGTCCCATGCATGTCGCTTCCCGATACCATCAGGACGTCGTTTCCCCTCATGCGATGGTACTTCCTGAATATGTCCGGCGGGAGGTTGCAGCCTGCCATGTGGCCCACATGGATTGGGCCGTTCGCGTAAGGCCATGCAACCCCGATGAATATCTTTGCCATGATACCGCCAATAGGGGGATAGGATTTAAAATTATTCGAGGCAGCCGAATGAACATGTGTTCATCTCCTACATCGGGCAACAAACTATTTGTAAGATGAAGAGTTATTTAATTTGGAGTTGGTGAGATGAGCGATAGTATTATTATCAGCGACATGAGAAAATACTCTGCAGAGTTTCTGGGAACACTGGCACTTGTGTTTTTCGGGTGCGGAAGCGCGGTGATCGCTGGAGCCTATATCGGCTTCCTGGGAATCGCAATGGCGTTCGGGATGGTCCTTCTTGTCCTGGTTTATGCCATCGGGCCGATATCCGGTTGCCATGTGAATCCGGCTGTAACCGTTGCCATGCTGATTGCAAGAAAAATATCAGGCAGGGATGCCCTGGCCTATATCGGGATGCAATGCATCGGGGCGATTGTCGGCGCGGCACTGCTTTTTGTCATCGCATCGGGTATGCCCGGATGGGAACTGGCTGATGGCCTGGGCCAGAATGGATACGACGCTGCATCTCCAGCGGGTTTCAATATGATGTCCAGCTTAATCGCAGAAGTCTTCCTCACGTTCTTCTTCGTTTATGCGATTCTGGAGGTCACCTCAAAGCGCGCGGCAAAGGGTTTTGAGGGACTGGCCATAGGATTCGCGCTCTTTCTGGTACATATTGTCGGCATCCCGATAACCGGGACATCGGTGAACCCGGCCAGAAGCCTGGGACCGGCTCTGTTCGTCGGCGGTGAGGCGCTGGAGCAGCTGTGGATGTTTTGGGCAGCGCCACTGGCAGGGGCTTTGCTGGCAGCACTCGTGTGGATGTGTCTCACCAATCCAGGGAAGATGAAGAAAAACATCATGGCATGAGCAAAAAGCAATCAGAAGGATTTCACTTGAGGGATTCCCTTGCGATGACCATGCGCTGGACCTCGCTTGTTCCTTCATAAATCTCTGTGATTTTGGCCTCCCTGAAAAATCGCTCGACAGGGTAATCCTTGGTGTAGCCATATCCGCCATGAATCTGCAATGCGCAGTTGGCCACTTCCATGGCTATTTTTGAAGCGTACAGCTTTGCCATGGCGCTCTCTTTGGACAGCTTCTGCCCGGTATCAACCATGTATGAAGCTCTGAGCACAAGGTATCTCGCTGCCGCGACCTTGGTGGCCATCTCAGCCAGCATCCATTGGATTGCCTGGAACTTTCCTATTGGCCGGCCGAACTGCTCCCTTTCCTTGGCGTAACGGACAGCTTCATCCAACGCGCCCTGGGCGATTCCCACGGCCTGGGCCGCGATTCCAATGCGGCTTCCGTCAAGCGTCATCATGCCAATCTTGAATCCCGCGTTCAGCTCGCCCAGCATGTTCTCTTTGGGTACACGGCAGTTCTCGAAAACCAGCTCGGAGGTCGCGGATGCCCGGACGCCCATCTTGTCTTCCACGCTACCGTACGTGAATCCCGGCGTCCCCTTCTCCACGATGAAGGCTGTAAGGCCCTTCGTTCCCTTTGCGGGTTCGGTGGAAACGATGACAACCAGCACATCCGCTTCGCAGCCGGATGTGATGAATATTTTATTTCCATTTAATATATAATAATCACCATCTAAAACTGCTGTGGTCCTGACTGCCCCGGCATCCGAGCCGGCGCTCGGCTCGGTGAGCGCGAAGCCGCCCAGCTTCCTGCCCTCGGCCAGTGACCTCAGGAATTTCTCCTTCTGGGCATCGGTGCCGAACTGGTGTATCGGATGGCAGCAGACCGAATTGTGAACGGCCATTATGACGCTGGTGGAGCCGCATACCCGGGCCAGTTCCTCGATTGCCAGCGCGTAGGAAATTGCATCAGCGCCGGAGCCGCCCCATTCCCTTGGAACGGCCATTCCCATGAGGTTCAGGGTGCCCATCTTTCTGATGATTTCCCAGGGGAATTCGCCGGACTGGTCCAGCTCCTGCGCGATTGGCTTCAGCTCCTTCTCCGCGAACGCCCGGACCATGGCCCGGACCATCTGCTGCTCCTTGGTGAGGTCGAAGTTCATCGGATGCGTGAATCGCTGATGCGATAAATACGTTTCAGTGTCAGGGTTCCCGCCACTGGGCCTTCCATATCACCAGGAGGGAGAACACCGCCACTGTCGCGATGAGAATCACCCAGTGCAGAATGAACGCGGTTGCGTTCCATGCGGTGAGATCGGTCGCGTAGCGGATTATCGCCGCGGCATTGGAAGTGGGGAACAGGTATACTATCCAGGACATGTCAATACCGCCAAGGTTCGTCAGCATCGTTTCCGAGTCATACACCGGGGGCAGGAATACGAAACCGAAACTGAGGATGTTGGCAACGATACCCAGGGTGTTGGGGCTGGTCCTGTGCATGTACGTCGCTATCGTGAAGCCAATCGCCGCCAGAGCGAGCCAGCAGAGCACCATAGCGCAAAGCGTCAGCAACAGGGAGACTGCGCCGAACAGGCCGAGGTAGATGCCGTAGCAGAGGAAGGCGATGAAACCGGGCAGGGCGAATATGAGGAATCCCAGGGTGAGCCCCATGGCGTATGACAGGGAATGCACCGGCATGGCCACGACCATCTCCCGTAGCTTGACGTACCGGTCGAAAGTGAGGTCCTGGATGGATGCGGTTATCGCGATGAAGCCGATGCTGGACACGATGGAGCCGACGAGACCGCCCCGGAATACGGCCGGGTCGTCCCCGCCGAACATGCCAATGAAAAATAGCGGTATGGCCGAGAGCCCGACAAGTATCAGGAGCATCAGCGGCTGGCGCTTTATGTCGGGAATGGACTTCATGAACGCGATTATGAACATGTCCTTGACCATCTTGCCGATTCTCATTCCAGCACCTCCCCTGCAAGGTGGACGAAAGCGTCCTCCAGCGTCACCGGGGCGGCTTCCGCCTGCACGTTCCGCTTCAGCATATCTCTGACCAGTTCGATAGCTTCCTCATCGGATTTCAGGTACACTACTAACCGGTCGCCGATCTTGGTGATGTCCGGATACCTTGCTCTGTCAATCTCGTTCTCCGGCGCGATGACCCGGTATCTGTAGGGCAGCTTTTTCTTGATTTCCGCGGTGGTTCCGACGGTCACAAGCTCGCCCTTGCTGATTATTGCCAGGCGGTCAGAGACCATTTCAGCTTCATCCATCATGTGCGTAGTCAGGATGATGGTGTTGCCCTTGGCGGCCCGCTCCCTCAGGGCCGACCAGACGTTCCTGCGGCCTATCGCGTCAAGGCCGCTCGTGGGCTCGTCCAGCATCATGACAGGCGCGTCGCTCGCCAGGGTGGCGGCTATCAGCGCGCGCCGCTTCTCTCCCCCGGACATGGACTGGCATGGCTTCATGCGCATATCCCACATCAGCATGGACTTCAGCGCCTCTTCGGAGTTCTTCCTGGCCTTGGCCTTGTCCATCCCCCTCAGGAGGCAGAAATTGTAGGCGTAGTCCCAGGGCGTGAAATTGGCGTAGGCCATCGCATCCTGCGGGACCATGGCTATCATCTCCCGGATGGCATTCGGGTCTTTCACGACGCTGTGGCCCAGTATGTGGGCATCGCCGGATGTGGGCATGAGCTGGGTGCAGAGTATCCTCAGGAATGTCGTTTTGCCGGCGCCGTTCGGACCCAGCAATGTGAATACCTCTCCCTTGTTGATGGTAAGGTCCATTCCCTTGAGTGCCATTACTTTCTTGTCATATGTCTTCGAGACGCCTTTCGCGACTATAGCGGGTTCATGGTTGTTATTCATGCATTCACCTTTTCTTGCCCCTAATAAAATGTACAGAGTATTTAAATGCCGTGGAAAATTGTAGCCACTTGAAAATGATTTTTCAATGGCAAGGTTATTATCCCATGTCAAGGATATGGGCGGCTGATGGCTGCAAAAAAACGCGCGAAACCCGGAACCAAAAGCCCTCCGAAGAAGGCAAAAGCTGCCAAAGCAACTGTAAAGGAGCCGACTGTCAAAGAGTTGCAGATTCAACTGGATAGGCTCAAAGCGCAGAATGAAAGATTGAAGGAAAAACTTGATTCAATCTCGAAAACATCCGGCGCCCAGCAGAAGCAGATTGCGAGCCTTCTCGGAAAAATGGAAACCAGAACGAAGCGCGAGGATATCATCATGACCGCGCTGGAGCTCAAGCCGAAATCCAGGAAAGGCGACAAAGGCGCCATCGGACGGGTAAGCCAGTCCCTTCTGACGACCGACGAGCATGTCCTGAGCATGGGCAAGCGCGTGGAGAACATGCTTTCCGCCCTGAAGAACCACAGGGAATACCTGATACGGCTGAACAAGAAGGTCTACAAGGTGGACCCGAAAGAGAAGATAAAGTTGGAGCTGGGCATCATGAATAACACGCTTTCCATAATGGCGCTCAGCGGCTTCGATATCAACAAAGCGCTTTTCGGCGATATGCGCGGAATCCACAAGATGATGGAGAAGGAGGACGCTGACCTCGCCAAGGTCCAGAAGCGCATGGCCGGGTTCAAGCGCAAGTTCGAGGAGGAGATGCAGAGGTTCGACCTGGACAGCATCTTCAAGAAATCTGACCATATACCTGGATACAGGTAGAATTATTAGAAATCGGAAAATTCATTTTTCTATTGCAGGCCCTTTTCTCTAGCTGCTATGAAATCTTTTATGAGCCTGGCAGCCAGCGCGGATGTGTTTCCATTATCCACAGGCGGGCAGACCTCGACCAGGTCGAATCCCAGAGTCCTGTGAGCCACGTGCCTGACTATGTCGCGGACCATAACTGCATCCAGGCCATAGGGTTCCGGGGTGCCTGTCCCTGGCGCGTATGCCGGGTCTATACCATCAATGTCCAGTGAGAAGTACAGGTCGCCAGGCAGAGCGTCATCAATGAGCTTCAGCAATTCCCTGGTGCCGAGGGCTCTCGCCCTGTCTGCGGTTATGTAATTGAGCCCGTCGCGCTTCGCGTCATCGTGCTCGGACCTGCAGATGGACCTGATGCCTATGGGCAGAATCGGTTTCCCTGCAAGTATCTCCCTCATGCGCATGGAGGCGCAGGCATGGTTGTTCTTGTCGCCTTTCAAATCTTCTCTGTAATCCAGGTGGGCGTCGATGACCAGTGCGGACACCTCGCTGAATCCCGAAAGCGCGTAAGGCGAGACCGAATGCTCGCCGCCCATCATTATCGGGACGGCTCCAATGGCTAGTATCTCTTTGACTGCCCCTGATATCTCTTCCTTGGGTTTTTTCATGGGTAGATCACCCATGTCATGAATTGCAACTTCAGAAAGGTCAATCTCAAGGTCAGGGACCCAGGATTCAAAGGTGTATGATTCATGACGTATGGCCTGAGGTGCTTTTGCGCTGCCCCTGCGGTGCGTGCCTGTGATGTCAAGCGGCGCTCCGAAAATCACATACTTCGCGTCTTTGAGTGATGCACCCGCGTCGCAGAAAAGCGTACCGCCCATATGCAATCAGACTCTTGTGATCCTTTTCCTGTCCATCGCAACCAGGTACTGAATCTCGGCGCCTTCCTTGAGGTCTGCCTTGAACTCGTCCGGGATCGGGATGTTGAACGTCTCGTAAGTGACCATGTCCATTAGCTGGACCTCTTCTCCGACAATCGCAAGGACCTGTGCGGCCCTCTTGTCTATTATCGGTACTTTCACCTTGTGCGACACCGGATGAACGAAGCTGTGCTTCAGCTCATCGAATATGCCTACGCCTTCTACCCGGGCCTTGGCTTCGCCGTGTTTCCCGGGCTTGGACGTGGATATGCTGTTTATCCTGCAAGGCTCTTCGTCAATGATCACGTATCTGTTCTCTTTCAGGGTCCTGACCTCTGCCTGTTCCCATGCCATAATAATCGGTCACGGTATTTCCATGTATATTAAAAGCCTTGCGCTTTGCAACTCTACTTCGATTATATTGATAATTGCGAACCCGCAAAAGGTTTATTATCCGGTTACATTCGGCTATTGATGAAAGGGATTATGCAACTCCTGAGACCGAAGAACTGCCTCATGGCCGTCCTTTCAATAATAATAGTCGCGCTGGTGGCCTCCAGCTTGGATGCTGGCACCATTCCGATTTCTGAGGTCCTTGTCGCCTCTCTGGTTGTCTTCCTTTTCACAGGCGCGGGGAATGCGCTCAACGATTACCTGGACCGGGACATTGATCGCGCAAATCACCCGGAGCGCCCCATACCTTCAGGCCATGTTAAGCCGCGAACCGCAACGGCGGTGGCGGGAATTCTATTCGCCGCATCCGTTGCGCTTGGACTCTGGCTGAGCTTGTATTGCATGCTGATTATCCTTCTCAACCTCGCCATCATGCTCGGGTACGAGTTCCGGACCAAGGCAATGGGCCTCAGCGGAAACATCATGATAAGCTGGCTCACAGCTTCGCTCTTTCTGTTCGGCGGATTCGCCGTTCTGGATGCATTCCCCGACATCATGCGATCGGTGCTTTTCATGTTCCTGCTCTCTTTCACAGCAACGCTTGGCCGGGAGATAGCCAAGGACATACAGGACATGGAAGGCGATGCAGGGAGATTCACACTGCCCATGAAACTTGGCAAGAAGAAGGCCGGCCTGATAGCTACTGGCGCGTTTTTCATAGGCGTTGCCCTGAGCCCGTTCCCTTACATAATCGGGATATTCGGATTCATGTACCTGGTGACGGTGCTTCTGGCGGATGCGATATTTATTTATGGGGCCTGGGCGATTGCCCAGAACCCTGGAAAAGCCACTGAAACGGCAAAGCTGGCGATGATGATAGCGTTGCTCGCTTTCGTCCTGGGAGTGATATGATGAAGGTTATGGAAGGAATCTGCAGGAAATTGAAGGACCAGAAGCTACACATGACGCTGCTGGACCCTGACGATCAGGAGCCGAGGGTTGCAGCGACAATATCCGAGGAGGCGGCAGCCGCGGGAACCGATGCGATCATGCTGGGCGGCTCCACAGGGGTCACGCAAGAAATCCTGGACGCAACCGTTGTCGCCATCAAGGACACGAGTGATTTGCCTGTCATCCTCTTCCCGACGGAGGCGAAAGCAGTTTCCCTGAAAGCGGATGCCATTTACTTCATGAGCCTGCTCAATTCCAGGAATCCGAAATTCCTGCTTGGGGAGCAGATGAAAGCCGCCGCGCTGATAAAAAAGAGCGGGCTGGAACCGATTTCCATGGGTTACATCATAGTCGAGCCGGGCATGAGGGCGGGCATGGTCGGGGAAGCTGAATTGATAAAGAGAGAGGACATAAAGTCGGCAATCGGTTACTCCGTGGCCGGGGAGTTGCTGGGCATGAAGCTCATCTACCTGGAAGCCGGCTCGGGAGCGCCGGAACCGGTGCCTTCAAGCCTTATAAACGGCGTCAGGAAGGCCATCGACATTCCGCTGATAGTAGGCGGCGGCATAAGGTCATCCGAACAGGCCAGCGCGGCGGTGCAGGCCGGCGCGGACATCATAGTCACCGGCACAATTGTGGAAGAGGAAGGCATCTCCGAGAGATTCAAAAAACTCATTAAGGCAGTCAAGGCTTGAGCATTCCCAGAAACAGCGCATGGACCCTTGGGTCGTGAGATAGCTCCGGATGGAAAGTCAGCCCGAGAATATTCTTCTGCCTGACCATGACATGCTCTTTCTCCACTTGAGCCAGGGATTCCACTTCAGCACCGATGCGCTCGATTCTCGGAGCCCTTATAAAAATTCCGTGAAACTCTGAATCCAGCCCTTGAATTTTCAGTGGCATCTCGAATGATTCGACTTGCCGGCCCCAGGCATTCCTGCGAACAGAGATGTCCATCAGCCCCAGCGGCTCCACCGGCCTGATGCCCTGGTCCAGTATCTCACTGGAGAGAAGGATGCAGCCCGCGCAGGTGCCCATAACTGGAATCCCGGAACCCGCCATCTCGATTATCGGTTTCCTTAGCCCGAACCTGTCCAGCTGTTTGGCGATTGTCGTGCTCTCTCCCCCGGGCATCAGAAGCCCCTCCAGACATTCCAACTCGGATGGGCGCCTAACCTGGACAACGCAGCCCTTAATGGAGGATTGAATTAATGCCGATTTCAGAGCCGCGACATGCTCGCTGACATCGCCCTGCAGCGCCAGTACTCCGACTTTCATGTGCATGGCCATAAATTTGAGGGTTAAAATATTTGCGTCAATAGACCCTGAAGTCGATTTCCTCGAGGCCCTTCTTGGCGACATGGTCTTCCGGGTCCATGCCCAGCACCTCGATGAAGTAGCTCCTGGCTTCCCGCATGAGGTCTGCGCTCTGGACCTTCCAGCCGACCTTGTAAAGCGAGTCCGCCTTGAAATTCAGAATGACGGTGCGCATCGCCGTTTCCGGCTCATGGGATAGAGCCATGTCGCAGAGCTGGACCGCCCTGCCGTAGATCGGAAGAGCACACGTCTGAACTCCAGTCACGAATCACCATCTCGT
>CALKWP010000105.1 GCA_938004075.1 uncultured Methanomassiliicoccales archaeon
CGCTTGGGCTTCCCAGGGAGACGGATTCATCGTGGTTGGATGCCTTGATGGAAGGCATCAATAGGTGTGCCACGAAATATGGCGCGCCTATCCTGGGCGGCGACACCAAGGAGAATTCCAATCCCACCATTTCCGGCGTGGCCATCGGCCGCGTTGCCAAGCAATCCATTCTAAAAAGAAGCGGGGCGAGGCCCGGGGACGTTCTGGCAATGACGGGGAAACTCGGCAGAGGCGTGGTGTGGGAATCCGATGTCCTGGATGCCTCCAAACTGCTGCTCGTGGAACCGCGCGTGAAGGAAGGGCGAATGCTGGCTCGCTCCGGCGCTGTCACATCATGCATCGACATCTCCGATGGGCTGAGCACCTGCCTTCATCTGATGGCAAAAGCCAGCGAGATCGGTTTCCTGGTCAGCGAGGAGGAGATTCCCATGGAACCAGGACTTGATCAGGCTCAGAGGGAAAAAGCGCTGCACTGGGGCGGGGATTTCGAATTGCTATTCACTGTCCGGCCAGACATGGCCGATGAGCTTTTCAGCTCGATGAACGGCATCACGCGGATTGGCAAGGTCACTGAGGGGAATTCGATCCAGCTTGAGAAGGATGGTTCCGTCAGAAAACTTGAGGACCTGGGCTACGAGCATTTTGGGAGGGGGACCTGGTGATGGAAGCGATGCTATGGGCAAAGAAGGGTGACAGGATAGAATGCCATCTCTGTGCCCACAGGTGCGTGATTCCCCCTGGTAAGACGGGAATCTGCAGCGTCCGGAAGAACGATAACGGAAAATTGCTGGCTACAACCTACGGGAAAGTATCCAGCATAGGGCCGGACCCCATCGAGAAAAAGCCGCTATACCACTTCATGCCGGGGACCAGCGTCCTCTCGCTGGGAAGCGTGGGATGCAATTTCAGATGCGATTTCTGCCAGAACTGGAGCATATCCCAGGAATTCACCACCAGAGGATTGAAGGACATATCCCCGGACCAACTCATAGAAATGGCGGCCAGGGCCCACTGCCAGAGCATATCCTGGACTTACAATGAGCCAACGATTTGGTTCGAGTATACGCTTGACGGCGCGAAACTCGCCAGGAAAGCCGGTCTTGCGACGTCATATGTCACCAATGGCTACATGACCGAGGAAGCGCTCCGCGAGATTTCGCCTCACCTGGATGCCATGAACATAGATGTGAAGGCCTTCACGGATGAATTTTACATGAAACGGTCCAAAGCGAAGCTCCAGCCGGTGCTGGACACATGCGCTCTCGCCACGGAGCTGGGCATTCATGTAGAACTGACTTACCTGGTCATCCCCGGCCAGAATGACAGCCCGTCCGAGTTAAAAAAATTCGCGAGATGGGTCAATGACAGTTTGAGCCCGCTAACTCCAGTCCATTTCTCGCGGTTCCACCCGGACTACAATTTCCATTCATCTTCCAGCACACCGTTTGACACCTTGAAGAAAGCGCATCAGGCTGCTAAGGAGGAGGGGCTCCAGTTCGTTTACCTGGGCAACGTGGCGCACTGCAACGAGGAAAACACCTACTGTCCGGACTGCGGGACACTGGCACTGGAGAGAATCGGCCTTCGGCTGGTCAGGAACACTACGAAAAACAATGCATGCGGTAAATGTGGGAAAGAACTGAACATCCGGGGAATGAGAATCTGATAAATGTTTATTAACCAATAGATGCATATGGTTATGAGTGGTAAAATGAAGGAGAAGATTCGTACTTGCATTCCCGGCCTTGACGACCTGATGTCCGGCGGGATACCGCGCGGCCACGTGGTGCTGATATCTGGATTGCCGGGAACAATGAAATCTTCGCTGGCATACAACATACTTCACAACAACGCCAAGCAATCCGGAAGAAAAGGCCTCTACATCTCCCTGGAGCAGGGGAGAGATAGCATTCTAGAGCACATGGCCGGCCTGGGCATGGAACATAGAGAGGTCGAAACGCTGGTCAGCATAGTTGACATGGGATATCTGCGGCTCCACATGGAAGACAAGGCCGCCGACGGCGAATCCTGGATCAACATTTTCAAGCTGTACGCTGACAATCTTCACAACACCACAGAATACGAATTATTGGTTATAGATTCCCTGCCGGTCCTTGAACTCCTGGGCAAGATGGACGACCGCCGCAACGACCTGTTCCATTTCTTCGGATGGCTTAGGGAGCTTGGCGTGACGACATTCATCGTCTCGGAATCCTCGGAGGACCCGCGCAGGGTTCTGGATGAGGATTTCCTGTGCGACGGCATTATACGCGTGAAGAAGGAGCGCCATGGCCAGGACATCACCCGCCAGATAATGATTGACAAGATGCGCGGGTCCAAGCACAACACGGGCCTCTACACACTGCTGCATGAAGGGAAGGAGTTCCAGCTGACACGGGCGATCGGGCAGTAAAATAGCCAAAAAATCTGGCTTACGAATCATTTATGTCGTATATTATGGATTCCGCCGCACGACATCATCGTATGCCTGTCTGGCAGCGCTCTCCAGAATCTCGGAGACCCTCGTCAGCCGCTCACGGATGCTTTCATCCAGGATCTCCATGTAGCCATTCTGATGTATTGTGGCGACCCGTTTCAGCCCTTTGTAAACATGATATGTGCTCCTCTGGATCGGCCCTGCCGCGATAGGGCCAAGGTGGCTCGGGCTTTCCTCTCTCAGCCGGTAGCCGCTACCCTCCCCGAACACACTGGCAAATGCTTCAGGGACTTTGTCTGAACGGGCTCTGTCCATCTCCTCGTATTCCGGTGCTCTGACCATGAGTATTCCTCAGATAGAGAATGGGGGAAAGGTAGAAAATGATTTCTGATAGAGGCGCATGCCTCGCCTGTGAGGGCGGGGTTCGTGACAACACCAATTGCAGAAATCAATGCAAGCCCTGGGTGAAAGCCCCGGGTATGAGGCCGCACAAACGTTCACCAGGCCTCGTGGCCAAACAACTTTTTAGGGGTAAAAAGTTGAAGCCACTGAAGGGA
>CALKWP010000106.1 GCA_938004075.1 uncultured Methanomassiliicoccales archaeon
TGGTGATTCGTGACTGGAGTTCAGACGTGTGCTCTTCCGATCTGACGGCAAGCCTGTTACTCTTGATGTGTCCGTGAAGGACGCAGTCAAGAGGATGCGCGAAATGGACGAGTATGCTAATCTTTTCATTGGTGATGGTACTGGCGGGACCGGTGGTTCCACAAGGAACAGTAGCGGTGGCAACCTCAATGTTGCCGAACTCGCTAAGGACCCCGTCAAGTATCGCGAGGCCCGTAAGGCGGGCAAAATCTAGGAGAAAGCAATGAAGCGTTGCACGAAGATTTGGTTCTCGGTTTATGCTAACGATAACGACGCGTTCATCCCGGAGATGTGGGCTCAGGAGTCCCTGATGATTCTTGAGGCCAACATGGTGGCGGCTGCTCTCGTCCACCGTGATTTCGAGAACGAGATTGCCAATTTCGGCGATGTCGTCAACACTCGGCGTCCGGCTGCGTTCACTTCGACCCGTAAGGTCGATGGTGACGCTATCGTGAATCAGGATGCGCAGGCTACCAACGTGCCGGTGAAGCTCGACCAGCACTGGTACACCAGCTTCATGATTTATGACGGTGAGGCCAGCAAGTCCTTCAAGGATCTTGTGGCCACTTATCTGGTTCCTGCCGTGTCGGCTATCGCTCAGGGTATCGACCAGCAGGTCGTGACTCAGTGCTATCGGTTCATTCCGGCTGGCGGCGTGGTTGGTAAGCTCGGAACCGCTATCGGGAAGAGCACGATTATCGACGCTCGTGAGGTCCTGAACACCAATAAGGTTCCACTTGGGGACCGCCGGTTCATCATCGGGTCCAGCATGGAGGGTGACCTCCTGAGCGTCGGCGAGTTCACCAAGGTGAACGAGGCCGGTGACGCTGGCTCCGCGCTGCGTGAGGGCAATATCGGGCGCAAGTTCGGGTTTGATTTCTTCATGGACCAGAATGCCCCGTCCGTGGCGGCCGGTAGCACAACGGTTTCCGGTGCAGTGAATCTGTCCGCTGGCTATGCCGCTGGTTCGACTGCCATCGCAGTTGACGGACTGAGCGCCGCGATTACCGCTGGTTCGTGGTGCACAATCGCCGGGGATATGACTCCGCAGAAGATCACCGGTTCGACCGGCGGCGCCACTCCGACCGCTATTGCCATCAGCCCCGGTCTCAAGAGCGCGGTTGCCGATAACGCCGTCGTCACTATCTATACTCCGGGTGCCGTGAACCTGTCCGCTGGCTACGCTGCTGGTTACAGCAAGCCGCTGACGGTCAACGGGTTCACCGTCGCTCCGAAGAGTGGCCAGCTGGTGAGCATCGCTGGCGCGGCTGTGGACGCCAACTATATCCACGCGGCGCTGAATACTCCGACCACAACCAGCCTCCTGCTGGATCGGTCGCTGTATGCCACAACCGCTCACACGACCGCCCTGGGTCTTGGCCCGGCCGGTGACTACGGCTTCGCGTTCCACAAGAACGCGATTTCGCTGGTCACTCGTCCTCTGGCGGCTCCGGCTCGTGGGACTGGCGCTATGTCCTACGTGGCCAACTATAACGGTCTGGCTGTTCGCGTGACGATCAGCTACAACTCCACTTATCAGGGTCATCAGGTCACCGTCGACATCCTCGGCGGTATCGCGCTGCTCGATGCCAACATGGGTGTCCTGGTTTGCGGCTAAGTTAGGTTCTGAATGGGGAGGGCTTCGGCCCTCCCCATTCAGGGTTAGGAGCCGCAAATGAGTGAGATAATTGAACTGGTTAAAATTGCTGGCCCATTAGCGGCAATGGTCATATTTTTTGTCTATCGTGATTATATGCGCGAGAACAGACTCTCGAAGCGGCTCGATGAACTAGAGGAATACATTCGTACACAACTCAAGGATATTGCTGAGAAGAATCAAAAAGTTATTGCTGATAACAGTCTTTCTAATCGCGAATTACGCAGTGTAATGGATTTGCGCCCCTGCTTACACGGTAAGGTTAAGGTGTAGAATGGCAAATGTACTGCGTCAGATTCGGAACATTGTCTATCGGCTCAAGCGGCAGTATGGTGTTCCAGCAGTGATCGAATATCGTACTGCGGCTGACGCATATGATTTAGAATTAGGAACGATCACACGAACCACTACGAGGATCAATGTTAAGAGAGCTATCCTTCTTCCTCAGACTATTAAAACTGATTTTGTGTACGATCTGTCTTTCATCGCTGCCAATAAGAATTTTACTTACGGCGGAGAGTTCCAAACTGGCACACGGATATTTATCATTGATGCTAAAGATCTACCGAGTAACTTCGTTATTGATCAAGAAATGCAACTCATAGTGAGTAGTCGTAAGTTCACAATCAGTGAATCCACGAAGACTGAGGGTGGTTACTCGTGGTTAGTTAAAGCTAAGCAGGTTTTAGGCGGTGATAACGATGAGTAACGAAAACTGGCCACGATGGATATTTGCATCCGTTTGTAAACACTTTAACACTTTACGCGGTGATTTGCCGCTGTTCATTGAGGGTCAACTTCGGGAGACCGAAGGTGTAAAAGATTTTATTGAATTGCGGGTCGATGGACCTGACCTTACAGAAGTTAGTAAGGGTTACTGGCGTGCTTACAATGAAATCAATGTTCTCGTACAGTCCGCCCAGGATGAAAGTGATTTCCATCGTATCCATCGGAATGTTGGATTAGTGGCACAGATGTTCACCAATATCCAAGTATTCCGATATGGTAACGGTGTGGATGATACTAGCACCCTGTTGGGTTGTATGAAACTTATCAATGATTTCAAGAGCCATGAGAAGATTCAAATTGCTCACTTTGGCAAAGTTGATGCAGCGACCCCTTTATTACAGGCAACTGTAGAGGGTCACTACGAAATGTTCATAGAGGAGAGGTAACATGAAGATCTGGCGTAGTGTCTACGCCGTGATTGACCTCAAGGATGCTGTCATCACGATCCGTGACGGCGGTAGCAATTCCGTTGAGGTCAAGATCGGTGAGGGCAACCTCACGTATTCCGAGAAGCGGAATATGCAGTATATTCTCGACCGTGGCGCCCTGGATGAGGTCCGCGAGGGTGATGAAGTTCCGGTTGATGTCAATATGAACTTCACCTGGGAGTATCTCCGTGCTGCGTCTGGCAGCGGTACTCCCACAATTGAAGAGGCTCTCAAGAATATCGGCGAGGCTTCTGATTGGGTATCTTCGGATGCGGATGCTTGCCGTCCGTATGCTGTTGATATCCAGGTTCTGTATAAGCCGAGTCCGGTTTCCTGCGGCGACCAGGAAACAATCCTGCTCAGTGACTTCCGTTGGGAAGACTTGTCGCACGACCTGCGTGGCGGCAGCGTTGCCGTCACTGGTAAGTGCAACGTGACACAGGCGACTGTGACGCGTCAGGCCAACAGCACCTAGAAAGTAGGTTGATATGCTGCTCGGTGGACAGAAGATTGCAGGACCGCGTATCGAAACTCTGGTTATCCCTGTGGGGAATCGCCGGCTTGTATTCAAAGCCAAGTTGGTCAAGGACTATGAGGATTTCGATAAGTTGTGTCCTCGTCCACTCCCGGCTACTCTTATGCTGCCGGGTGGTGAGAAGAAGGCTGATATCAAGAATCCTGACTATCTCGCTAAGCTCAAGGAGTATTCCAATAGACGTACTGACTGGATGATTCTTGAGTCTTTGTCTGCAACTCCTGACCTCAAGTGGGAGACTGTGGAGGCCGCAAAGCCCGAGACATGGGGGAATTATCACAAGGAGCTTGAAGAGGCCGGACTGTCCGAGTCCGAGCAGGTTCGGATTATCCAACTTGTTCTGGCCGCAAATGGTTTGGACCAGGACAAGATTGATTCTGCTACGCACAGTTTTTTAGCGGAGGAGGCGGAGCGAAGCGCACAGTCCTCCCCGACCGGCGCGGGCCCCTCTACGCAATCTGGAGAGCCTGTGAACGGATGAATATCGTACCGCCCGATATTCAATCCAGATGGGACGATAACAATGCGTGGCAACAAGCACAGTTGATTGCATACAACCAGATACGAGACTATGAATCTTGAACATACAGGGAGGGCGGTTGATAGGCAACCGCCCTCCCAACCTTAAAGGTGGAAAGTGTTCAAAGCAGTAATAATTCGTCAACGCAGTATGAAGCCGAATGTGAAGGCTTATAATAAAGCCATGCACAAAGAACTTGTTTCACTGTGGCGCGGAGCCGCAAAAGCTTTTATAGACGCACTTATCCAGCATGGTATCGTAAAGGTTGATACCGGTATGTCGAAAGCCTCAATCATACCTCTTGCTGAGAGGTTAAGACTTGGAAAAATAGTTCGGGCATCCATCTCTTCGAGACGAGGTCCCCGAGTTGGATATACAGATATTCGAGGAGTCTGGCACCCTCGTGGTGAGAAATCACAGGCAACAGGTGAACGACTTGGCGAGAAAGGCTATACGTTTGAAACTGGTTCACCAGATAAGCCAGATTTCCGATTCAGATTCCGTATTGTTGTATACCAGTGGGCTTTCCATGAGAGTCAATGGGGCGCTCTAGATATTGCTCAAAGAGCCTTTATAGATTATGCGAACCGTAATAAGAATACGGCGCTCCGTAAAGCCCTAAGAAAACTGTTTAAGCCCACTGAGACGAGGATAAATAAATGACGGATAATGTTGAAGTTAATCTAACTGGTAATTATGCATCAAAAGCCTTGGAGATGGCCAAGGCAGCTGTCAAATGGAGTGATACCGAAGATCGGCTTATTAAGGTATTAAAGACCAAGAACGACGTTGGGACAGTAACTGGCGAAAAATTTACTATCCTACGTAATGGTATCCAGCAACTAACGGTTGCTATGGAACGTAATTTTGCAGCCAATAAAAAGGACGCCAAGCAGTGGGAAATTACAAAGCAGACGGTTACTAATACTGCCGCCGCTATTGAAAAATTATCTCGGGCACAGATTCAAGCTGAAAGAACAACTAGGCGTTTAGCAGAAGCACAGGCTCGGGCCTTACGTGCTTCTACATTACAACAGATGCGCGGGCAGTCAGTTGGTGGTACAGGTATTGATTATGGGCCCCGCCCCTTAACTGGTGCCGCGTACGCATCTGCTTATAAGATGAATGCGGCCTTCGATGCCGCTCCGGGTAAGGCTATGGATGCCTATTATACGAAACTCGGCGAGCAGTATATGCTCGCCGATAAGCGAGCAGCACAAGCTACTAAGCGTGTACAGCAGTTTGGTATTACTTGGCAGGGTGTTGTGCGTATGGTCCAGGCGCAGGTTATCTATCGTGCCATGTACGAGATAACTGCACAAATCAGTCAAGCAGTACAAACTGCCGGTGAACTTGAGCGTAAAATCGGGTTGATACGCACCATATCTCAAGAGGCCCAGCTTACCACAACAGAGTGGGCACAGGGTATCGTTAAGATATCCAATATGTTTGGTTCGGATGTTTTGGATACTGCTGGTGCCACATATGAAGCAATATCTAACCAGGTCGCCAAAGGTCAGGACGCAATCCGATTCATGGAGAGCGTGGGCAAGCTCTCTATGACTACCGGCAGCACGCAGATGGAAGCTATGGAGGCTCTGTCTGGTGTTATTAATGCTTACGGTAAGAATATTGCAGATGCAGAAGAGATTTCGGCACAGTTCTTCAAGACAGTTGACCTGGGTCGTGTACAATTAGGACAGATCGCAAATAGTATTGGACAGGTCGTTGGTCCTGCTAGCTTACTTGGTGTGCGATTCGAAGAAGTTGCTTCGGCTCTGTCGCTACTGACAATTCGCGGTATCTCGCCTTCGATGGCTCTGACACAGTTACGTCAGATTATGTTTGCTCTGATCAAACCCTCGAAGGAGATGAAGGAACAGTTACGCGACTTCGGTGTCGAATCCGGGCAAGCTCTCATCCAGACTTATGGTTTCGCTGAGGCGATGGGTAAATTGGAAGAGGCTGCCAAGGATGACGCCTCGGAACTTGGGCAGTTATTCAAGAACATTCGTGCCTTAGTTCCGTCTCTTATCTTTGCTGGTAAGGGTATGGACGAGTACCGTAAAATCTTAGATGAAACGAAGAATTCGGCCCAAACCTATAATGATGCTACTGCAATTATGCTCGACAATACTGGTACACAGTCTAAGATTGCCACAAATAGATTGAAGAATGCCTTACTTGAAGTTGGGCAGGGTCTGCAAGAGTTCTATGTTATGGTGGCCAAATATTATGGGTTGGTTAACACAAAACATGATGCGTTCTTAGCCGAACACGATGCCATTGTTGCCAATATCAATTCTAATTATAAAAAGATTAGTGACTCACTACAAGGATACGTTGATCAGGAATCAAGGTTATACCTGCAAGCTAAATCTGAATTCCTGCGCACTATTAATGAGCAGGTTAAGTCCCATAAAGAAGCTTATGAGGAGATGTTTGAAAATTTCAAGAATGTCAATGACAGGACGATGGATGGTCTTAAGGATCAATTGACCGCTTATAGAGCAGTTGAACGTGAGGCAGTTTCGACTGCTAAGAAAGCTCGGCAGAATATCAAGGATATCTTCCGTGAGAAGGAAAGTCTGTTCTTTGATATGGACTTGGATAATGCGGATATTCCTGGTAAGGTAAAATTATATAAGCAGCAGATTGCACACCTGTTACAGACAAGTCAGATTGCAACCGACCAAGGTGACTTTGATTCCTTAAAGAGGGACCGTAAGGCTATAACGGATATTTATAAGGAATTGTATAAATTACAGAAGGATAATGAGAAAGTTCTTTCTGACTCTAAGCGCAAACAGGCTGAGTTACAGGATGACTATAATCATAGGCGCGTGCAGTTGGAGCGTGACTTGTCCCATGCCCAACGTGCAAAGAAACCTGATATTGATCGTATACGTGATCTGCAAGAGAATCTGGCTAAATTAGATAAGGAATATGCCGCCTCACTCGCCAAGATAACTACAAGTATTGAGAAGGCATCCACTGATGAACTTCGCCGTTTGAATATTCGTGAGCTAATCAATAAGTCATATGAAGAGGAAGCAAGACTTAGTGAAGAGTTGGCTAAGAAGCAAGACGAAAAAGCCAAACAGGCACAAAAGGATCAGGTAAGACAATCCGTACTTATTGATGAGTTCAAGGATTATAAGAAAGAATTTGAAAAGTTCAAGATCGAGAAGGTTGATGAAGCCAAGACCGAAGAAGAGTTAAATAAGTTACTCAAGAATCGTGAGGACAATTTCCAAAAGATTAAGGCCGTACAGGATAAGCTCGGAATCTCTAATGAGGATATTGCTGTACGCGGACAATTTACAGCCGAAGAAGCTTTACGTATTAATCAGGCTAAGGAACGCATATCCTTAGAGAGTAGTGAGAAGGCGGCTACTTCGTTAAAGGATTTAGCTGCTGCCGGCATCCAGAAGTTGACGGACGAATCCAAGAAACGAGTTCTTGCCGAAGAGGAAATACGGGTTAAGTTACAAGAGGCATATGATAATGCCCTGGCTGTCGTGGATAAATTATACGGATGGCCGTTCAAGGGTAAGAAGAGAAGCGATATCGAGGCGCAGTATAAGTATCTTGATCAGGCTGTCCAGGGTAATCTTTCTCCTGAAAATATAGCGGAGATACGTCGTCAAATCCGTAATATGACTCTGGCACTTACACAGGAAGCGGTTGTTGCTCAGAAGGATACCGTTGATCCTGGTTCTAGTGCTGCTGTAACATATGCTGAAACGGCCCAAGCTGCATTAGCTCGCGTGAGTGCAATACTCGGTACAATCACAAATGCTCCAACCCAGGTTGAACTTGAAAAATTAACTGCGAAATATAAAGAAGAGGTTGCAGCCCGGCACGAATTAGCTAAGACGGAAGCAGAAATCGAACGTGGAAAATTCAACGCTACTGTTAATGCTATCAAGACAACTCAAGATTTAACCAACGTTCTCAATAAATTCTCAGAGGCTAACCGTAAAGCTATAAGCGGTATCACAACTCCGGCTAAGGAGCAGTTCGCTACCGGTGGGCAGGTTGGAACGGATACAGTTCACGCTATGCTAACTCCTGGTGAGTTTGTTATGAATGCCCATGCTTCAAGACGATTCTATACTCAACTTCTGGCCATGAATAATAATGGCGTTCGACACATGTCGAATGGTGGTCCAGTGACCAATATTGGTGACCTTAACGTCACAGTGCAGTCTAGTGGTAACTCTACGGTGGATGCGGCAAAGATTGGTAAGGCTCTGCAAAGAGCTATCCGTCAGCGGAGGATTACACTGTGATACGTTTGAAGGGTCAGTTCACGATTAAACATATTCGTGACGGTAAGCTGTTGGGCACCTATAAGGTGCCCAACGGCATTACCAACGAAGGTAAGGATAAGCTCCTTAATATCATGTTTCATGGTGCTACTCCGATAGCCACTTGGTATATCGGACTGATTGATGCTGCGAGTTATTCGGCATTATCTGCCGGCGATACTATGGCCAGCCATGCTGGTTGGATTGAGCTTGAAGATTATGATGAGGCTGCCCGACAAGCATGGAGTGAGGATGAGGCATCCGGTAAACTGATTACTTATACTGCACTTTCTACTTTTACAATTAGCGATACCAAGACTATAAAAGGATTATTCATAACAAGTGATTCCACTAAAGGTGGAACCTCTGGCACACTTTGGTCGGCTGGTATATTCACAACAACTATTGAGGTCGTTGATAATGATACATTTGAATGTAGCTATGAAGTTGAGGTACAGTAATGTTTACGTTACAGTATCCGGCTGGTGAATCATCTGGCGCTATTGTACTCCCTAATCCAATTTTAGGTGACTCATTACAAGTGCACGATGGCAAGCAGATTAATCGTGCAAGGTCCGGTGAGATTAACGCAATCTACAACGATTGGCCACAGACGAAAGTTAGAGTGTACTCATTTGTGGCAGTTACAAAGTTGATTATGGAATCATTTCGTACTTTTCTGATTAATACAGCTGGCCTCGAAATCGGCATCGTGACACATCTTAATGAGACACTTACTGGCTGTATTACTACTCCGATTACAGAAATCGTTACCGCTAAGGATGACTGTTCTTATAATCTGAGTTTCGAGTTTGAGGAGTCTGCATCATGAGTGTAACATTCGTGTACGATGAGACTACTGTTACACTGCGGAATCCTACACTCGGTAACGTTGAGCGGGTGAATATTAAGACACAGTTCCGTAGAAGTATGTCCGGTGATATACACAGTTTCAAGAAGACTCCGAATAGCACCGTGCTAACTCTTAATTTCAGTAATATTCTTCATGCCGATCTATTAACCTTTATTGATTTCTTACTGGAATCAGCGGGGCAAGTAATTGCCTATACTGATCATACCGGTCAGGCGTGGACGGGCTATATTCTTACTGGCCCTATGGACATCGTTACACAGACGCATATTGATAACCTATTATCTAGTGACTCGTGTAAACAGGACTATAGTTTCTCACTAGATTTTGAGGGTACACGCGATGAGTAGAACACCCACTGCCAGCGTAACTAGCAAAATGTCACAGGCTCTTGGTACAGAGCCTATGGTTATTGTTAAGATTGATTGGGAGAGTGGCTCCGTCTACTATGCTGATAAGACCATCACGGTCGGGGCTATAACAGCTAGTGGTAGACTGCTGTCTTGCAGTGAGATTAATACTGCTCAAACTTCCGACAGTAAGGGACAAATTTCTGGTGCATCCTTATCCTTGAGCGATAATGACGGCGGACTAAAGACGATCTGGAATTGTGATATTATAGAGAAGACTCTTGTAACGATTTATCATCACTTCGTTGGACTAGGACAGGCCGATCTGTTGGAGGTCTTCAAGGGGCATATCATTAATCCCGTTAGGTGGGATGAAGGGACAGCAACTCTCAGCTTTGAAGTTGAATCAATCATCAATGCTGAATTGGTTGGGTATGCCCCCGAAGAGGGCGATATCGAGAATCTTGCTCCTACAGCTGTTGATAAGCCGTGGCCACTTTGCTTCGGGACTGTGATCCATGTTCCATGCGTTAAGGTGCGCAGCTATCTTGAGGGGACACTGCGCGAAGGAATCACGCATAATACCACGAGTTTCTACGTGGATGGTGGGAGGGACTTCCCTCAGAATACCGAGATAGAGATTCGGATTGGAAACATTAAGTTCACAGGGCATTTCGAGGATGATACTTTCTATGTTACATCCTCGAACGATGTTATTAATACCAATGTAGAAATTGCAAGCCGTCCTACTGATGACCCTGACTATAATAATGCTGCGGTCGTTTGGTTGAAGAATGATGAGAATCTTGTTAAGCAATACTGCATTGTTGAAGATCCACAATATGGTTGGATGTGTAATCGTTGTATTGGGCAGGTTGGTAAGAAGGCTTATTTCACGAAACCTTGGAGGCCTAATAACACACAACTAGGTATCTGTCTGAACAGTACGCATACCATCGAAGAAACGGCGGGTGTCCCTCGTCCAGATTGGGAAGTAACGTTTGTCTTTGAATCCTATTCTTGGTATGTGGATAATAGCTGGACACCTGAGGATGGGTACGTACTTGGTACAATTATGATTGCCGGTACCTTTGGTCTATATGCCGGATACGTAGTCCGTATGTGGGCAGAGTATAATGAGTTATATGTTGCCAATCTCATACCTAGTTTCGAGATTCTGGATGTATACGCATACCGTATTGATGTGAATGGTGAGCGTATTTTTGCTCCTATCCCTAGCAGTTATTACACAAAGAAGTTGAGTGATAGTCTTGCGGGTAAATCCCCCACTACAATTGAACTCGTACAACCGCTTGGTTGGTACGTAGACGAGAAGTGGGAGGATGCCATATATGTTTCTTTGCGATCCTCTCGCGGAAATAATGCTGCGGATATCATTAAGTATATAACTGAAACCTACACAACTCTCAGTGTGGATTCAACTTCACATTTAGCGGTACGTTCTAAGGTTGCAACCTACGTTGCAAACTTCGCAATATTCACACTTATGGACGCGATGCAACTTTGCGAGGATATAGCTTGGCAGTCTCGCATGGCAATACTTCTCCGCAATGAAACAGTATATTTCAAATACCTTTCCGAAGTTCCCACAGCCGATAAGGCGGTTACAGAGGACGAAACAGAGCTTAAGACTTTGCAGTTAGGCTTCGTCAATACCGAGGACCTTGTAACTAAGGTTACGGCAACGTGGTATAAAGATTATTCGGGACGTTCCGCTTCTAAGAAAGAAATCGTATATAACCCAGGCAATGATTTCAAGACTAATGAAAAAGAGATTGACCTGTATATTTATAATATTGAAGACTTAGCTAAATTATCTTTATACTGGTGGGGATATCGTTGGTCGAACTCTTGGCGTACGGCTGACCTCAAATGTTTCTTAGAAGGTCTGGCTCTCGAATCTTTTGATGTTGTTGCCCACTCGATTGATAAGCTTAGTCTCAATACGATTAAGGGACAGGTCAAGACCGTTGGGCATAATAGTGACGATAATAGTATTTCGTTATCGTCTATTCTAGCGTCAAAGGCGGGACAGGTTGATAGCGTTTATCAGCCTGTTGAGGATGAACAGTTCTGGAAGGGTGACCCTAATTTTGATATAGACAATCCTCTAACGATTCCTGATCCTGGCGCTGGCCGCAAAGAGATTGATTACTCGATACCCGACTATTATAGTGGTGACTCTGACGATGACGGTGAAGACAAGTACAAGTTAGTTATTACAGAGTGTCCGAATGAAATCCAACGTGACGTTGATACAGCTATCCGTATCGAGATTCATAATGAGAAGGGTGAGATAATCCGTGAGAGTCCAACTGCCATATTACATCTTGACAGTACGGATGGTAGTGATGCATTAAGCACTACAAGTATTCAATTTGTTGCGGGTGTCTGGTATTCGACATCGTTACAGATTACAGGCGGCAGTGGGGCCGATGATGGTTCGATAACTGTTGCTTCGGAGAACTATGAATCCGATACAGCAGAGTTCACTATTGTTGATGAACTCGGCACTTTAAGTTGGGATGTTTATCCCACATCCGTAACTCGTAATTCTACTTTTAGTGTTGGATTATCCGGCGGGACTCCAGGTGGCACATTAGAAATTGGTCTTAATTCTAGTGATATCAAGGATAAAATATATAATGCTGCTGGCCGAGTAACAAGTATAACATTAGACGGTTATGGTGAGTATTCTGCTAGTGACTGGTATATTACTGGCGGTACTTCGGCGGCAACCGGGTCGCTCGTTGCCCACGATCCTAATAGACAATTTGCGGATGCAGCTACTCCGGCATTCCCAATCACTGGTCTAGCTGAACAGATTATTCGAGACCTCATAAGCCTCGAAGATTATTTGACAGGTTCTGAGAATCCAGATCAGTTGGTCATAACTGTACCAGATTTCATTGTTGATGACACAGCTTTCGCTTTAACTGTTGAGTACCAAGATTCTACTGGTGAGGTTATTACTGACTATACCGGACCAATCAATCTTGTGCTGCGAGATAATGATGGCGAACCAATCACTTGGCTCGATGGCGGACCGGATGCGGCTATCTATGGCAACACCCTTATCGTTAATGCCACAAATGGTGTTTGGACTTTTGCCAGTTGCAAGGTGTCCATTGATGATGAAACAAGTCCTGCTTGGTTCCAAGCGGAATTGAATGACATACTTGCAAATGAGTCCTGTCCGATTGGTGCGCCATATTTATCTGTTACCTTGCCTGATACAATCTATCGCGGTGTTCCCTTCAATGTCGTACTCCAGGCAAAGAATGCGGATGGATCTGACAAGACGGATTATACACCACAGAGTTATGTTTCCTTTGCTCTCACTTCTAGTGATGCCTCCGATGAGATAACTCCCGAATCCACGGATTCCACATCGTGGTCGAGTGGTGCTAAAACAGTTGAGTGTTCCATATCCGGTGGCACCGGTGCTGATGCAATAACATTAATCTGTACTGATGCTGACTTAACATATATTACTGGACAGGATACCGCATCCGTTGCAGATGCATTCAGCACCTGGAGTAGCGGTGGCACACTTGCATCGGCTATCAGTAAATTGATTTATGCTTCCGCCGATGATAAGTTCTATGCTAAGTGCGCGGATGGTAAGGTATACAGGTATGATGGTGGAACAACCTGGACAGACCTTGGTGCCGCCGCTGGAGATATTTGTGCGTATGGCGGCTATATGTTCCGTGGTAACGTTACAGGGGGTAATATCTATGCCTATAAGTGGAATGGTAGTTCTTGGACACAAGAATATACGTTGTTCGCTGCCGGCCTTGCCGCATACTTAACGGCTGGATCAGATGGTAATCTATATTTAAGTGACGCGTATTATGCCACAATTGAAAAGACGGCAAGACGTAGCGGCGGAAGTTGGACTACGCTTGGTACCGGTCCTGGGTATGGTGACGGAGCCGTAGCATATGTCAATGCTCTAACAGAAATCTTCGACGGTGCTTTGAGGTACACTGATACTTATGTTGCTGGAACAACTGTTGGGGCGGCCCCAACCTTCTTGGTTAACACGGTGGTTGTCGGGTCCAGGCTATACGGTGCAAATGGTGCAAGCGGATTCCTTTATGTAACATCTAAGGATGGAGCGACATCAACACTTGCGCTACCTTCTGGTTATAACTATGCTGATATGTGTTACAGCGCTGGCAATAAGTTATATGCTCTCTTACGTAAGACCTCTGATTCCTCATGGCATATCATGAGCTATGATGGCAGTAACTGGACAAATGAACGGGATGTTACTTACGCCGCGAGTAGCCGGTATGCTAAATCGGCTACAGCCATGATGGTTATCATTAATACAACCGTATTGGTGAAATCATGATTAGGCTTCGTAGAGTAGCAGCTGATACTTTGGTGGCTCCTCGCCGTGGGGAGCCACCGAAGGCTCCAGAGGGTTATGAGCAAGATTCAAATGACCCGTATGTTTATAAAATAAAAATGCCGCCCTGCCCTTTCCGGGAGGAGCGGCTACAGCAAAGACCGTGTTGCCCGATTATTATCATATGGTGCAATAAGTTAAACATACCAGTGAAACGTTTCTCGTGCGTAGAGAGGAAGTGCGATAATGTCTAAATATCCTTTAGTAGTGGCCTATTATACTAAAGATACCCCATATGAGACTGAGGCTAAGACACTAAGATTATCGCTCGAAGCTTTAGGTCTTGAGCATGATATACAAGGTGTGCCGAATCTTGGAACGTGGCAGAAGAACACCCAATATAAAGCACGGTATCTCAAGGATTGTTTGACTCGGTATCCAGGTAGGAAACTGCTGTATATTGATGTTGACGCCGTAGTAGTTCGTATGCCTGATGAACTTGCATTACTCAATTGTGATTTCGGGGCTGTTAAATACCCGAATAGAGTTGACGTTCAGTCTGGCACCTTGTATCTTGGTGGGACACCTAATTGCCATCAATTAGTGGACGAGTGGATAAAGCTTAATGAGAAGTATCCAGATACCCTCCCCGATGGTCGTGAGGCTTGGGACCAGCGAACATTGAATCTGGCTCTTGGGAATGTCTTCTTAGATTATAGACAACTGCAATTAGAATATTGCTGGATATGCGGATATACTGGTAGACTACATCCTCGGATGTCCCCAATTATTGTACATACTCGCGGTGCCTTCCGGCTTAAAGGTGAGATAGATGAAGTTGAAGGGGATATCATACCCTGGGCGGTATTCCCTACAGTGAATCTGGATAACGCGAAAAAGATTACAAGATTATGGCATGATTGGGGATATAAAATCTGCATACTCGTAGAAGAAAGTATGCAGAAAGTAAATACAATAGGCGCGGACAAAGTAATCACACAACCAAAGTGGGCGGGATTCCCGGCCGCAGCAAACCTATTATGTCGATCTGTAGATAGTGATGTTGTTGTAGTTATAGGCGATGATATCCATCCACATCCTCAAGCTACCGGGCCGGTATTAGCTAGACAGTTCCTTGCGCGATTCCCGGATACGATGGGTGTTATGCAGCCGATTGGCGACCGGTACGGAAGCATAATGAAGTGCGCTGTCTCTCCGTGGATAGGTAGAAAATTTATCGAGAAAACATATAGCGGTAATGGGCCATACTATACCGGCTACTATCATTATTTCTCTGATCAAGAACTCCAAGATGTAGCAACTAAGCTAGGTTGTTTCTATCAGGATAGGAGTATAGTTCAGTATCACGACCACTGGCAACGCAAGAATCGTACGCGGCCTTCTTATCTTATGACAGCTAAGGATAAATGGGAGAATGACCGTAAAACTTACCTTACCCGTAAACAGGAAGGATACCCAGGTCATGAACTTTGTAACTGATGCCACTAAGCCACATCTTGGAGGAAACATCCAGGGCGGTGATCCCGCAACTTACTGTCCTGATTTATGGAACTGGTTGATACCCACCTTCAATATCAGGAATATTCTAGACGTAGGTTGTGGTGAAGGACATTCCACAGATTACTTCCGTGAGAAGGGTTGTAATGTCATCGGCATCGAAGGATTACAGTGTAATGCTAAGGTCGCAAAATCTCCTATACTAGTTGCTGATATCGAGGCTGGACCCATTGTCTTCGAGAATATTGATTTAGTCTGGTGCTGTGAGTTCGTGGAACATGTTGCTAATGTTAAGAATGTTTTAGATACAATCTGTGTTGGTAGAATATTGGCGATAACTCACGCTGATGTTAAACAGAGTGGGCACCATCATGTTAATTGCCAGCCTAAAGAATACTGGATAAAGTTGATCGAGGAACGCGGCTATCTCTATGATGAAGCCTTAACTACAAACGCAAAACGACTATGTCCTGTTAGACGGAATCATTTTAGTTGGCACGGCCTTATATTTGTGAGGAACAAGGTATGAATATCATACTCACGACAATGGTCAATTATAAAGAGGAAGATACACAAGTCTTCTTGGCTAGTCTTATCGCTCAAAAATATGATGGTAAATTAGTCATCGTTGGTACTAAGCAGAACTGGCCTCGATTGAAGCATCTTGACGTTACTTGGCTGGAACCTGTTAAGAGTCACTGGCATATTAATAGTTCGAGATTCTTGGCATATAAGAAGTATCTTGAAACAATCGACGCCCCAGCTAATATCATCCTAACAGATTCTCGGGATGTGGTATTCCAGTTACCTGTGCAAAGTATCGCATACCAGTATCTGTGTAGTTATACCGAGAATCAGAAGTTAGGTTGCTGCCCCTATAACAGTGAGTGGATGAGAATCATTGGGTGCACACAGTATAATCATAAGCCAATTATCTGTGCTGGTGTTACAACTGGCAGCACATTAGCTATTCGGCACTATGTGGCAAAGCTTGTTGAAGAACTTATGATGTATCCAAAAGTAAAAGGTCTCGACCAAGCTTTACATAATAAGTTATTCTACGGTAACAAATTAGTGCTTAGCCGTGTTATAGGAAATATTGAGGGGCCGGTCTATACTGTTGGTTACTATGCTAGGGAGACACTCATCCCAACAAATGTTTTATCGAATCAAGCTGGTACGCCAGTTATCGTGCATCAGTATGATAGGCATAAGAATCTGACTAAATTCTTTAAGGAAAAATATCTATGAGCGGTGGACAATACGGTGAGGATGCAATCCTACTTGACTACTTCAAAGGTAAGAAAGGATTCCTTGTAGACGTTGGCGCGGCAAACGGCAGGGATAATTCAAATAGTATTAGACTCTTGGAGCAAGGTTGGTCTGGTTTGCTGGTGGAGCCTGACCCGGATCAGTATGCCGAACTCCTGGGGTTATGGTTCCATCGTATACCAGATGTTATAGCCAAGGAGTGCGCATGTGGTTCTGTAGAGCGGGAAGAAACATTCTGGTCCTGTGGCCAGGTTTCTACGCTTGATCCTGAATGGAAGGCAAGGTGTGAACTAAAGCACAAGGTAACGTATGTACCTCATCGTGTGCAGGTTAAGCGCCTCGATAACTTATTGCTAGACGCATTTCCACGAGTGAATAAAATTAATTTCTTAAGTATCGATTGCGAAGGTCGTGACAAGGATGCCATCCAGTCTCTTAGTATCAATATATACCAACCAGATTTAATCTGTGTTGAATCCCGCGCAGCCGGGCACTGGACAGAACAGTTCGGATATGAATTTGCCTTCGAGACAAGAGGCAATAGATTCTGGAGACGTAAATGATTACATGCCGGCTGTTAGCTGACATGGTTGGTGTCCCATACAATACCGAGCAAATACTTCCAGAAGGGAAAATCAGATACTGTCGTACAGATGCGGTATCAAGAAATATTGAACCATTATCTAAAGGAGGTAACTGTGTGCTAGTTACCTCCAGTAGTGATATGTCAGTTACGAAGAATCTGGTAGACCTATTGCCGTCTAATGTTACACACTGGTTCAGTACAAATGTTATGTATAATGATTCTAGATTAATAGCTATCCCAATTGGTTTTGTGAATAATGCCGAACGTATGCAACATCTGCTGGCTCAAAAGAGAATGCCCAAGCCGGCCACAAAGAATCTTTTGTACATTAACTTCACGCGTAAAACAAATAAATTGCGACTTGGTCTTTATGAGCGTTTTGCAGGATATACCTGGGCTACTCTCGCTGGTGGGGAATCGGCTTATTCGGTGGCTCCAGCCGATTTCTATGCTGATATTGCTTCACATAAATATACTTTATCCCCTCCGGGTGCCGGCCCGGATTGTCATCGAACTTGGGAAGCTTTGGCTCTTGGTTCTATTCCTATTGTTCTTAGGTCGTTTGCTACAGAAATCCTTAATGACCTTCCAGTATTACAGGTATCTTCGTGGACAGAGATTCGTCAAGGTGTACTGGTCCGAGAGTATTCTCGGCTGGTCAAACGTTTCAAGAATCTTGAAAAGTTGCAGTTCAATTACTGGAAGGAGAGGATTCTATCATGCGTAAGCTAGTCTCATTCTGTCTCTATGGTACGGCTCCGCGCTATCTGAATGGGGCATTAGAGAATGCTAAATTGATGAAGGCTATTTATCCTGATTGGCAGATGCGAGTATATAGTGAAGAAGGTATCGATGCAAAGTATCTAGAAGATTATGATGTTGAGGTGGTCAAGATGGGCAAGAACAATGGGCATATGGCCATGTTCTGGCGGATGCTTCCAATTTGGGATGATGATGTCGATCGTGTAATATTCCGCGATTGTGATAGCCGCATCAATATGCGGGAAGCTACAGCCGTGCAAGAATGGGAACAAAGCAGCTATGTTGCACATGCTATGCACGACCACCCGCATCATCAGAATCATTTAATATTCGGCGGAATGTGGGGCATTATGGGTAAGAGTTTGCCACACGCACTTATGCTTACTCTCAAGGATATCTACTATAATCATGGACGTAAAGGCCAGGATACAAGAGCCCTATCCCGTTATGTGTTCCCCTATATTGCAACTAAGCTTATGACTCATACTTCCGTGCCTGTACGGGGTTTAAGTATACCGCCTAAACCGTTTACGGGCAATCTTAAAGGCTTCATTGGACAGCAGTATGATGACGAAGGGAACCAGGTGTGGCCATGAGAGTCATAGCTTTCTACACTAAGAATACGCCGTATGAGCAAGAGGTAATGAATCTGGTTGAAAGTTGCAAGAAGTTCGATATACCTATTACTCTAAAAGGCTATGAGAACCGTGGAGCTTGGGTGCATAACTGTGCCATCAAGCCGGAATTCGTTTATGAGATGTTAGATAAGTATCCAGGCGAACGTCTCCTATATCTGGATGCTGATGCCCTTATACGCGGCAACCCGAGCTTGATTGATACAATTGAAGCGGATGTCGCCGCACATATCATGCAAGGTGGGACGCTTCTGAGTGGCACTGTGCTATTCGTTTCGAATCCGGCTGTCAAGGAGCTTGTTGAGTGTTGGATACGTGAACAGAAATCCAGACCCGATACTTGGGACCAGCAAACGTTGCATGAGACGATTGTAAATCACGGCCCAAGATTGGGCGTCAAGTTTGCAGAGTTACCTGCAACATATACAAAGATTTTTGATAAGAAGTGGGGCGAGCCAGTTATTGAGCATATGCAGAAATCCCGGGAATACCGTAGTCAAGTTAATACTTCACAGCTTGAGGGTGTACCTGCACATATTTTCGGCCAGAGAATTCGCATATGGGATGATGGTAGTTTCACTATCCCGCGTAAGAATGTTAATGCCGAAACGTGGTTAGATGCCAGATTCCAGCGCACAAAGAATGAGCTTCGTTGGAAGAAGCAGATGACAAAGTCTTTGGCTATTGAGTCCTTGAGGCCGTTCTTCACCGGCCAGAAGTGTTATATCGTTGGTAAAGGACCGAGTCTCGACAGGATTACTGACGACTGTTTTGCGGATGAGTCAGCTCCAATCATCTGTTGTAATGAATCGATCCGTAAGATCGAGTCTCTAGATTTAGAGAATCCTTTGTTCATGATTCAGCAGGATATGTCTCTCCGCAATACTTGTCTGCCAAAGAAAGAAACAACAAAGATTCTTGTATCTGAGCATGCTCAACACTGGTATGCCGAGAGCGTGAATCGGTATGTCTATAACGCTGTACAGTTAGGTGTCCAGTCTTCACAACTTACTGCTATTTGTGCGATTGAAATAGCTAAGATGCTCGGGGCAACTTCTGTTGATATGTGCTGTTTCGACGCCTGTGTAACAAAAGAAATAGCCTACGCAAAATGCGTAGGCTATTCTCCCACCAAGGGAGGGAAACCTGAGCGTTTCTTAACACATAGAAGGCATATTGATAAGCATCTTACAATGAAGCATAATTGGATTATTCCTAAATGAGCAAGGCTCCCATACGCATCATGGCCTTATACACCTTAGCACAGGTATGGGCATCTTGTAGGGCATCATGCAATCTGTCCGTCTTAATCTTCAATGTACTGGCCAGATATTGGAGATTAACCTTTGAGAATGGAACCGGTTCACCGCGCATCGCTGCTCTATTATTGATATAATTGGCGGTGATCATCGTATCATTATAGTGATAGTCGAAGAAGTCATTATACAAGTCGACACCTAGCCACTGTTGGATGAATCCTTTATCGAACGCATAGTTCTGGCCAAGCGGAATAACCTTCTTGGGTCTCCCGTACTTCGTGCACGGGAGGCCCAACTTTTTGTACCACTCTTCAAGGAGATGTATAGCCGTCTCTTTATCGAAGCCGGTTGTCATGATCTTATCTAAATCAAGCCGATTAACCTGCATAGCCTCGGGCTTAATACGCTCTGGATACTCCGGCTTCATGAAGATTTCCAGTGGCATCACATCCTTACGGACCTCGAAATTGCTATCGAGTGGGATGATAGCCAACTGCAAAATTTCGTCATACAACGGGTCGAGCCCAGTTGTTTCAGTATCTATCGCACAGACCTGGTTACCATTCCAATGCTGCATTGAATTAGCCATCGAGGATTCCTTTCGTGTACAACATCTCGTATGGTATGCCTTGCATATCACAGAAGTCCATTTCCAACTTTACGCCTTTGCTATCCTGCCAGCCAGGCATATCAGCCACAAACATCTTCCTTGCATTCATAAGCAACCGCGTATCGAAGTTGTACCAGAAGTCCATATCTCCTGGAAGATTATAAGCACATGCGATAGGGTGATTGTGGACTATTGGGCTGAACACAACATAACCTTGCTTGATAAGATGAGCTGTAATCTTACAGGCATCCTTATATCGTTGCTCACGGATACGCACATCTGGATGCGAGTAAGGCGTAGCTAGATAGAAATAGTCCCAACGTTCCTCGGTCATCTCCACTCCTTTAATCTTTCTCCGATGCCTTCACAGATGTCAACGAGTGTTTCGCCAATGAAGTGTAGCGGTATCAGGATACCTAGAATAAGGACTAGAAGTATTAATTTAATTATTCTCATGCTTATCCCATCGCTTAAGTATTTCTGCGACAGTTATGTCCGGTGCAATTGTAGACGAATATTTGCCTGTCGTTGCATAAGCCCAGGCTCGAATAACACAGAAATAAATTACCCGACGAGGTAGATGGTTAGCAATCCACTGAATCATTTAATTCTCCTTCACCCACAAGACTTCCGTTGCATAGGTACGCTCATCGACATCCTTGATATCCTCCTTATGGTTACCTTCTGTATAAGCAACAGGTGAAATAGATACAAATGATTTCCACTCGTACCTAGCGTCCCACTTCTGGTTATCATATAACGGGTTCGCATAACCAGATACCGCCACAAAACCTTTGCAGTGCATGATCGTATCAATGAAGCAGCGATGATCTTCGATATTCATTTCATGCTTGTATGTTCCGCGGTGGGCGTCAACGTAGGGTGGGTCACAATAGAAAACCGTATCCTTGCTGTCGTAGTCTCGAATGCAATGTCTCCAATCAAGATTCTCGAACTGTACCCAGGCTAACCTAGAATGTAGCCGGTCGAACGTCTCGATCTTACCCATAACCTTTCCGGCAAGTGCCGACTTCCCTTTCAAGCACCTTCCAAAGTTTCTACCTAGTCCTGCAAAGCTATAGTTCATCATATAGAACCAATAGGCGGCACGTTGAACGTCATCCTTGACATCCTGATTATCCCAATTAGCTTTAGCATAAACGAACTCTTCACGAGACAGGATCGTGTAGACTAGCTTATCATACAGCTTCTTATATTTCTCAGCATCAGCCAGACAACGATAGAAGGCTACAACACCGCCGTATCGATCATTATAAATTTCTAACGGGCTGGCATTCCTAGCCAGTAATACTGCTGCTGAACCACCAAAAGGCTCAACATAAGTATTTTTATATGGTAGGTGTTTCAGAATCTCAAGCACCGAACGACTCTTACCGCCTGGATAGGGGAACGGCGCCCTGAGAATATTATCTTTCCGCTCGTGAGTTTCTAGGTCTGTCGTTGAGAATGCTTTAAGGAGGTCCATAGCATCACCGGAATCTAAGTTGTGTTGCGGCTTTTCGGAATAATTTTCGCAAACATGTTAAGCATAAATCTAAAGAATGCCAGTCTGGTGAACCTTCTACTTCTGACTTATTGATAGACCCCTTAATATGTAATACCATATTATCAACATTTATACTCTCTGACTCTAGGCTAAAAACATCTACAGTAGAGTCGCATAAGTCACAGTGCACCTTATTCATAATCCCAACTCCTTAGCAATCACCTTGGCCTTGTCATCCAGTGCTTCCAGGCTACCACGATTCTGTATCACAGGGAGTCCAATGATACCTTTCTCTGACGGGTGGCCACTATCTACGTCATCATATTTGCGACCAGTAACCTTAAAAGTAATACCATTCCGTAACACGATAGCTTCGACCTCGTTAATGAATCGGACATCATCCGCTATAATATGTGCATTGGTTGGGGCATCCTCATACTGTTCTACCCACTTCTTGATCCAATAATCGTCAGCGATACAATTACGACAAACATCTGTACCAAGAAGCTGTAGCAGTTTTCTACCACGTTCATCCTTCTTTCCATCCCAACCTAAATCAAAAGCAATACGCTTCAAAGCTTTTGCAAAAGGTATAAGGATAACTGGTGATTTCGAATGCTTCATGAGTAATTTAGCAAAAGTGGTCTTACCTGCTCCAGCCTTACCAGCTAAACCGACTATCATGCCTTATCCCTTTAACATTACCGTATGCCCAATTACCAGCGGATTCCGTGACCTCAAGATTCTTGATAGTTTTTACGTTAACGCCTACAAACTTTCCTCCAGGTAGCGGAATGTGTTGTTCGAAGCCGTGCTCGAAAGCATACATCAATTGCCGACGTTGTTCATCGGGGAGGCTATCTAAGATTGTCTTGATCGACATTCTTTAGCCCTCCGATGGGACTAAATATCCATCCTGGAGTATGAGTCTTGCAGGTGGGGTTTCTGGTTGGGCAACACCAGCCCAACATACATTACCCACATACCACTGCCCATCCTTGCGGCTACGTCCCTTCGGGTAATTAGGTGGTAAGCTACGTCCAACACGAATCTTTGACCACTTGTGCATCTCGTTAGGATCAACGGCCTCGATGAACTTGTCAAATAGTTCTGAGAACTTGATCCAACTACCAGAAGCGTAAGAACATTTCTCAGCAAGGAATCGTTCAAACTCAGTTTGATTCAACTCTTGCGCGAGGTTCTTATCCTCAGTGGCTATAACCGGAACGTTCAATCTGTCGTTACTTGGCGGTATCTCAAGATTCATAATCTCGGCTAAGAAATCAGCTGCTTCCTTCTCAAGTAAAGGTAGAAGTTGTTTCTTCGGTATCATGTCTAAAGGTTCAATTGGCCCAACATATGACATCGTTATGCGCGTATCTCCAGTGAATATTGGACAAGCTTGATAGTCATTCGCGGTATGTATGAAGTGTGCACTATTAGGAATATGGAAAGGTGTCCGTCCTTTATGATGTATCAGTAGATGTTTTGATGTCACCCAATCTTTGATTCTGTTATAAGCTATTCTATCTTTACGTAAATCTGTTTCTTCCACAACACAGATGATGGCACCCTCTAGTTCACCATTGAACATCGACTGGCTAACTAGAGCGGCGTCTGCTCGTACATAACCTTTTGTAACAAGCAGGGATAACGCCTCGTGGAAGATTGATTTACCACTATTCTGCGGACCGTAGAAGAACAAGTAGGGTAACGGTTCCAATGGTTCCTGGAATAGCGAGGCCACCCAACACTTGAGATAGTCCCCGCCACTCTTAATCCCGTTGGCCCGGCACCAACCATTCTGCTTGATAGCTTCGTTCAAGCCTCCGCCACAATGCTCTAGAATCTTATGCCATGTTGGGTAACTAAGATTCTCTGTAGAATTACTTGGGGCAAACTTGAACTGTGCGGCATTACGGTTCCACTCGCGGTCACCTGGATACTCTGGCTGGAAGGGTTTGTTCACAACCTTCCAACAACGGAACACACTCGAACCTAAGATGGATGTTATATCCTTCTGATTCAGTCCCATTGAACCTAAAGCTATCCGCACGTGCGCTAAAGGTTCATACCTCCATTCTCCTTCTGACTTAATCATCCACCCATAATCTTCTTGAGTCTCGGTAACAAGATGCCGGACTAAATCATCATAGTTGCCCGCCTCTGGTTCTGTTGGTGCCCCAACTTGTGTATTATAGATGCGGGTCCATTCCTTCTTATTAGCCAAATAGCCGGGCATCTTATCGGCTACATCCATCTCTTTCCGTTCAACGGAAACGATTAGTCGGCCGTCTTTATGCTGTGAGAGTTTTGTTTCGCGGCCGGCCATACCTAGACTCGGATTGATGTTTACGCCAAGTAGTTGGGCAGCTTTTGCAGCCACCTCAGTCTCTTGGAACACGAAGTTACCGTGCCTATCCTCGATACCGCCATAGGCTTTGGCTGCTGTCGCTAAATCAGGTTCTCGATTCAAATAAGTTCTTGTCCAACCCGCCCCATCCTGGTCCCAGGAAGGATGTTCTTGGACACCCAAAGAGAACCTTCTAACAGTCCACGCCCCACGCCTAAGAGGGTACATAAAACAATTTTGCTCATTAAGGTTTGTACCTGGGCTATTGGTTGCAAAGAATCCTCGTAGCCCAAGTTCGTTGTGGGCTTTCTGGATATACCACGTATGCGTAACCAGCATATGGTGATCTTGATCCCACCACCAGAAAGCATTCTCGGTACGAAGATACTCAATAAGTTTCTTGTGCTCATCGTCTAGCGGTACACGCTGCCTCTGTCCAAAAAGTTCTTCGAACGAATCTTCTTTAGACGTACCAAGGATATCTTGTGGCAGATTCTTGCGTCTTGATCCCGACACTACCTTAACATGGTCTTTCCAATTAGGCGGGACTTCTTGTAATATGCCACCCTTCTTGATTAGAGTTAATCCTTCTGTGCCCCGCATCTTACGATGCCACACCCACATATTACCGCCGCAATTATGAGCAACAAATCCATTTGCATCGAAGGCATGTTCACCCATTACCTGAATGTCAAAAACATTCGTTCTTTCTACTTCACTAATTGATATAACTTCATCAGTGAAATGCTCAGTCGCTAGATGTGTCTTATTCCGCTTATTATTAAACAGCTTGTGCAGTTGTGCATAAATTTTAGATTTCTTTTCATTATGCTGGAATCCCACTCGTCTATTAAAAATTATAATATTCTCTCGGCCAATGCTCAGTAGATATTTTGTCTTACATTGTACTCTTCTGCCAAGTATTACCATCTCTCCGGCATCTCTACTTTTATTTATGCTCGATACAATACCTAACCGCAAGAGCATCCGCTGTACGGCTTCAACTATTTGTAAATTTGACTGGCTAAAATGCAACGTTCTATTATTAGAAACATCTCCATCTGTATCAAATAGTGCAGAAATGAACCCACAATAAAAGTCTGATGATGCCTCTTCTATTTCGGCTGGAATCTTTTTGGTTAGTTCCCCCACATATTTTAAGCGCAATTCTTCAAGGTATGGAGATCTTAATGATACGACATCTCCCATCTTATATACCCGGCAATTGGGCAGTATCCTTGTTACAAAGGGTATAAGATGGTAGTCTGTTGGCCAAAAATCTATACTGTTCTGATAGTTATTGTATTTCTCTCTAGAAGAAAAACGCCCATCACCGATCAACCAACCTAGCAAATAGCCATCGTTCCAGGACCCCTCGCCGTTCCATGTTAGATTAACGTGTTTATTAAGATAAATCTTATCCCCACTTTTTATATCCTTAAGTTGTTTCCAAGTCTGTAGATCGTGGAACCCGAGTAGAGTTGGATATGATTTACTACTCTTAAAACTGGAGCACCCACATAGAAACGGATGCTCGGCTGTTGCCCTAACTTTGTATCCTTTTTTAGTCTTTATCTCATAAACTGTTTTATACCCCGTGTGGAAGAAGCCTGTTTCAGAATGCTGGATATTCCCATTTAAGACAATATCTAATGGCTGATTCATCAGGTCTTTTACTCTTCTTGGACCATATTTTGTTTGCACCCAAGTGTCCGAAGGAACACAGATGTCCACTTTAGAATGGAAATCAAACCCTGAAATCGCGGACAGCATCCCAAGTATGGCTCTAGCTAATGCTGCATGTTCATGGTGATTCGCAGTAGGTACATTATCAAGGAAAACGTAAATATGTAAACCGGTACCCGATGTAGATTTACGGATAGTCACCCAATCAATGTTATTGAGAGCTTTCTTAATTGCTTCTAGTTGTTCGTTATCCAATTTCCTGCTATGTTTATCAGAGTGTCCAACGATACCATCGAAATCAAAAGCTACCCAACGTGAGCAACGATTCTTCCAATCCCAACCTGTCATTCCGATTGCTTCAACATGTTCTGCTAAATCGTATTTAATTTCTTTATCTTCATATGTAGGTTCAGATCCAGCATTGTAGGGTATTCTAAAAGGTTTCCATGTTGAGAAGCCATCAGTCCAACCTTGCCAACGTTTACCCTGGAACTCTGATTCTATGCGTTCCCCTCCATCCTGGGCAACGTTGACCTGACACTCCATATTCGGATTATATAATACCGCTAAATCCGGTTTCGTTGATGCCATAAGGAACCGTTGGATTGCTTCCGTCCGATTAGGCACACCTACTCCTTTCTATTGGATTAGATTATGAAATCTTATAATCAAATCATATAGAGCCTTCCATACTGATATAGTCGGTTTACGGCTTTTTGTAATGGAATTCCGAAGTCGCCAAATTAGGCCACTTGTGGCCTTACTGACTGACTGACTTATACCCTGCGTAGTATTAGATAGATAGAATGAATTCTTATATATAAAGGAACTGGGAGACCGGTCAGTCAGTTACGGCGCAACCGCCGCGCCAGGGTAACTTAGGAATTCCATTACAAAAAGCCCGTAACCGACTATACGACATTGTGACGCGGTTCCGCTAGAAGGAGGGCATAGCCATGTAATCTAATCGATTTGATTACAAAGTGATTATGCAATCATGATTGGTAATCGTAGAAAGGAAATCAAATAATGTCTCTCCAGGTGCTAGCACTTACACAGATTCGTGAGAATCCGGTTGCCCTGCGGTCGGTTGACCGCGCCGATGAGAATTATCTTGGACTGGTTGACTCGATTAAGTCGAAGGGATTCCTTGGCGCCATCAGCGTGCGTAAGCGCGTTGATTCCGAGACGAAGGAAGAGTATTTCGAGCTGGTCGATGGTCTGCACCGTTTCAACGCGGCCAAGGATGCCGGCCTGTCCGAAATCAATTGCGACGTTGTGAGCCTCGATGACGACCAGGTTCTCGAAGCTCAGATCATGGCGAACATCCACAAGATCGAGACCAAGCCGGTCGAGTACAGCAAGCAGCTGCTCAAGATCCTGACTCGGAATCCTCTGATGACCGAGGCCGAGTTGGCTGCGAAGCTCGGCAAGTCGCCCGTCTGGATTAGCGAGCGGCTGAATCTGGTGAAGATTGGCAACGAGACCATCAAGGGCCTCATCAATGAGGGCAAGATCGGTCTGGCCAACGCCTACGCGCTCGCGAAGCTGCCCGCCGAGGAGCAGGGTGATTTCACGGATCGCGCGATGACTCTCCCGCCGGATGAGTTCGTTCCGGCCGTGCAGCAGCGCGTGAAGGAGATTCGTGAGGCTCGCCGCAAGGGCGAGGATGCGCCGCCCGCCGAGTTCCAGCCGGTTGCGTACATGCAGAAGGTCGGCCCGGTCAAGGAGGCTCTGGCGACTGGTGAGATCGCCAAGGCTCTGGTGAACACACTCGGAATCAGCGACCCGATTGAGGCGTTCCAGCTGGCCCTCAAGTGGGTGCTGCACCTTGACCCGAAGTCGGTTGAGGTCCAGAAGGCCGAGGACGATGCCCGTCGCGCCGAACGCGATGCCGCCAAGCAGAAGAAGGCCATCGAGAAGAAGGCCAAGGATGCCGAGAAGGCCAAGGCCAAGGCTGAGGAAGCCGCTAAGAAGGCCGAGGAGGCTTCGGCTGAGGCGGATGCCGCTGCGAAGAGCATGGGCGTCTAATCAACTAGTACCAGTATGCTGGTATCGAGGCCAGCTTACGCAAGTAATCGTTTAAGGGTAAGACACTGGTACGGTTTATTTCAGTCTATAATCTTAGATTCAAGGGATCAACATGACTAACGAACTCGCACTGCCCAGCAATCAGAAATTCGACATGGATGTTTTCTCTCAGGTCACGAAGTCGGGTGACTATCTTCCGCGGTTGCAGCTTATGACCGCCAACTCGGATAAGTGCAAGAGCGGTGAGTTCCCGATCAACAAGTACGCACTCATCCGTGATAATCTGTACCAGGACATGGGTGCCAGCGTGGATGTGCTGGTTGTTGCTTGGCGCCCGAAGGCTCTGGACATGGGTGAGGAAGTGATTTCGGTGTACGATGCGAAGTCGCCAGAGTTCGCGCGCATCGCTGAGAAGTCTGCTGAGGTCAACTCTCGCTGTATGTTCGGTCCGGAGTTCCTTGTGTATCTCCCGGCTGCGAAGGAATTTGCTACTCTGTTCTGTGGTAGCAAGTCCAGCCGGCGGGAGGCTCCTGCCCTGAATGCTCTTCTTACGAAGCCTGCAACGCTCAAGTCCAGGCTTGCTGAGACGAAGAAGCACAAGTGGCAGACTATGGCAATCACGAATTGCTCGACGCCGTTTGATCTTCCGGATCTTGAGAAGCTCAAGGCGGTTGTCGAGAAGTTCAATAATCCTCCTGCGACGACAGTCGAAGTGGCTGAGGAGCCTGAGGGGGAAGAGCGGGCTAGGTAGGCGTCTGCTCCGATGGGGAAGGGGAGGGTGGCCAAGCACCCTCCCCACCCATTGTTCTGAGGAATCAAAATGATCATAATGCCGCTGGCCATAACGCAGGTACATTGGCCAACCTTCATACAAACCTGCCAAGAACAATTGGGTTATTCCCCAACGCGGAATCTAGACACCCTGGGCTTAGACATTAAATCCCCATCTTCATTCCTGGGGTGTCTGGATTTCGCTAATGATGTGAAAGGACAACTACATGGGAAACGTGGATATGAGAGTTGGTCTCATTTTCATGTTTCCTTTATTTTTGTTTGTAAGAGCCGCACACTGATTAATCTACAGACGTACACGAGTTTGACAATAACATCCAAGCAATTGGATGAAGGATACATAGCCATAGCATCAGGTTCAATATTCGATTGGCGATTAGCTGTGATATATGGATGCAGTGAGATAGACACAGAGCTTCGCAAGTTAATGAACTATGTACTTGTCTATCTACAAGAATCGGGGTTCCGAGACATTTGGTACGACTACGATAAAATCGGTTTACAGGACGGAACGTTCGTTTTAAGGATGTCATGATGAAACACGGCGATAAAGTTAGATTTATCATAGCCGATGATATAGTTGGGATGATAACTGGTGTACAGTTATTAAAGGATGCATCAAGAATGTATCGTGTGGCGTGGTTCCATAATGGTGATTACAAAGATACGTGGGTGTACGAATTTGAGATTGAAGCAATCTAGGGGGCGACTAGTTTCGACCGGAATCGGAAGCGGTAAGGATGCGCGCCGTGGTTGGTCGGTTGGCCACGTTAAAAGCCGACTTTCAACAAACTGCCAAGCAGAACAGTGTCGTGTACATGTCGTTCGGTCGCCAGCCGTCTCTGGCCGCTGCTTAGTCGCACTAAGCTGACGCCGATAATCGGCTAGGTTGCAAGTGTCCAATAATCACTTGACACGCGCGTAGATTCCGAATCGTCTACATTCCTGGGACTCGGGTGCGATTCCCGACGCCTCCACCATAATTGGCGCAGTAGCTCAGAGTCAGGAGCACCGCCACTAGCCGCCGCCCTTAATTAAGGACGGTAGCTAGGCGGAGGACGATGGGGTAGTGTCCATCCTGCGTCACCAATCTTTACGCAGTAGCCCAATGGTAGAGCACCTGACTGTTAATCAGGTTGTTCTTGGTTCGAGTCCAAGCTGCGGAGCCATTAACCGTTGGCAGTGTTAGGGCGGTCCTTTGAAGTTGTCCAATTAGTGGACACACCGCCCTACACTTTTAGCTACCTAGCTCAGCTGGTAGAGCAGCGGTTTTGTAAACAGATCGGAAGAGCACACGTCTGAACTCCAGTCACGAATCACCATCT
>CALKWP010000107.1 GCA_938004075.1 uncultured Methanomassiliicoccales archaeon
CTCATGGCTCCATTCTCTCAGGTAATGGAGCCTCCTCAATTCCCGGGGCGATTCACTGCTGGACATGATTTGCTGCTTAGCCGGCACTACCTCTTCGAGGCTCAAGCACGACACACCGCATAGCTCGCGTACAGTGCGTTCGAGCACAACGGAGAATCGATTTCGGATGGTCTCTGGGTCCGCATCATGCAACTGCCGGACTGTATGAATGCCCATTTCATTCAGGCGTGCCGCTATCTTCCGCCCAACACCCCAAATCTCCCCAACATCTATCTTTGCGAACAGGGCAGCCAGGTCAGACGCCGACACCCGTGTGAAATCGCACACACCATCCTGACCAGCTAGTTCCTTCTTCGCGCAATGATTGGCCAGCTTCGCCAGCGTCTTCGTCGTCCCGATACCGACACATACCGCGAGGCCCAACCAATCCGCCACCCGCTGGCGAATCTGCTGGCCGTACTCCTGGTAGCCCACTCGCTCAAACCCGGACAGCTCTAGGAAGCTCTCATCAATGCTGTAAACCTCAAGGTTCGGCGTAAATCCCGAAAGAATTTCAACACACCTATTACTAAGGTCCGAGTAGAGCTCATAGTTCGAGCTGCAAGCCACTATCCCATAGCGTCGAGCCTCGTTTTCCAACTTGAACCAAGGCGCCCCCATCGGGATGCCCAAGGCTTTTGCCTCCGCTGACCGAGCAACGACACAGCCATCATTGTTCGATAACACTACGACCGGCCGGTCTTTCAGCTTCGGGTTGAACAGCTTCTCGCAGGAAGCATAGAAGTTGTTGCAGTCGACAAGGGCAAAAACGGGCACATCAAGCTCCGAAGCGCTTGAACTTGCCAACCACGACGCCCCAGACCTGCAGTTCTTGGCCGTCACGAATCTCGAGCGTTGGATAGCGCGGGTTTTCTGCAACGAGCGCTACGCGGCCAGCACGGCGATAGAGACGCTTAACTAGGCGCTCCCCATCGACGAACGCAACGACGATGTGTCCATGCAACGGTCGGACGCTCTTATCTACGACGAGGATGTCTCCATCGAAAATCTCAGCCCCTTCCATGGAGTCGCCCTGAACAGAAAAGAAAAACGTACTGACAGGATTGCGTACGAGGTATTCGTTGATGTCGAGTCGCTTCTCATCGTAGTCCGCTGCAGGCGAAGGGAATCCCGCCGAGACCTTTACGGTGTCGAGTGGTAGCGTTAGCCGTGGTGCGTTAGAAAGAGGGACGAATACCCCTGGGCCAGGCTGGGCCCTTTGCTCAACCATGTATAGACACTTCTTCAGGTGGCTGGACGAGGTCCTCTTCGACAGGCTCGGTCAGCAAAACCATGGAACACTCAGGACAGATTAGGCTCAGATGCCCGTCAATTGTGGCTTGCTCTAGCTCAGCGCTGGATAACGGTGCATGGCAGCCGGGGCAGACAATGCGAATCATGGTTTGCTCCTTCTATTGAATACTGTAATTTTATACAGTAAACAATAAGGGGCAATACTGTATGGCCAAGCCTGAGGCCACGAGAGGAGCTGCACCGGCAAGGTAAAATTCAAGAATCTTCAAGCAACCACGGACACCATGACTCTGACTAAAGCTGACCTTGCTGCCACCTTATTTGAAAAAGTAGGCCTCAATCAGCGCGAGTCCAAGGAGATGGTCGAGATGTTCTTCAAAGAAATCTCGGACTGCTTGGAACGGGGGGAGGAAGTGAAGCTAGCTGGATTCGGCGTCTTCAACATGCGCAACAAGCCAGAACGTCCTGGCCGCAATCCGAAGACGGGCGAAGAAATTCCAATTTCCGCTCGCAGAGTCGTGACCTTCCACTCAAGTGGCTGCTTAAAAGACGCTGTTGATGCTAGTCCGCATCTGGCGCTGCCAGAATCAAAAGCGGCATAGTGATTTGGGTAGCCACAACGCCTGGCCCCCAAATCCTGGCCAATCGCTGGCCCCCAAAATTTGAATTCCTGGAACTGGCTCTGATTTTGGGGGCCAGGCATCAAAGACATTGACGTGAGGGAATGAAAGCTAGTCGTTATCAAAGGGAACCCTATTCCCGTTGATGGTATCTATGGCCCCCAATAGGTGTCCCACGCTACCTCTCAAAAACTCTTAGCCTGCATTCGAGTTTTTTAACCTGAAGAATTGGTGAAACAAGGTGGGACAAGGGGTATTCTGAGGTTGCTGCTTAAAGCCAAGCAGATGCACGATGGCCCCCAAACTGGCCCCCAAAACACAAAACCATGAAACAGAAAGCAAAAAAGCCAACCCAAAGGTTGGCTTAACTGCTTGTTTCTACTGCATTATTTCTGGTCGGGGCGGCGGGATTCGAACTCGCGACCCCTTGCACCCCATGCAAGTGCGC
>CALKWP010000108.1 GCA_938004075.1 uncultured Methanomassiliicoccales archaeon
TCCGCTCCCCTGTCTCCAAGTGCGGAGTCGTGAATGATGCTGACAGTGAGCTTAATTCTGTCCGGCCTTGCGCCTTCATAAACAATTTTCATGTTGTATTCAGAGGTTATGCCAGTAGTGATGGAACGCTTCTCATCGCCCTCGCAGTCCAGCTTGAGCCTTCTGTTCTCCTTCGGCAGATTGGACTCGGCAGGCCTTGCTGTCTGTTCCGGTTCTTTGTTGATATCTTCAAGTAATGACATTTGACAACCTCATTTTCAGAAATATGTGGGGAACACTACCCATAGCCAGTATATCAGGAATCCGAGCCCGCCCATAAGGAAAAGGCCCAGGCTGGTTATCTGCAGAACCTTGACGTATTCATCATTCTCCGGCTTCCTGGCCATCTTCAGCACGCGGCCATACTTGCCTTTGCCAAAGTTCTTTGCGCGATTCTCGATACGGTGCTGTATGTTCCATGATTCTTCGACTATGTCCACCATGTGCTCACCTGATTTGAAGAAGTGCCGGCCTATCTGATGAGGTCCACACCTATGTCCTTGCCCCTCCTGGCTTCATGCTTTGCAAACATCTGGTTTGATTTCACGCCAGTGATGACAACCATGACTCTGATCATGCCATCTAGGGTCGGGTCCACAGCTGCGCCCCATATAATCCTTGCGTTGGAGCTTATCCTTGACTGAACGACCTCTGCGACCTGTTCGGCCTCAGCGATGGACATGTCCGAACCGCCGGTAACGTTTATTAACGCACCCGATGCGTCTGTTATGTCAACATCTATCAGCGGTGAGTCGATGGCTTCATTGACTGCTTCAATGGATCTGTCCTCGCCGTCGCTTTCTCCGAGACCAATCATGGCGACCCCGCCGCCCCTCATTATGGTTTTAATGTCATTGAAATCCAGGTTGACCAGGCCGGGCTTGGTGACTACCTCTGTGATGCCCTTTATCGACCTCATCAGGACCTCGTCAGCAACCTTGAATGCTGCATTTATTGAAAGCTTCGGGACGAGCTCGATGAGCTTGTCGTTGGGTATGACAATGACAGTATCTGCAACGGTCCTAAGCTTCTCCAGGCCGTATTCAGCGTTCTCCATGCGGATGCTGCCTTCCGCCCTGAAAGGCGATGTGCAGATGGCAATTGCAAGGGCGCCCATCTCCTTGGCGACGGCTGCTACATATGGCGCGGAACCGGTTCCGGTGCCTCCGCCGAGTCCACAGGTCACGAGGACAATGTCCGCCCCTGTAAGGGCGTTCCTTATCTCCTCATCCGCTTCCCTGGCTGCTTCCTCCCCTACCTGCGGGAGAGCGCCGGCGCCGAGGCCCTTAGTGGACCTTCTGCCGATGAGAATCTTGTGGGGTGAATGAACTGTCAGGAGATGCTGGGCATCGGTGTTGATGGCGTAAAGGTCAGCGCCCATGATGCCAGACTCGAACAGCCTGTTCACAGTGTTGCTTCCGCCGCCGCCGCAGCCGACAATCTTTATGTTTGTTTTCAAACCTGCCAGTATGCGCTCTAATTCCTCGTCCTCCGCACTCTGACCGCCTACGCGGTATTCCGTGGGGGCTTCCTGACGGGTCACTTCCGGGACTGAACGGGCTAATACCTCTTTTACAATGGAACTCATCCATTCACCTGCCTTGAATAAATTTGCGGACAACGTGTGTCCACAACTTGTCACCCTTAACAAATACCAATATATAAATAGTTTCGTATACCACAATTTAAAATATTCGGGGAAAGAATCGTGTTGCTTACCTTTTTTGTGGGATAATGCCAGGGGTTATAATATACAAATCCTTATATAACGTGAAGTACATTCCCTAACTCTAAAAGGGGGCAGCATTAATGACTTTGACTGCAGAATTAAACAGAGAACTCGATAAGTACGCGAATGATGGTGTTGATATATCCGCTGTAATCACACGAAGTGGCGCACCGATCGCATGGCATTTACCTTCTGGCACTTCGGCGGAGACGCTTGCAACCCTGTCAGCCACCCTATTCGGGGCTTCGGAGGTCATTTTCACCGGAAACGCCTGGAACAAGCCAGCAAAGGTCACGGTGGAATCCGGGCCGAACCATGGCATGGTCACCAGAAGCCTTGGCCGAAAAGCCATCCTCGTTTTCATGAGCAGCAAGATGGACATTGCCATGCTTGACAAGAAAGCAGCCGAGGCGGAAGTAAGGATAAGGGAGCTGATGCAGAATGAATAAACCGAACAGCAATCACATCTCTATACCAACGGAAATACGCACGTTCTTCGGCAATACTGGAGGCCGTTCCCTTCTTGTGAAAGGACCTGCCGGCTCGGGAAAGACCACACTCGCATTGCAACTTTTGGAGGACCTGGCCGATCCGGCAAAGAGCTTCTATCTGTCAAGTCGTGTCTCTGACCAGGCTCTGTTCAGGCAATTTCCCTGGCTTGAGAAGGAGGAGATGAAGAACCGGATAATCGATTCCAGTCGCGTCCTCCTCCAGCACCTGGTGTCCGAAGACGCCGAAGAAGAACGTCCAGATCCAAAGCATCTGGAGAAGCTGAGCAGTGCGAGGGAATTCCTGAGAAACGTCAGCGATGAACCTCTGGCGCCTCCATCAAAAGTGGACCGGACAAGGCTATCCGTACTTCTGGAAAGGAACAGGATGCCCGAGATAGAACGCATATACGACAAGGTGGAATCCAACCTTCCCGATAAATCAATGATTATAATAGACAGCGTTGAAGGGGTCACCAACAAGTACAGCCTTGACAACGAGGAGCTCGTCACCTGCATCCAGAAGGACCTGGTCGAGGGCTCGAACTCGGACGTTGTTTTTGTCCTGGAAAACAGGGAAGCCACCAATCTCGAATACCTCGTGGATGGCGTCGTCAAAGTCACATACGAATCCAGGGAAGGCCGCAGGGTCAGGAACATGCACCTTGAGAAACTCAGGGGCACAAGGATACTTCAGCCATCCTATCTGGTCACACTGAACAACGGGCGCTTCAACACCTTCGACCCGTTCAAGATGTACACCGGCGACATCAGGCAATGGGTTCCGATACCCGACAATGGAAAGACATACAGCACCGGAACCAGGGACCTTGATGAGCTTCTGGGCGGCGGCTACCAGGCTGGAAGTTACAATGTCATAGAAGTGGATGAGAACGTTTCCAACGAGGAATACCATTCAATAGTGGTTCCAGTGCTTCTGAATTTCATAGCCCAGGGCAAGGGAATCTTCGCGGTTCTATCCGGCGGCGATCATGCCGAGACGCTGAAGAAGGACCTTGAGATATTCCTGCCAGAGAATCAGTTCGAGAACCATGTGAGGATAGCCGATTACTTCACGACAAAGAGCGAATCACCATACATCATGGCGCTGGGCACAAGGAACAAGGATGACGCCATAAGGACATGGAAGAGCAACCAGGAATTCCTGAGGGGCTCGCAGAACAAGCCGATAATGGACTTCACCGGTTTCGACACCCTGGAATACCTGAGGGGCGGCGAGGTCGCCATCCAGCATCTTCTGGATGCGGTCGCCAAGATAAAGATATCCGAAGACCTCGGAATCGGGATACTGAAACCGGGCCTGCGCCTCACCCAGGAGATCATGAACATGGCGGATACCTACATCAAGATCATCACCATTGACAAATGCCCATGCATCTACGGAGTGAAGCCGAAAACGATGATATACGGCATAGTCAATGACCTGGAACGCGGCACTCCTAACATAAAACTGATACCCATCATCTGATTGGTCATATGTTAAATTTTTTGTGATAATTCCCACAAAAACGCATCACCCCTAGTAAAATCTCTTATACTCCCAAGTTCATACAATCATGGGGATTTTCATGGAGAAGAAGGTTCGCGGCAGCATACTGAACTCGTACATGGCATTCGTGACGAAGAAATGGGGGAAGGAAGGATACCGCCTCTGCATGAGCGACATCGGCCTCTGGGGCGAGTTCAAGGATGGAAACTACTACCAGGACGCCATCCGGGAGAACATACTTCGCTGGATCGCAAGGGAGAAGGGCGAGAACTATCCCAGGGAATGCGGGCGATTCATCGTATCCAACCTGGGCATTCTTTCATGGCTTGTGCGATTCTCGGACCCGAAAACTCTGGCAGCCAAATTTCCGAAGAATTTCAGCGAGGTCTATTCATACGGCCGCATGGAGGCCATCACTGACAAGGACCGTGAGATAATAATCCGGCTTTATGATGTGAATCGCATCAAGGAATCCTGCGATGTGTGGAGAGGAGTTTGCGAGGGCGCCCTGGAAGCGACAAAAACCAAGGGCACAGTGGAAGAGACCAGATGCAGCATTGATGGCGACCCGTATTGTGAGTATAAGATAACTTACTGAAGCTGTATCACACCATCCAGCACCTTGAAGTCCGCATTGAGCTTCATCAGCAGCTTCTTGAAGTTCTGCTTTTCCGCCCGTGTGAGATTGCACTGGATGATAAGGACCCATTTATCGCCCTGGATCTCCATCTCGGTGATGTTGAACCTGCTCTGGGACCTTTTCAACACCTCTTGCAGTTCCGGGACCTTCTGAATATCCATGATGACTTTGATCTCGTAATGCTTCCTTCCCTTGAGCCCAAGCAGCCTTTCCACTTTTCCCAGCAATATCAGCGAAAGCACAATCATGAGGGTGACGATGATGGCGAAAAGATGCATTCCAAGGCCTATGGTAATTCCCACCGCGGCGGATGTCCATATTGCCGCGGCGCTTGTCAATCCGCTTATCCTGCCCTGCGTGAACATGATGGTTCCCGCTCCAAGGAACCCGACGCCGGTGACTATCTGCGCCGTCACTCTCAGCGGATCGGTATTTCCTCCCCATTCCTCTATGAAAAAGACGCTGACTGCCGTGAAAAGAGTTGCGCCAACGGAAATAAGCATGTATGTTCGCATCCCTGCCGGCTTCTCCTTCAGCTCCCTTTCCAGGCCAATGAGGCTGCCGCAGAATATGGACAGCAGTATCTTCGGAAGAAAATCGTACAGCATAACGTTCATGTCGAGCAATGTTCACCTTGATTCCACAATCGCATGAGACTATTTATATCTTTCTGAATTGATAAATTTCAGGGTATTTTTCTTTTTATCCTCAACTTATCCAGCAGGGATATTTTCCAGATGCTGATGCGGCCGCTGAGCCGTAACAACTTAACCTCCGCCTTTGGATATTTACCCGGGTTGTCCAGAACGTGGTAGGATATGGCCATCATGCCGCTGAGGACGGTCAGGCCAACCAGGACGAAGAACGGCCATTTCGGTATCGGCAGCCGCAGCGAGAAAGCTGAATCAGGAATTATGCCATCAAAGCCCAGCTCGGCCAGGTATGTCTGGTTAATCTGCCCTGCTCCGGAGCCCTGCTTCAGCAATTCCCACTGCTCATCCGTGAAATGCCCCCTGGAGGCCATTGTGTGATTCTGTCCTAGATAACTGAAATCCAGCATGAACCTTACAAAGTAACTGCTCTGGGAGAAGTATGAGCCATGCGGCGTTTTCTTCACCGTGTCAATGTTGAATTCGACAGGGTACTTCCCTCCGGGTAAAATGGTGCCGCAATCCACAACCAGCGCAGTTCCGCCGGATTCGGCGATGACCGGCGGGTGGTCTATCTCAGACACCGGGATGGATTCCTCCAATGTGGCGTAATGGTAGATTGATATTGAGATGCTGACATTCTCCATCGGCAAGGTGATGTTGATGGCGTCCGGGTTATTCACCGAGAACCTGAATATGCCTGAGCCGCCCGGCGCTATCGATGGAGTCTCGAAGTCCCCCAGCATCCGGTTGACGAATCTTGGCTCAACTATTGACTGGGCCTGCATCACGGGTGCTAGGATGGCCAGGGAAACGGCAATGTCGATGAGCGTGCGCGCGTTCATGACGGCGATGCCATGGTGAAAGATGTTAAAGAGGTTTTGTTTAGCTTAACGATACACCGTCTTGCACCGGACATCTTGAAACATATGCACTCAAACCATACGTACTTTTACGTTCAGGTGCAATCGCCTTTT
>CALKWP010000109.1 GCA_938004075.1 uncultured Methanomassiliicoccales archaeon
GAGATGGTGATTCGTGACTGGAGTTCAGACGTGTGCTCTTCCGATCTGCAGTGGTCAACGCCGAGGCGCAGTACAATGTCACAATCATCGAGGCAAACGCCAGGGAGGAAGCCATCCAGATAGTCATGGAGCGGTTCAACACAACCGATGGCTCGAGCAACCAGAGCGACATGGTCAACAACTACCTCCAATGGCTGTACATACAGGCGCTGACTGACCCGGATTCCAACATCCAGTACATCCTGCTGCCGTCCGAGAACGGCATGCCGATACTGCTGGACCTGACTGAAACGCAACCGTAGGCACAAACAATAGGCCAGGCAGAAATGTCTGGCCTTACTTTCTATATTTTCCATCTGGTACTTAATCGGGAATCCTCACACTTCGCGAAGCATTAATATCCAAGCACCCATTCACCGAATTAAATTGGCCGAATCACAGTGGACCTGTAGCTTAGCCAGGATTGAGCGCTGGCCTTCTAAGCCAGATGTCATGGGTTCGAATCCCATCAGGTCCGCTCTGTTTTCTTTGAGTTCAAACATGTATGAATAAAGATGCTCCCGGCGGGATGGAGGATGTAGCTTTCATCAACAAACCAACATTCACCCGAGAGACGATGGGAGCATCGATTTTTAACATGAAATTAATAAAAAATATGCTCCCGGCGGAATTTGAATCCGCGTCGAAGCCTCGAGAGGGCTTCATGATTGGCCACTACACTACGGGAGCTGACTTGATGTTTCTTTCCCATAGTTCGTCCCTCGGCCTCTAAGGCCATCAGAACTACACTACGGGAGCTGACTTGATGTTTTTTTCCCATAGTGACATTCCTCGGTCGTTCCGACCTTCAGAACTACACTACGGGAGCTGATTTGATGTGGCAGGAGGGCTTGTATTATCGAGAATTATATAACGGTTGCCATCGGAAGGCAAGGAAATCAGAAGGCCTTCTCAACCTTGATGCCGGTTTCCTCGGCCAGTATCTCCACATCTATTGTGACCCTCTCGCGCCATTCCCTTTCAGTGCAGTCCCTGATGATGGCATGGGCGATTTCGTACCCGAACACCTTCATAATCCTGTCCTGGAGAAGGGGCTTCAGCCTGAGGTGGTCGTGGATTATCTTTTCGGCACCCGCCTTCTTGGCTTCACGGATCACCTGGCCCAGGGACTCGTATGAGTCGTTGATGCCGGGCAATATCGGCCCCAGGAAGACCCAGGTGCGAATTCCGGAGGCTGCAAGCTTTTTCACTGCGGCCATGCGCAATTCGGGCGCCGGCGCGCCCGGCTCCAGCTTCTTCGCGGTTTCTGGATTCATGGTTGTGATGGTGATTCCCACTTCCGGGTCATTCATCCTCGAGAGCAGGTCTATGTCCCTGGTCACCAGGTCGGATTTCGTCTGGATGCACACTCTTGAATTGCCAAGGGCCAGTTGCTCAAGGCAGAATCTCGATATCATGAAGTCATCCTCTGCCGGCTGATAGGTGTCGGTGACAGTTCCCAGGCCGATGACTCCCTTTATTTTCTTCCTTTCCCTGGATATGAGAACGGGCAGATTCTTCTTGATTTCCACGAAATCCCCCCAGCCATTGGATTTCATTCTCAGGATGTCCGCGGAATAACAGTAAACGCAAGCGTGCTGGCACCCCCGATACGGGTTCAGAGCCCAATCCAGACCGGGTAATTTAGATGGGCTGCATGCTGTGCTGGCCTTCACTTCCGTGACCTTCATCCCGCGCCTCCGTATCCGGTTCTGCCCTCCCTCCCAGGAAATCCTCTATCCTGCGCTGGTAGAGCATGTCTTTCAGTATTCCGCTGGTCCTTATCCATCTTGTCATTGGTATATCCATCTTTGTCTGGATGTAAGCCAGTGCTTCGGAGAGAGTTGCGAATCGCTTCGGCACTTTCTTGACCGCGTCCCGAACGTTTTCCCGCACATTCCAGACGCCCACTGGCATGATGTATCCGGCATGCGCCTCCCTGAATATGACCACTCCGGCCTGCCGGTTGCGGGCAGTTAGATTCTCATTCACCGCCAGTCTGGCCGAGTAATAGCAGCCGCCGATCCTCGCGTATGTGGTGCGGGGCTTGTAGAATTCCCAGTCTGAAATGATTTCAATGCCCTGGCCGTAGGGGTTCCAGACGCTGCGCGGATACCATGCCTCGATTAGCTCGTACCTCCAAGTGCAGGGCATCATGAGGACTGCCCATCGGTTGTCCAGACTCTCGGTTTCATATACCTCGAAATCCGTGATTATGGGAGCGTCCCTTGTTCTCAGAAGGAGGTTCTTTCCCAGGGTATCGTCAATGGCGGTGATGCTCCACCTGGTGGGAACGAATTTCCGGTTCTGGCCTATGCCAAAAGCGCCGACGCTGAAAGCCCTCTGGAGCCTGGAAAGCATGATCCCGTTGCCATACAGGTTGATGACTGCTTCCGCCGCTTTCAGGTCAGTGTCGGAATACGCCTTATCGATGCGCTGGTCTATCTTGATGCTGTTGATGTCGAAGGTTTTGAGAGGCGCTGATGGCCCGAAAGGCTGAGTGTTATCGTCAAATGTCAATCTCCCCATCGGCTTGCGATGGAATTCCGCCTCCGTGTCAGCGGTGCCGTGACCCATTGCCAGCTCCCTGGTCCGGTCCACCAACCTACCGCCGTTCTCTACGTTATGGATGTCAACAGCTGTCATCCCGCGGATCAGGTTCATGCGATAGCCCAGGATATCATCGATGGATTTGCCGACCCAGAGCTCGGGCATGTCCATTATGGAGGTATCTCCCATCACAGGCGGCACCATGGGGCCGACATAGACCTTGGGGTAACCCGCGCGGCCGACGAACACGCTGGGGGGCGATGAACCAGCAATATTCTCTGAGAATCGCACGCTGGCCTTCAGATGCGCATGGTACCGCGTGACAACGGGGCACCGGTCCTTGCCGCAGAGAAGCCTTGAGCCCTTGCACACTGAACATAGCGCTGCCATGCTGCCGCCTGCTACCTGGCCGTTCATCTCGGAGAATTCCGATTCCTTTGCGCGGAGCTGGGATAGGTCAGCATGAGCCATGTCGAATGGATATCAGTTTCTCACCCTATAAATAATTCCCCGGAAGGTATCCGAAAGTATTAGGAATATCAAGCGGATACACGAGCGGTGGCCTTATGGACAATTTGGAGTTATTCTTCAGTGTGGCACTGCTGGGTTTCTCGCTGATACTGTTCGTGATATCGGCGGTGACATACAAGCGGATAGGGAGCAGAAGGTTGCTCCTGGTGAGCGCTGCGTTCGGGATGTTCCTGGTCAAGGGATTGCTTCTCATCCTGGGACTTTTCATCGCAAGCATCGGCAAGATTTTTAACGCATCGGTGCTCATGATAATGGTGGATTTCGCCATACTGGCGTTCCTGTATCTGAGCGTTGTCAAGAAGTAAAGGTGCCCGATGGAAGAGGACGTCCTGGAACTTGAGAACCGCAGGAGAATATACCAGCTGCTCCTGAAATACCCCGGAATGTACCTCCGGGAGATGGAGAAGGAGCTCGGGCTCGCGGTGGGCGTCCTGGAGTACAATCTCAGTTACCTGGAGAAGAAAGAGATACTGATGGTGGAGAGGGAAGGTAACCGCAAACGTTATTTCATCAGGGAAGGATTCAGCTGGGGCGACAAGATTACCGTGGGGCTGCTCAGGCAGGAGATTCCCCGCCGAATTGTCATTTTTCTGATGCTCAATGAGAATGCCAGCTTCCAGGATGTGCTGGCGCAGTTCAAGATATCCAAATCAACGCTTTCGTTTCACATGAAGAAGTTGACAGAGGCGAACATCGTAGGGAGCGAGAAGGACGGGCGCACAACGAATTATCGCGTCCTGGACCCGGATAACACGGCACGGGTCATTCTCACATATAAGGCCAGCTTCCTGGATGTCGTTGTCGACCGCTTCGCAGAGGTCTGGGGAGATATGGGAAAGTAGCTCACCACTACTTTCCCAAACGAGCCTCAAGCTTAGCGTAGCGTATACTCTCAAACCAATCAACATGCCCCGTCTGTAAGGACGGGGTCGTGGGCCAGATTGGTTGAATCTGGCCTGTTGACCGATTCAGTTTTTCATCCTTTCAGAAGCCTCGCCTGTAAGGGCGGGGAGGAGTTGGCATCGGCACTCAACCCGGCCCCAGAGCCGGAGTTTCCCACGAAAGATTTTTATGCCCATGACGCGTAATTGATTACATGGCAGGAGATAAACAGACAAGAGGCAGGAGGCCGAACGTCCCGGTTTACGGCGGAAGCGGGTTGGTGCCAACATACTACTCAGGTTCGGCCGTGAGGTCAGAAGTGCCATACTCCCGGGGCGGGAAGCTCGGGGGATTTCTCATAGCAGCGGGATTGGTCCTGTTGATGCTGTGGTTCATCTGGGGAATGATGAGCGCGTAGGCCTTAACTCACAATCTCTTCCAGTTTTCCGGCGCTGATGGCTTCCTTGATTTCTCTGGCGATGCGGCGGCCGGTGGTCATATCGGGTTCGATCATCTCCGAATACGGAGAGCTGGGTATGTTGACGTTGGTTCCCGCGACTATCCTGCCGGATATCTCGAACACGTAGAACTCCAGCTTGTCGTTGACGATGGTCTCCAGGCAGAACGGTCCGATCATCCCGCCGAAGAGCTCGATGGAGCGCTCGACAACCCGCTCTCCCATCTCGAAGACCTTGGGAAGAAGCGATTCCCTGATGACCAGGGGGATGTTGCCGGTGACCACAAAACTCGGAATTATGTCAAGGCGCTTCAGCTCCTCCTGGGCGCCGAGCTTGTACATCTCGTCTATGTTTGTTTCGTCGCGGCGGTCCATGCCCATGAGCTCCAGAGTGCCCTTGGACAGCTTGTAGCCATCCTTTTTAATGGGGGAATAGAAGTAATGCAAATAATATCTTGTTCCCAATATATATTCTTGTATATTGAATTTCTGGGTTAGGTCGATTCCCATCTTGAAATCCTTGTAGTCCTTCGCTATGAAGAAGCCCCTTCCGCCCTTGGCGCCGTGGTACTTCACGAGCACCGGCCGGTCAATGTCCCTGGGGTCCTTTATCAGGTCGGGCATCTTGCAGCCCGCAGAAGTGAGCCAGTCACGTTCGATGTCCCGGTCGGATTCCCATTCCAGCACTGCGCGGTTGCCGAACGTCGGCAGCGGGATGTCGGCGAATCGTTTTGCGCCCAGATATTCCACGAATGAGCCGTGTGGGATTAGTATGACGTTCTTCTTTGCAAGCTCGCCTGCCCTTGCGATTATGTCCTCGTACTTCTCGACGACGAAGAACTCGTCAGGCTTGGCCAGGGGAAAAGCATCGTAAAATTTCGGGGCCTTGCCGATAGCGATGCCCAGGGTCTTGAATCCTTCCTTCTTTGCGCCGGCAAAAATCTGAAGCGAGCTGTGGGAGCATACCGTTGCGATGGTTATGCTCTTCTGGTCGTAGCCCGAAAGAATCTTCATGATGTCTGATTTGGAAACCATACCCTCGGAAAACCGAGGTGCGATTTAAGGATTTGCTTTTCTCCGGAACGATGCTTGCACGGACAAAGATTATAAATATTCTGAAAAACTATATCAACCTCAGTGGTCCGCAAAGCGCCGGGCCGAGGAGGCAGGGTATGGGCAGGATAATGAAATTCAGCATGGAGAGGCTGGAGCGGCGGCATCTGGAAGTGATTCTTGATTGCCCGAACTGCGGTTCCGCAAGGATTGTGATGAAGGGCGGCAACGGCGACGGGCATCTTCTCGGGAAATCATGTCCCAAATGCGGCATCGAGGTGATTCTGGACGGCGTCAATATCACCATTGTGAATGAAGCCGTCGATGAGATGACCGGATCACAGCACAAGATGCAGAATTCGGGTACGATAATCTAAAATCCCAAAGCGCATTACAAGGGCAATGAGATACCTGGTGGAACTTTCCGGCGAATGCGAGAAGCTGGCAGTGGCAGAGGTAATGGCCCTGGGCGGTGCATCCGATGGGGCTGTCACAATTGACGGGAGGGCGCTGCTGATGGCCAGCGATGTTTCTGAGGATGTGTTGGTGAAAAGGCTTTCGCTGGCATGGTCCATCAGCCAGCACATTTTCTCATGCGAGACAGATGAGCTGGTGAATGAATTGCACGGGCTTGCCCTGCCTGGGAAATCATTCAGGGTTAGAGTGGTCCGTCTAGGAGACATTCATGATTCCGGCACGAGCATGGGGATTACCAGGAAAGCGGGCGAGATACTTTCAGCCAGGCATGCCGTTGATTTGGATAACCCGGACGTGGAGCTGAGAGTGCTCATGTCAAAGCGGCTTCATGCGGGAATTCTGCTTGGCGAGACCGATCGCCAGGGATTGGAATCCAGAAAGGCGGATAACAGGCCGTTCAGGCACCCGATATCGCTGCACCCCAAGCTTGCCCGGGCGATGGGGAATCTTACCGGAATCAATGCTGGCGAAACGCTCCTCGACCCGTTCTGCGGCACCGGTGGGATACTCCTTGAGGCGGGACTCATGGGCTGCAAGGTCCTGGGCGGAGACATGGATGCAAGGATGGTCAGCGGCACAATCATGAACCTGGAGCATTACGGAGTTGCCAACCATGACATCAGGCAGATTGACATCTCTGCTTGGCCGGAGCAGGGCGCGGGTGTGGACGCTATCGCCACGGACCCGCCCTACGGGCGGTCGGCCAGCACCGCAAAGGAGCCGATCGGGTCATTGTATCAGAGGGCGTTCAAGTCATGCCATGAGATGCTGAAGCCGGGGGGGAAGCTGGCAATCGCGCTGCCTGGAGAAAATCATGTTACCCTGGCGGAAGGTTTCCAGCTTGAAGGGATGTACCCGGTCAGGGTGCACAGGTCCCTGACCCGCAATTTCTGCATTTTCAGGAAACTACCAGTCCCTTAATAATTGGCGTTTGTCAGGGCTGGAAGTTCACTATATCAATCTATCACGTTACCTGAAATTGACGCGCATCCGCATCCCGTGCGGGGTGCGGTTGTCGGTAGCCAGGGTTCCGGATTCCCAGTCATATGCCATTTCTGAAACATCAACCACAATGGAGGTTGTGTTGGTTGTTGCGCCAACCGTGAGATGGAGACTCATGAGGATTGATTCTCCTATCTGTAGGGTTGTGTTGAAGTACGGATTTCTGGTTAAGTTGGCATCGCCATTCCGGGTAAGCCAGGCAGTGCTGTTGGTTGTGGCATTGTCAGACGAGTTTGCGGCAACAACGAACCGCAGGTCAAGGGGCATGTTCCCGTTGTTCACTATCCTGAATGGGAAGGTGACGTTCTGCCAGGACGATGAGGCGGTCTTATCGATCGAATGGCTGAAGTACGGCCCCACCGGGGTCGCATCCGCTTCCTGGAATGTGAAATCGTGGTTTATCGGAACGGAGATCGGAAGAGCGTCGTGTAGGGAAAGAGTGTAGATCTCGGTGG
>CALKWP010000110.1 GCA_938004075.1 uncultured Methanomassiliicoccales archaeon
GGCGAGACCGAGCAGCAGCATCGCGCCTATCGCCCCGTAGCCGGCCCATCTGGACTTCTCTCCCAGCACTGCCCTGGCGATGTGGCCGCCATCCAGCTGGCCCACGGGAAGTAGGTTGAGCGCGGTGACGAAGAATCCCACCCAACCGGCAAATGCCAGTGGATGAATTCCACCGCCAGATAGTCCGAACATGGCCATGAACGCCTCGAAAAGCAGCGATGTTCCGATAAGCATGGTGCCGCCCTGGATGGTGTCGCCAGAAACTGGCCCGGACATGTCGCCCGATAGAATCAATCCGATGCACAGAACCGGTATGGCCACCAGGAACCCGGCGATGGGGCCCGCGAATCCGATATCTATCAGAGCCTTCTTGCTGGGTATCGGCTCCCTGATTGATATGAAGGCCCCGAACGTCCCAAGGATGAAAGGCGCCGGTATGAAGAAAGGCAAGGACGCGGCTACGCCATGGCTTTTTGCCGCGAAGTAATGCGCCATCTCATGGACGCTGAGGATGAGCATGAGGGGAAAAGCAAAATACAGCGCTCCGTTCCAAAGGTTTTCGGCGGCAAAGGCGCTGCCCGAGTTGAAAACCGCGCTCCATAGGGCTGAACCGGCCAGTATGGTACTGGCTATTGTCGCCACGAGGAGAATCAGATTCAACCAAGGTCCCCTGAACTTCTCCGGCGGCCTTCTCACAACGTGGACTATGTGCTCTCCCTTCTCACTGGTGATGAGCGGGATGTAAGCCATTCCCTTGAGGTCCCTTCTCAGGCTCTCAAAATTCGTATCCAGCGTGTTTGTGTCCACCGTGCAGTACATTGATACGGTGTCGAAGTGGACCTGAGTGTTGTAGATGGGAAAGTAACGGCCGACCGCTGCCTTGATCTGTTCTATATCGTCAAATATGGTCTTGGGAATTTCCTGTGGCGGCGGCTGAGGGTAGTACCAGTTGCTCATCACCTGTCGTATTCTAAAGGGTGGTATTAATGTTTTTGCCAAATTCACAGAAACCATTATATTGCCATTTGCGGATTTCGTTCCGGGGTTACAAGATGGTCAAGAAAACTGTGAAGAAGATTGTGCTTCTGGGTGAATCAGCGGTCGGAAAGACGAGTCTGATAAGGCGGTTCGTTCACGATGAGTTCTCGGATAGCTACATCTCCACGATTGGCACCAAGGTCAGCAAGAAGGTCCTCAACATCAATTTCGAGGGCCAGGAGACCGAAGTAAATCTCATGATCTGGGACATGCTCGGCAGGGAAGGTTACATGTCAACCCAGGCGCGCCAGATTGTCGGCGCACAGGGGGTTATCATCGTCGCGGACATCACGCGCCCGGAGACCCTGGCGAACCTCGAGAAGTACTGGATACCCCTGATTCTCAGAACTGTCGGCACGGTAAAGCTTCCTTTCATATTCCTGGGAAACAAGGTTGACCTGGCTGACTCTGACACCCTTTCCAACGCCCTGGAGACCATGGAGGACCTGGAGAAGAGGTACAACCACGGGATGAAGCAGTACATTCCGCCGCATCTGAACACCTGGTTCATGACAAGCGCCATGACCGGCGAGAAGGTGGATGATGCATTCATGTCCATGGCTCACCTCCTTTTCTACTTCGACAGGGCAGAAGATCCGTTCTACACCCGCATCCAGGACATCATAATCAAGGGCCTGGCCAATGTTGGCGAGAGGAAAACCACCATCGAGGTCCTGGACCAGGTAATCTTCGAATTCTCGGAAGCGTTCGGAAACATGCAGACTGCCGGCAGGATCATCCGCGAAGAAGTGGCCAGAGCCGGGCTTGACCACAACAATCCCAAGAAGGACGGGGTCAGGGCGCTGGTGGATTACCTGACTGACGCATTGCTCGAGGAACAGATGGACGAGGAAGTCCTTCGGGAACTGAAGGGACGCTGGGTTCAGGCAGTTGAGGGCATTCAGGATTGATGCCGCTTCCAACAACATATTTATCTCATGAGCAGATGCTCTCATGGTGTTTGATTGACTGACCAGCAATTGCTAAGAAAGGGCATTGACAGGCTCGAATGGGCCAGGACCCACATGGACGTGCTGCGGCAGATGGGCCATGACATAAAAGACAACGGCTCGCTGGAGGGAAAGACCATCGGCATGGCGCTTCATGTCGAGGCAAAGACCGGGATACTGGCATTGACATTGCAGGACGCGGGGGCGAAAGTCAGGCTTGCAAGCTGCAATCCTCTTTCGACGGATGACTCGGTCGCACTGGCTCTCAACGAGGAATACGGTCTGGAGACCCATGCGAAGAAGGGCGAGTCGAGAGATGAGTATTACGGCAACCTGGAAGCTGTCCTGGCGCTTAAGCCGCAAGTCACTATTGATGATGGCGGCGACCTCCTCTTTCTGCTGCACACCAAGCACAGGGAGCTGCTGCCCAATGTGATAGGCGGCAATGAGGAGACCACAACAGGAATCATCAGGCTCAAGGCCATGGAAGCCGAAGGCAAGCTGGAGTACCCTGTTTTCGCAGTCAACAACGCAAAGATGAAGCATCTCTTCGATAACCGATACGGCACCGGCCAGTCAACTTTTGATGGAATTCTCACTGCAACCAATCTCACCATTGCTGGGAGGGTCTTCGTCGTGGCGGGCTACGGATGGTGCGGCCGCGGAATTGCAGCCAGGGCACAGGGCATGGGAGCGAATGTCATCGTCACGGAGATAGACCCCGTCAAAGCAGTGGAAGCCAGGATGGACGGGTTCAGGGTCATGCCAATGGCTCAAGCGGTAAAAGAGGCGGACATCATCGTCTCTGTAACCGGTTGCAAGGACATAGTGACCAGGGAGCACCTGGAGGACATCAAGGACGGCTGCGTGCTGGCGAATTCCGGGCACTTCGACAACGAGATATGCAAGACCGGGCTGGATGACTGGGCCCAGGGAAAGCGCCGCGTCCGCGAGTATGTCGAGGAATACAGCCTGAAGAATGGAAAGATGGTCTACCTTCTAGGAGAGGGCCGCCTGGTGAATCTGGCGGTTGGGCAGGGCCACCCTGTCGAGATAATGGACATGAGCTTCGCAATCCAGGCCGGATGCGCCGAGAGAGTTGTGACTCACAGGAAGGAGCTGGAGAACAAGGTATATGATGTCCCGGCAGAGATGGACGAGTTTGTGGCCAGGCTGAAGCTCAAGGCGATGGGAGTGACCATAGACTCGCTCTCGGAAGCCCAGAAGGCATACCTCTGCGACTGGAAGGAAGGGACATGAGCCAGACACATAATTTTGTCGGAATATTCGGGCATGTCAACATTGATTACATAATGAACGTGGACGAGCTTCCGAAAGCGAACACATCCACCCAGGTATCGGAAGTGAAGAGATACTTCGGCGGGACCGGTTCCAACATCGCAATGCTGGCGTCCTCCATGGGAGTGAGAACCGCACTCGCTTCATTCGTTGGAAAGGATTTCCCCAAGGACTTCGATGACGCGCTCTTCAAGGCCAATGTGGACACTTACGACCTGGCGAAGATGGACGGCTACCTCACACCCACATGCCGGATTCTCACTGACCCGGATTGCAACCAGATTTGCATACTGGACCAGGGGCCCATGCTGAAAATGAAGGAATTCCCGGTGGCAATGCACACAATCGAATCAAGCGAGATAATCCACATCGGCACCGGCCAGCCGGGATATTACCGCAAGGTCATGAAGGCCGCGAAGAAACTCGGCAGGAGGATACACTTCGACCCGGCCCAGGAATTACGGTATGTCTATTCCCCGAAAGAGTTCCAGGAATTGCTGGTCATGTCGGATTTGCTGTTCGTGAACCAGCATGAGCTGAATATCGCCATGAAATATCTGGGCATCAAGAAGAAGGAGAAGATGCTGGAGAAAGTCGGAATCTTGATAGTCACCAAGGGAAAGGACGGCAGCGAGATAATCACGCCGTCCGGAGCCAGCCAGATACCAGCCATCAAGCCGAAAAAGATTCTTGACCCCACGGGTGCCGGAGACGCGTACCGCGCAGGGTTCTATGCCGGCCTGAGCCGCGGAATGGACCTGGAGGCTTGCGGAACCCTGGGCGCGAGCGCTGCCAGCTTTGCCATAGAGACTATGGGGCCGGTGGGCAGGCTGCCGACCTGGGACGAGGTGGCGGAGCGGGCGGGGATTTTTTAGGTACCAGCTAACCAGATCATGCCTCGTCTGTTAGGGCGGGGTCTTTACATGGAAGTTTTGAACTTCGATGAATTTGACAAACACCAATTCCATGAATCCCTTCACGCCCAACCTGTGAGGGTTGGGTATTGGCCTCACCAAATTCAAAGGGCCAGACGGCGGTTCGAATCATATTTTTTCACATAATGTTCACATCGTCAAACAGACTTTGTAAAAAATGATGGCAGTCGCTAGTTTGGCGGCGCTGCTTGCGCGCCCGAGGTCTTCATTACTGGCATATTATTTGCGGTAGACCGAGGGAAGACTAATACGCATGAAGTTAGAAGAATCGCTCCAGTGAATTTCTAATGCTATTATCGGCGAACAGACTACGCAATAAGATGCCGATAATCGCTAGTTCGCCGGCGCTGACTAATACTCTGCTTGTAAATGCAATATGCGTATTAGTCGCGCTTTCTTTTTCTCCGTATCATTTGAACCAAAACGAAAAAGAAAGTAGTCCCGACCGGATTCGAACCGGTGTCACAGGCTCCAAAGGCCCATATGATAACCGCTACACCACGGGACTGCGTTGAATGGGCCACCAAATACGGCCCGCTTTAGATAATTTTCGTTTGCCCGCTCTCTTCCACGACCCTCTTGATGAAACCCCTCTCCTGAATCGACACGTAGTCATGCCCTGAATTTGCCGGAAACACCGCCATCATGATGAATTCACCCTTGCCGATATTGATGGTCCTGTGGGCCCATCCCGGCGGGATGCATGCCACTGTCCCTGGCTCCAGGATTATCTCATCAGTTGCACCGTCCCTGGTCTGCATTATTACCATGCCTTTTCCCTTCAGGCAGACGTATGTCTCCCCTGACTCCGCATCCTCATGGAAATGGCCCTTGGTCATGAAATATTCATTGCCGACCTTGCCTGGTTTCAGAATGGTGAGGGCGGTGCATGTGTTGCCCGCGCAATCCGCTTCATATACCTCGTAAATCACGGCTTCCGGGTCCGCTGGCTGGAGAAAATACCCGGCCATGTCCTTGCCTTTCCTGACCATATGCTCGCTGCATCTGGCCATGAACTCCGGGTAGTTCTTCGGACTCACGCCGTAAGGTTGCTCGGGGGCTTTCTTCATATTTTCGGGAAAACGCGGGGGCATATATACGTATTGCGAAATCATCAGAAAACCAATGAACAGCTAAATTATTATACCGCAAATCATACATCCACCATAGATGAGGACACAAATGAAAGCCGTGGGCGCCAGAGGCAGCATTCCGAACCTGGACGGGTTCCTTGCCAGCGTGTCCGCCCTGGAGAAACGGCACAAGGCCACAATCCAGCTTCTGAGAGCCGACCGGGTGTTCGGTATCGAACATCTGGCATCCGCAGTAGAGAAGGCAGAGAGGTCTTTCTCTGCTGGAACCGCCATGGCCAAGACGCTGGGCATGGAGATCCTTCTCTACGCGGCTGCAGAAAGGCAGACCAGCCTGGCCCTGAAAAAGATGGGCATGCATGACAGCATCGAGGAGATGGCTCTGGTCCTCATAGGCGATATTGACGAGAAAGAGATTCTTGGCGAGCTTGGCCTTGAGCGGGATGATTCCGTTCTGGAGCATGACTGCAAGGATTTTTCCATATTCGGGATAACTGATATAGAGATAGAGACATTCGGCGTGCCATGCATACAGGAATTGGTGCTTGAAAAGGTGGCGCTGAGCGAGATTGAGAGGTGAGATGATGGCAGTATTGGGCGGCGAGATTGAGATAAACACAACAGAAGAGAACCAGATAATCAATATTACACTGGATGTAGAGGAGATACTCCTGAAATCCGGGCTGAAGGACGGGCTTGTATGCATATTCGTCGGCGGCTCCACTGGCGCAATTACAACAATGGAATTCGAGCCAGGCCTTATTGAGGATGTTCCGGCGGCTCTGGAGAGACTAGCTCCCAAGGCCGGGGAGTACCGGCATCACATAAGATGGAACGACGGGAACGGGCATTCCCATGTCAAGGCCGCATTGATGGGCCCGGGAATCACAATACCATTCAGGAACTGCCAGCCGGTGCTCGGCACATGGCAGCAGATTGTCTTCATCGAGCTTGATGTGAAGCCCAGGAACAGAAAGATTATTGTGCAGATGATCGGCGAATAATCAATAACTGCGAGTGACTATATCGCGCTTGGCCATTTCCTGGATCAACGCGTCACCGGGCACGCACATCTCTGGCGTCATAACGCCGCGCTCCTTTATGCGGCCATCCACAATCATCTGGGAGATAATGCTGGTCGGATATGCGGTCGTTCGCATCATGGCCGTGATGTTGTTCTTGCGGTCATACATATCTATGATGTCCAGGTTTCTTGTGGCCTTCTTCCCGCCAACCGTGCCGGTTGTGGTCACCCTAACCAATACCAGGTCCTCGTCACTGCCCATGAGGTTCTTGGCCATCTGGGTTTCGAGTACCTTCCTAGGGGTGATGCCAGGAGCGAGTTCATTCTCATCAGCAAGCCCCAGCTTCAGAATTGAGCGGATTATCACGGCATGCCCAGGGTACCGTATTGTCTTGTAATCCAGCTTGTTTATCTTGCCCTGGAAAATCTCTGGCAGCCAGGCTGCGCCGCCGGACGTGGTGAAAGCTTCCAGCTTTCCGATGCCCTCGAATTCAAGATCTTCAACTTCATCCATGGGGTCTACCAGTGTTATCTGGCCGTCCCTGAGGACTTTGCATTTCTCCTTGTACTCATTGATTAGCCCGCCGACTGAGAAGACAAGCTGGTAATTGAGAGGCGGAACAGGATGCTGGGGCAATCCGCCGACGCGCATTGTGAGCTCGTCAACGGAATCGAATTGCCTGGCAAGATGGGCGCCCAGGATGCCGGCCATGCCAGGCGCGAGCCCGCAATCAGGCACACAGAGCACACCCGCTTTCTTCGCATCAGCATCAAGGGCCAGTTGCGCAGAGACAACGTCATCATTCCCGCCCAGGTCGCAGAAATGGGCGCCGCCAGCTATGGAGCGTTTCATGAAACCGAGATTGAAACCGTATGGAAGTGCGACAATCACGGCATCGGATTCTTTTATCATGCCGTCTATTGATGAATTTTTGGCATCCAGGCATTGAACATCTATGCCAAGCCAGTCCCTCAGGGAATCGCATGCCGCTTTATTGGCGTCAATGACAGAGATGGAATCCCTGCCATGACTCTGCACAATATCGAATGCCACAGCCCGGCCCATCATGCCGGCACCCATGACCAGGAATCTGGGCTTGCTCAAGGTATCACCTGCGGTATGAAGATTACTTCTCGATATCCAGTGACCTGAACAGGGACTCGGCGTATATCTTGCTGATCTTGGCGCCCGTGTCTTCCTTGAACTCGCTGTTGAAGAACTGGTAGTCCTGCTTCAATGCTGCGTAATGACCCATCTCGGTCTTGGCGAGGTACTTGAAGAGCTTGCGGTTCTCGGGATTGGCCTTGGCCAGGAACATGTAGATGTCATGGGCGTTGCGTTCGTTCTGCATTCCGGCCTCCAGGGCCTCCATGAAGCTGTCCATTGTCTTGACCTCGGCAACGCTCTCGAACGGGGGCAGGCCCTTCGGGATGACGTATTTCTCGTTTCCGAATTTGGTCTTGTGAAGGTTCAGCAGCGCCTGCTTGTGAAGCTTTTCATCGTTGGACAGAGCCAGGAACTTGGCCTTCACCAGATCATTGGGATCGAAAACCTTGGCAAGGGTCCAGTAATAAGTGCTGGCTACGTCCTCGGAGTGAATGGCGTATCCCAGAATTTCCTTCATGGTCAGTTTTTCCAATTTCTTCTTCATTGCTGCGTCCATGAATCGCGGCATGTTTCGAAAATATTTAAAGATAGTCCTTGGAGAGGAAAAACACAGGTAATAAAGGGCTGGCTCTAGGCATCAACCTTCATGAACGCCCTAAGGATGTCCGATATGGGCATCTGGGATTGGACTCCGGTTTTCATGTCCCTGATTGTGGCGGACTTGAGTGCCAACTCCTTCTCGCCGATTATTATTACCTTGGCAGCGCCAACGGTGTCCGCGTACTTCATGGCCTTGGAGATACTCCGGCCCATGAGGTCCATGTCGGCGCTCAAGCCGGCACCACGGAACTCGCTCAGGATTCCGAGCGCCGTGGATTTTGCCCTGTCGCCAATGGGTAATATGTAAACCTCAAGCCCGCGGCATGGAACCTCCACACCGGAATTCTCAAGGGCCAGCATCACCCTGTCAAACCCGAACGCGTACCCGGTGGAATTGACCTCCTGGCCGCCGAACAGGTCGGCGAGCGTGTACGCGCCGCCGCCGCAAATCTGCTTCTCCGCGCCGAGGCTGGGCGCGTCTATCTCGAAGACCATGCCGGTGTAATAATCGAGACCGCGGGCGACGCCAAAATCGAGCTGGCAGTTTTCGAATCCGTAGGCCTTCAGGCGGTCAAGAAGGTCAGCCAGATAGCGGAAGCTGTCACTTGAGCCGGCTTGCTCTCTTGCCCTGCGATTTGCCTCTGAACCAGCAAGGCTCACAAGCTCGATCAATCTTGAAGTGGCCTCATCATTTGCTGAAGCATCTCCGAGCATCTGGCGAAGCGCCTCGAAATCCCGCTTGTCAATCATCCTTCGGGCTTCCTTTTCAGCGCTCTCTGTTATTTTCAAGATCGGAAGAGCGTCGTGTAGGGAAAGAGTGTAGATCTCGGTGGT
>CALKWP010000111.1 GCA_938004075.1 uncultured Methanomassiliicoccales archaeon
ACAATAATTGTACAGCAAGAAATTGACATTTGCTGTACAATTATTGTACAGCAAGCAAATAGCTTTTTAAGTGACAAATTTTGTCACATGAAATAGCCTAAGTGACAAATTTTGTCACCTATAGAAATGGGCATTTTGAGTGACAAATTTTGTCACATGAAATAGTCATTTGTATCTAGAATCTTTGTGGTAGAATCCTTTTTGGTAAGTGGAAATAGCCATTATTGCATGTGACAAAATTTGTCACTTTGAGCATTTTGACTGACAAATTTTGTCACATACATTTGACATTTGCTGTACAATAATTGTACAGCAAGAAATTGACATTTGCTGTACAATTATTGTACAGCAAGAAATTGACATTTGCTGTACAATCTTTGTACAGCACAAAAGATTAAATAATCTGTTGCGGCACCCATATAATATAATCGGCGCGCAAGTGCCATGACAAAAGTAGTTTAAGATTACAAACCTTCTGGTCCATTACCGGTCGGCTTGTTTAGAGCCTTCCTTCAAAGAAAGCGTGAAATAACCGGGCTTAGCGACCGGTTATTTCAAGTTGTATCTCGCGCAAACGATCCCGCCAATCCTGGCATTGCGCTACTTTGCCGAGTTCAATCCACAACTCGGCATTGTCACGCGCCGCGTCCAGGATGTTGAGGATTTGGGCAATGCGATCCCAAATCTCCGATTTCTGCTTCTCTGTCATTGATTCAACCCTCCCAGCGCCGAGACATCTCCAGATTCTTGATCAGACATTCCCAGGTGGCGTGCCCGCACACCTCCACTAGGTGGTAGAGGTGCTTGAGAGGCAATTCGGGCCACAGACGATGCACTCGAAGAGCGTAGGCGTAAAACTCATTGAACTCCGAGACATCGCCGGTGTAGCGCATTGCCCGGCGAAACTTCTTCATGATTCGACCCTCCCAGCGCCTCGGCACTCCCATTGTGCCGAGGCGCTTGATTCACCAGATCAACAGGGACAATGCCGCAAACATTGCACCACCGAGGAGCATTACCCCGATGCAGTGCCAGAAGTGCTTCTTCGCCATTAGAATCCTTTCGTAAGGAGCCACGTGGACACCGTGACCGCCACGATGTCGAGCATTTTGATGCAGGCGTAAATCACCACAACAGCGAATGAGATTCGCCAAATCGGGAAGATGTGGGTGATTTCGTGCCAGTGATTCCTGATCATGGCATTGCCTCCACGGCCTCTACGCGGATTATGCGGTACGGCTCAACGTACTTGAAGGCTTGAGCCAGCATATGCTCACGGTCGTCCGCGTAAATCCGGCCGGCCTCATTCCACGGAATGATGCGGAATCCTGCATTTGGCTGGACGTAGCCGTCCACCAACTGTGGGCCGCAGTGTATCTTGATTGCACGTTCCATGCGCATTACCTCCTCAAAGATTGAAGGTGGCTGGGGCCTGATTGCAACGGCTGACCCGTAGGTTCAGGTTCCTACAGCGCACATTACCTCCAGCTACCAAGATTGTAGGTACCCGCCAGCCTTACAGCGCTCTAGGAGTTAGATTACGCACCGAAGTGCTCCTCGGTCCCTCCTAGCTACGCATTCCCGCACATTTCGTACCCGGCTCACGGCGCCGCCGCTTACGCGGGGCGGGGTACCAAATTTCATGGGAGGGCGCCATTTCTGGCGCCCTCCGGGATTCCGCCGCGCGGAATCCAGCAAGCCCTTGATGCTCCCCTTGGCAAAATCCGTGCCTACTTGATGCCAATGCTCTCCAAGAACTCGTTGAGCTTGGCGGCATTGAGCGTGAGCTCACGCAGCACGGTCGCGTCGTCGTTCAGGATGGCCTGACAGACCATCTTGACGGCGATGCAGGGATTGTTCTCCTTGAGCCGCTCGATGGCCGGGCGGCCCATGGCCTTCTTCTGGTTCTTCTCCTTCTTGGGGTTCTCCAGGTAGGCCTTGACGTCCTCGGCGGAGGCGTCCTCCTGGGCCATTTTCCGCATGGCCTCCTTGTCGAGCGCCGGAATCTTGATGGTTCCGGCCTTGACGGCGGCCTTGACATCCAACTTCGGATGTAGGCCATTGAGGCGGGCCAGCGCGAACATCTTCTGCGCCGTGCCGCGCTTGGAGGGGCCACCGAGGGACTTCTGGAGATCGGACTCGGACGCGCCGAGTTCGACCATCAGGATGCAGGCCAGGGCGACATCCGCGGAGGACATTGCCATTGCCGCGTCCATTTTGCCGGCGTTCTCCAGCACGTTGTCGGCGTACTGGTCCTGCTTGTTCTTGTACTCGCGCACGATGACAGGCAGGTCGATGGCCGGTTCCAGGTTCCGCTTGGCCCGGAGCGTGCTGGCCAGGAGCCAACTCTCGCCCCTACGGTAGCCGGTGACGCCGGCATACTTCGGGGTGATGAGCTTGCCGTTCTTCGTGAAAATCTGCTCGAAGACGCGGCACTGGTCCGCCAGCGACACAGACACGTTCGCATCGTCGATGCGGATGGTCAGCGGCTCATCGGACAGGTTTGCCGCCTTCAGGGCCTCCCACGAAGAGGACAGCCGCCGCAGCGCCTCGGACTTCTCCTCGTCGGAGAGAGGCCGGACGATGAGCGGGCCGCTCTTGTTCTGGTTCCATCCGGGGAACATCGCCACCGCCACGGTGGACCGGTCGCCCTCCTTGCGGAAGTGGCCGGTCACCGCGCGGGCAACGTTGTCCTCGGCGAACCAAAAGACGTCGGGCAGGTTGACGAACGTGGTCTTTTCCATGATGCTACCCCGTTTTGCGCGGTCCCTCGGCGCCGTCGGCCGGCGCAAGCGCCAGGCTTCAGGGGCTGTTGGGACGTTCGCGCGAGACACCAAGGGGAGCACCAAAGGCTCGCGATGTTACGGAATCGTAACTGCTACCGTTAGGCAACCGTTACTTCCCGTAACCGCCCGATAAGGACCGGGGCCTGGCGCCCGTCGGCCGTTATCGGTTCACAACGTCTTGTTGCGGCTGGCGCCGCTTGTCTCTTCACCCTATCTGGCCGAACCGCTCTTTTCGGGCGGTTACGGCCGAAGAAAATTGTTTTTTCCTTCTCCGGTGTACCTTCTCGACCTATCTGCCCGAACAGCTGTTTCCAGGCAGTTTTGACGGAAGAAAATTTAGATTTCGTGGCATGATAGTTGCTTCCTTATAGTATTAGGCCAGGCCATATATGACCAATAAAATCATGAATAAAAATGAAAATTGTTGTTGACATACTCCAAGTTACGGGTTATAAAGAATAGTAGAAGCGGGCCAGGCAAGGCAATGACGCCGCGCCAAAAAACCGCGAACGGAGGAGCCATGTTCGTCATACAGAGCAACAAACACCATAGCCTGTCTCCCAATGCGCGGCTGTCCGTGACGGGCGGACAGAGGCGGTACGTCAACCACAACGTGCAGACCGGCGAAACTACCGTCATTGTCGAGGGGCGCAAGCCGGGAGAAGCGGCCAACACGGCCCATGCGACGGTGCTTCGCAGGTCAGAGGCATACATACTCCAGACGCCAGAAGGATATCGTGCTATCGCGCGGCTTGCTTGCACGAAGTCAGGCCGGGATATGCTCCTCCGGTTGTCCTATCGGACGGCCCGGTCTGTTGCGCGGCGCCAGCTTGGCTATACGTCGTCCCGCGCGCATAACCTTGCACGCCGGGCCATGGAGCGGACGCGCGAGGAACTCCGCCAGAGGGCCGCAACTCTCCGCCAGCGTGGCCGGATGAATGACCCGTCCGGTCCTAAGTATGACCGGACCGATCCGAGGGAGTCGTTTTTCCACAAGGGGCCGGCCATCGGCTTCGGCGGCACGAACTGGTACAATTCCGGGCCGGCTTATCCCACTTCGGCCAATTCGCACCCCGTGACCGAGATGGTTGGCAGTATCCTGCACCCCGCCCCGGCGGACTATACTCCGGTCAGCAGCCGCCCGACGTGCGATATCAATATCGTGCGGTACGAAGCCGACACCGGGGACACGTATCTTGAGCCAGCGTACAAAGTCTAGGTTCGATAACGGGCGGGGAGATATCTCCCCGCCCGTTTTCTATACCTGGACAGGGTGGGTAAATACCAACAATGCAAGACGGCAATGGTATAGGGCGCCTGGCTCCCACCATCAGGTGTCACGTACCAGATTTTTTGTAAGGTACAATACAAAGTATGCGCGGAATCATGTGCGTACGAATCATGTGCGTACGAATCATGTGCGAATTAACACGATACCTGTGCAAATCAGAATTCCGAGAATTCTATTACATTTTTACGAATTCCGACTATATACGTATGTAAGGACTGTCTACACACTAATCAGGATTCGGAGCGTAAATCATGTCAGATAAGATTCAACGTATCGAATATGAGGCCGATCCGAATCGTTGTCAGGGCATGACAGGTAAGGGTCAATGTATGTGCAAGGCTATGGAGGGTGGGAAGTTCTGCCCGATACACGCAGGAGCGGGTAAAATCAAGATTAAAGAGGAGAAACATAAAAATTATTTGCTGGTAAAGTGGCAAGCAAGAATCGAGGAAAAGAAGCAAAGCCCCGACCTCAAGAATCTTAGGGACGAAATCGGTATCTTGCGTATGCTTATGGAGGAAAGGTTGAATCAGTGCGAGTCCTCAGCAGACCTCATGCTGCACAGTACAGCCCTGAGCGATCTTGCTATCAAAATCGAAAAGATGGTGGGTAGCTGCCAAAAGTTGGAAGAGAAATTGGGCAACGTCCTGGATAAGCAGAGTATCTTAAATTTCGCCTCGAAAATTATTGCCGTACTCGGTACGGAGCTCGAAGGTCAGGACGAGTTGCTTGAACGAATTAGCAATAAAATCTTGGTAGCAATTGGAGAGTTAGGCAATGAAAACACTGAATATCAAGACTAGCGGCCAACTGCCGGACTTGCGGGTCCGTAATCCGCTGTTCTATTCGAAGTCCACAAACTCGAATGATATCTCCTTGTATGCGCATGGTACGCAGACGCTCGCTATCCAGCTGAACGATGCCGAAGATTCGATACAGCTGCACGGTGAGATGAATCTGAGCGAGCTGGACGTTGCTATGACGACCAGTGAAACGCTTGTGATCGTAGCCTTCTAACATGCATCGCTTGGAGCAACTGCTGCATGAGCGTGTGGCGAGCGGACTCCGTCGCCATGCCATCAGCAGTTGTTCCAAGTGGTCATGTGAATATAGGATGATGGGTCAACCCTTCCCTGGTCGGTGGTCCTGGGAACATCATCCTTGGCTCAAAGATATGCACGACTGTGAATCTGAGCTGATGGTCGGGCAGAAATCAGCACAGATGGGGTATACGGAAACGGCTCTCAATAAAACCTTTTATGCCATAGATATGAATGGAACCAGCGTCCTGTACGTTCTGCCCGCTAGCAAACCAGATGCGTCGGACTTCTCTACAAGCCGTTTCGATCCGGCCCTGGAATCAAGCGCGCACCTGAAAAGCTTGTTCACGGACGTACAAAATATCAATCACAAACGCGCCGGGTACGCTAATCTCTTCATCCGCGGTAGCAAGAGCCGCAGTCAGATGAAGTCCGTACCGGCGGGATTAGTTATTCTGGATGAGGTCGATGAGATGAATCAAAAGAACATCTCACTCGTCTTCGAGCGTACAAGTGGACAGCTTAAGAAACAGATTTTCATGCTGTCCACGCCGACGATTGACAAGTTCGGAATCAATTACTACTATCTGCAGACAACGCAAGAGCACTATTTCTTCCGCTGCCCACACTGTAGTAAGATGACCGAACTAGTCTTCCCTGAGTGCCTGATGATTACAGCCGAGCACGTACTGGATAAGAACATATCGAACAGTCATCTTATCTGTAAAGAGTGTAAACAGAAGCTCGAACACGCTTCCAAAGCAACTTGGCTCAAGGGTGGAGAGTGGGTGAAAACCCACTCCGATAGGGCGGCTCGGGGCTTCTATATCAACCAGCTTTATAGTATGACCATAACTCCGCTTAATCTCGCTACAGCATATTTTAATGCACAGAAGGACCCGGCGGATGAGCAGGAGTTCCATAACAGCAAAATCGGTGTCACACATGCTGTTAAAGGTGCACGAGTAACGGAGGCGGATATCGAAGCTTGTAAGGGTAGTTATCTACAGCTTAAGACATCCCCGGAGGGTTCTTTCGTAACAATCGGGATCGACGTAGGTACTTGGTTACACTACGTGATTAAGCAGTGGTGGCTCTCGCAAGAGGGTAGCACCGATCTAAATGTGAATACTAAATGTCGCATCATACGCTACGGTAAGGTGCAACATTTCGAAGAGCTCGATAGACTTGTTGGGAAGTATCGGCCACAAGGTATCGTGATTGATGCGAATCCAGAGCGGCGTAAAGCTTATGAGTTCGCAGCACGGTTCGATGGACTCGTTAAGGCTTGCTTCTATGGTCGCGGAATCAGCGGCCGACAGGTTATAATGCATCCGGACGAGTCCCATACGATGTCTGTCGATAGAACCTCTTGGCTGGATATGACCCTGGGTCGGTATAAGCAGCATACGGTCACACTTCCAACGGATACAGACCAGGAATACCGCACACATATCAAGGCCCTGGTTCGTATCTATGAGAAGGATAAGGACGGTAATCCTACAGGCCGATATGTCAAGGGTACTGAGGATGACCACTATGCTCACGCCGATAATTACGCAGAAATCGCTCTGCAGGTTGCCGCGAGTCTGATGCGGAATGAGGACATTACATGATACCTTCGTTCACCCATCCTGATTACGATGCAATGTGCCTCGATTGGGAGAAATTCCGCTTAACGTATCAGAGCGGAACATCTTTCAAGGACAAGTATCTTGAACATTTCTCTTCACGTGAAGACGCAACAGACTACGCGAACCGTAAAGCCTTAACTTACGTTCCGGCGCACGCTAAGGCGGCGATCAACGACGTTAAAAACGCGATTTTCCAGCGTCTGATCGACATCACACGGGCCGGCGGACCGTCGTCTTACCAGTTAGCTATTACTGGTAACGATGGTGGGGTGGATTTAGCAGGTAATTCGATGGACTCCTTCATCGGGAGAGTCGTCCTCCCCGAACTTCTTACGATGGGTAAGGTAGGTATATATGTTGATAAGCCTCAAATTCCTGAAAATGCTACCACAATCGATAAGCAGAAGCTCTATCGTCCGTATTTGTACGTTTATACTGCGGAAAATATTCGGTGTTGGGGCTTCGACGGCCAAAACCAACTCAAGAGTCTTCTGCTGCGCGACTGTGTTGAACAAGAAAACGAACAGGGACTCGTAGTCGGCACAACCGAACGCTATCGACTGATTCGTAAGAACGAGGATGGCAAGGTTACAGTCACGTTTTATACTGCTAGAGGTATCGAAGGTGCAACTTATGTACTGAACATTTCTAAGATACCTTGCATATTGCTGGAAATCAACAGTAGTCTTCTAACAGATGTCGCGGATTATCAAATCGCGCTGTTAAATCTGTCCAGTAGCGATATGAACTACGCTTTCCGCGGTAACTTCCCCTTCTATACAGAGCAAACAACCCCTGCGGACATGGCTGGTTTGCTCAGACAGGCTGATGCTTCGGATTCGGACTCGAAACCGGGCACAGATACCGAAGCACAGAAGGCGCGCGATAGAGAAATCAAGGTTGGTGCTACTAAGGGTCGTAAGTACCCGAAGGGGACCGAGCGTCCGGCCTTCATCCACCCTTCTCCTGAACCGTTAAAGGTTTCGATGGAGAAGCAGGAGAAGATGAAGCAGGAGATTCGGCAGTTAATCAATCTTGCTATCACCAATATCGAGCCGCGGAGGGCTTCTGCCGAGAGTAAGCAACTTGACGAGAAGGGTCTTGAATCAGGATTAAGCTACATCGGACTCGAACTGGAATATGGTGAGCGTGAAATCGGAAGATTGTGGGCAGAGTACGAGAATACGTCGAATCCGATGGTGCCGACTATCCAGTACCCCAAGAAGTATACCTTGAAGACAGACGATGATCGGCGCAAGGAAGCGAAAGAAATTGTTGAACAGGCTGAGAAGGTTCCTTCTAAAACATTCCAGAAGGAGTCCATGAAGGCAGCCGTGACCATGACAATGGGCTATAAGGTTACGGAATCAGACCTCAAGAAGATGCACAGTGAGATCGATGCTGCTGATATCGTTATCATAAATCCAGAGGTCATCAATCAGAGTATCGAGAACGGTACACTTTGTCTGGATACGGCCAGCAAGGCGATGGGGTATCCCGCAAACGAGGTTGAGAAGGCCAAGAAGGATAAGGCGGATCGTGCGGCAGCGGTGGCTCTTGCTCAAAGTGAAGCTGGTGCGCGCGGGGTAGCTGAGTTAAGTGCCGATCCTAAGCTTGATGCAAAGCTTGAGAAGGAGAGAATCAATGCGAAAAATAATTAGCGCTACTTTTCTGGCTGCTCTTCTGGTTGGTGGTTGCCGTTCTACTAGAGAGATTTCCGCTCCAGAAGCTGTCAAGAATCCTATTGTGGCGGAAACTGCCAAAGTAATGGCTCCTCTCCCGGAAAAGGCCCAGAAGCGCGTCTTAGCTAAGGCCAAGTATGAGGAACGACGAGACGAACGGGTCGAGAAGTGGCAGTATCGAGCACTGATTGTGGGTATCGCCTGTGCCGTGTTTGGTTTGATTCTGCTGCTCCCCACACTTTTCAAGATGTTTGGTAAGACTGTTCCGGCCTTTTATACTGGCGGTCTTGCTCTGTTAACGTTCTTCTTGCCAGAATCCCGCAAGAAGTATGTAACAAGTTCTCTCTGGCGTTGGGGACTCTGGTTACTTGGTGGTGCTATTGTATCCGGTCTACTCTGCTACTATATGGATGCGGTCTTCGATATTATTCTGTACACCGTAATTACTCTGGTCGCCTCGATTGTGGCAGCCTTCATTTGGGAGTGTGCTTGCTTCTACTATACTGGTAAGATCGACGTTCCATTCGATGGAATCAAGCCGTGAAAGGCTACGCCCGCCGCCACGTCCCGACCATCTGCGTCGTGCTGGCCGGCAGCTACACCGAGCGCCAGATACAGGTGCCGTTTGTGCCGGAGGATGAGTGATGGCCCTGAATCTCGACGAAGTCCGCAAGCTCCACAACTATCTCGGAGTAATCCTCGCCGCCGAAGCCGTGCTCGCCGAGCCCGAGCCGCAAGCGCCCGAGCCCGTAGACGTGGAGGCGTGGAAGGTCTCGCAGGCGAATCGCATCCTTGCGGGGAGCGGCGACAAGGCTGCGCTGATGGGGACGCTTTCGACGGCTCCCGTCGTTGTCGAGAAGACACTGACCGATTTGGACGTGTACCCCTCGCTGGCTGCCGATCTTGTGAAGCGCCGCGATGAAATCCGCGCAACGGCGCTCGCGCAGGGCACCGCCGACGCGATCCACGCTCTCGCCCAGGAGATAGACCCCAAGACAATCAAGCCGGACACCCGAACCTTCGCGGATTTCCCGGAAACCCCGAGGATGCCGGAAGCGCCTGTCGTACGATGACCCCGGAGCGGTGGGTGGAGGTTCCCGGCTCGTCCGTGATGCGCAAGGAGACCTTTGAGATGCCGGACCATCAAAGCCTGCAAGGCTGCTACGAGAAAGCCGACCGTTGTCAGGCCCGTATTCACAAGCGGATTGACAACGCGGAAGAGCGGCTGGACAAAGCCGAGGAAGAGTTCCGCGCCGGCATGAAGGAAGTGCGGGAAGGTCTCACAAAAGCACTTACCGGCGTGACACGGGTCGAGAGCTATCTCGAGGGCGTCAAGAGCGGGCGCGATACCTCCACCCTTCCAGCAGTGGCCGGCGAGAAGCGGTCTCGTCTCCTAGACCTGTTCGGGCTGAAGGAAATGTCCTTCGCCCTTGCGGTGATCGCTGTAGTGATCCTCGCGCTGGGCGTCGTCTTCCGTGGGGGGGCTCTCCAAGGAGGACGTAGTCAAGATCGTAGTGGAGGCGGTGAAGGTGAAGAACGGGGGGACGCCGTGAACTTCTACCGCGTCACCGCGTGGGAGGACAGATAGATGGCCCGCTACTCCTGTCTATACGCAGCCGACGGAAGGCTGCTCGAAATCGCCCAGCATCGGCTGGACAAGGACGGCAAGGCCATCCCTCGCGAGTGGTTCCGTTCCACCGACCCCAAAGAGGCGGCCAAGTTCATCATCAAGGACAACGTCGAAATCTCCGATGATACGGCCACCATCATGAAGGCTCTCAGCGAAGGCGGGGGCGGCAATGGTCTAGACAAAACCTCTGCCCAACTGGCGGAGCCCAAGGCCATATCTGCCGCTGCCTCCGCAAAGCTTGCGGTTGATGCGGCCATAGCGGAGGTCTTGGCCATCAAGCCCGCGGCGAATCTGGCGGTGAAATAGCCATGTCTGCCGACAGGCTGCTCGGCCTCGGGTTCGGAGCGACCATAAGCGACAATGGTTCCGATAAGGTCCGCGTCACTCTCGATGCCCGCACCTTGTCGCGGAAGGCGTATCGGTTGTTCGCGGTCGGTCATTACGTCGGCAACATCGACGCGTTGGCGCTGGCGCAAATCACCGCCCTGGGCGGCGACGAATGCACGGGCTTCTGGTTCGACCTTGATTTGACCTACTCGACCACCACGTGGACGAGTTCGCACCGATATCATCCGTTCCGCCAAAACGCAATCTACACCTACCCGACTTCCGCCGCTCTCAGGACTGCTGCGGATACAGAGGACACGGTCTTCTGCGGGTATTCGACGGCCAACGACAACACGATGTGGAACGGTGAGACACTTATAGCGGCGGCCGACATGTTGGATTGGTACGGGATGGCCTGTCACCAGACGGTCATGTTCACGTCGAATATCTATCCGAGCGGAGCCGTCAGCAACACAAATCGCAAGATCGTCATTGCCGACATCCGGTTCATTGGTCACTTCGGCAATAACAACCTGGTGATCGGATTCAACGACTCGGGCGGGAACTCGAAGGGCATCAAGTTCGACGGGTGCGAATTCTACGGTGGCGGCACGTACCTCTTCTACCTCAACGCCGGGGCGAACAACGTTCTGGACTTCTACAATTGTGCCTGGGTTGGCTGTGTGGCCGGTACCACGACATTCAACATCACGGCGAGATTCTACAACTGCGCCTTTATCCGCTGTGGGAAGGGCCTTGCCAACGGCAACAAGGCGAACACCTGGGTCAACACCATATCGTACCGCCCTCTAGACGGGTCTGACTGCTGGCAGGGAATGACGAATGCGATTGTCACCAACATTGCGTCTTCGGACGCGACCGCGACAGGAACGGGCGCAGTTACCAACGTCACCCGGACGCAGATGGCGCTCTGGTCTGACAACGACAACAATAACCACCACCTGAACTGTCGCAGCACTGAGAACTACTCGCTTGCCACTGCCGGGACAACCGGGAGCGGAGCTCCGACAGAGGACATTGACGGCAACGACATATCTGTGGCTAGTCCTATTGGTCCGCACAAGGGTGAAAAGACCATGCGGGTGTCTTGGCCGCCGGCCGACAAGGTGCTCGACGAGGGCACGGACAACGACTTCGTGAGCTTCGCCGGGGCACAGGAGGCAACGGCGGTCGCCAAGGATTTGACCTTCGCCGAAGAGGCCGCGCGCAACACCGACCCCGGCGCCGCCTACGTCCAGCGCGAGGCCGATGGTGGGCCGGCGTCCTACAAAATCCTGGGCGTTACCAAAACGCCCTCGCTCAATACCGCGGCGCTCGAAGACGCCGCCTACGCGGAGGGCGTGGTAGCCGGCGAGGCTAACAACGATTTCGACGGCGACGAGGCTGACATCTCCCTCGGCAAGACTCTCACGCTGCACGGCGAGGAGCTCGCCGGCTCGCGCAAACCGGCCGCCTCGAAATGCGAGGTCTACGCCAACGATTCCGAAGGCGTCTTCAAGGGCGGCTTCCAGCGCGGCGAGCGCGTCTACGCCGACTGCTACCTGAAATTTGATATGGCCCTGGCCGCCGCGGAAGTGACGGTCAAGCTCTACAAGCAAAGCACCGGGCTCGTGGCAACGCTCCTCGACGCCGTCGCCTACAACTTCGCGGCCGGCGTGGGCGTGGACATGGAGGACATCAACGAGTCGCTGCCCAGCTACCTCTTTGGTGCGGAGGACGCGGTCGGGAACGATTACTATCTTGAGCTCACCGTTGCCCACGCGAACCTGACCAACGGCTCCATCGAAAGCTACTCGTCGCTCGCGTTAATGGACCTGCCTAGCTTGTCCAATGTGCTGCCGGCCGACACTTTGCAGGACGCAACAGGGACGTCGGATAAGAAGTATTCTGATTCCGAAGAGGCACTCCGCAACACGGTCCCTGACCTGACTAAGATTCCTACAACTGCCACAGGTGGTCCGGCTGCATGGAAGCAGTTAAATGTCTCTAGAGAAGGTACGTTGAATCTTGATACCGTGAAATCTAATTATGAATCCGGACGCAATACGCTTGTTGATAAGGCTAATGTGAAAATCAATATTCCATATAAACAGTTTGGTACGGATTATACTGGTGAACTAATTGGTGGCGGTGGGTCCGGTACTACATCAAAATCCCAAACAGGTGAGCGGCGCTCGTCCGTTGGAGAGAGAACATGACAAGGGCAATTGAATATCGTAATTACGAAGGTGACCCGCTCGTACTTACTGATGCAGCAGAAGTGGTCCTGTGTGACCCAACGGGCACATATGGTATAAAGCTGAATGAAGATGATTCCGTTGCTGTCGCTGCAGGGGCGGCAACCGTTAATGATTCTACAGGTTTGTATAGTTACGATATCTCTACTCTAGATAGTACGAAAACATATACTGCATACTGGAAGGTAACAAGGACATCCGGTGATATCGAGTATATCTCTTGGACGATAGAAATTGTTTCGGATATTCCTCCGGATATTACTGATAAGAGCTATGCCACTGTTGCAGAGGGAGAAACATACTTCACGGAACGCTTGAATTCTGATGCTTGGGATGATGCTACAGAAGCCAATAAAGCTAAATCACTTATTACGGCGACTAGACTGATTGATCGGCTTAATTTTAAAGGAGCAAAGACTGATAGCGAACAAACATTACAGTTCCCTCGCGATGATGATTCGTCTGTCCCTAACGATATTAAGTATGCTTGCTTAGAAGTTGCTTTAGCTTTACTGGATGGCGTTGATCCTGAAATCGAATTCGAAAATCTAAGTATGGTCAGTCAAAATTACGCCAATGTGCGGTCCACCTATGACAGGTCAATACCAAATGAACACATCGTGGCAGGAATCCCGAGTGTTTCTGCGTGGCGGTATCTCAAGCCATACTTACGCGATGCAAGTTCGATTGACCTGTCTAGGGTTTCATAGAAAGGTTGTTACGATGAAGCGGTACACAAAGATTTGGATGACTGTCTATGAGGGTGAGGAAAAGAAGCTCGAAGAGAAGCCCACTACTTTCACGCAGGAGGATGTGAATCGTATTCTGGCGAAGGAGAAGCGCGATTTCCAGACCAAGCAGCAGCAGATGGCGGATGAACTCGAAGCTCTAAAGCAGAAATCCACTCTCTCGGATGAGGAGCGTACGGCTCTTGAAACCCGTATCGAAACACTTCGCACTGAGTCTATGTCAAAGGAAGAGCTTGCTAAGAAGGAGCAGGCGAAACTTATGAAGACGCATGAGAGCGAGAAGACGGCTCTCACCCAGGAGAGAGACCTCTGGAAGACTCGTTATACGGATGCAAATATTGTACGCAGTATAGATCGGAAGAGCACACGTCTGAACTCAGTCACGAATCACCATCTCGTATGC
>CALKWP010000112.1 GCA_938004075.1 uncultured Methanomassiliicoccales archaeon
GACCACCGAGATCTACACTCTTTCCCTACACGACGCTCTTCCGATCTGCGATGCTCCTCTCCCCGTCGAGAAGCAGCTTCGCAGCCTGCAGCCCGGAACCGGCGATGAGGCGCTGGGCATTCACCGCGCCCATTGTGGCAGGAGTGTCCATGCTGAGCCAACCACCTATATTCTTCGCCTTCTCGACCAATGCGAGATAATCTTCTGTGTGCACAAGGCTGAGATCGTCATCGGTGGCCGGAATCGGTTCGATGACATCGCATGAGTCCAGCAGCCCGGTCTCTCTAAGAATGTTCACAAACTCTTTAAACCTGGCTCCGTGAAATGGGTGCCCGGCGCCGAAATCGAACTGGTTCAGTCCCTCGCTGAAATATAGCGGAATGCGTGGCAAATCCAGATTCACCAGACTCAGTAATTCCTGGCCTTTCCCTCGGCCCTGTCTGCCTTTTCCCTAATCTGCCTTGCCTTGGCGCGGAGCTGGCTGATCTCTGCCTCTTTCTTCTGGATTTTTGCGTCAATCTTTGCGGCCTTGGCGCGGAGCTTTGCGGCCTTGGCTCTTGCCTTGGCGTTCTTCTCCATGTTTTTCGCTTCTTTCACGGCCTGCTGTGCCTCGCGCTTCGCCATTTTTGCGTCCTTGAGTTCGTTCATAAGTACCAAGATGATAATGAATTATGACGATATAATCCTTCCGTTAGATGGAGCTACTTTCTGCGGTATTTTTTTCAAAGTTTTCATGCGCCTTTGTTCATGAAATCGCAAATCCTGCGTGTCGCTTCCAGAGTGTTGCCGCAGTATCTCTCCAGGAAGCCGTCAGGCAGGCTCTCATGGAGGGGTATTCCCTCGCTGGCCGCAAGGGCGGCTGCGCCGTCAAAATTGACATAGGATACCCGGAAGCTGAACTCATCCTTCGGCCTGGAGAATGCCACGCCCGGAACGGCGGCGACATACTTCTCATTGAGTATGGCCTCGCAGAGATCCTTGCTTGTCTTGAAGCCCCGCTTCTCCAGGTTGTCAGCGATGGGGCTGAAGTCGGGGAAGAGGTAGAAAGCGCCCTCTGGGGGGTGTATCTGGGCTCCCGCCTCTCTGAACATATCCGCGGAGCGTGTGCTCAGTTCCCGGAATATGCGCCGCACATGCCAGAGATATCTTTCCATCTCAAGGCCGCCCTTGAATGCTGTAACGCCGGCCCACTGGATCGGGCTGCTTACCGACGTATAGGTTTGGCTGGCGGCATCCGTCATGGCATCCCTCAACCAGTCAAGATTCTCGGGGAAGGTGAATGTACCAAGCCTCCACCCGCCAGCGGCGCTCCATTTCGAGAGGCCGGAGCTGATGATGGTGCCTTCCGGATAGTACTTGGCGACGGATACATGCTCGCCCTTGTGATGCGTCTGGCCATATATCTCGTCCGAGAGCAAGATAACTTCGTACTTCCTTGCCACCGCTGCGATTTCCATGAGCTCATCGGCGGAATACGTCCCGCCATCAGGGTTGCCGGGGTAGCACATCACGACGATTCTTGGCCGATACGTATCATGCTCGCTCTCGCAGAGTTCGGCAAGCTTTTCAGCGCTCATGTGCCATTTGTCCTCGAAGGATGTGTTGATGAGCTGGACCTGCCTGCCGATCAGCTGTGCTTGCGGAACATAAGAAACCCAGCATGGAGTCGGAACGACTATCTCACCGTAGAATGAAAGCTGGAGAAGATACATCAGAATCTTGGAACCGGGGCCAATCAGCACATTGTTCGGGTCCACCCTGACGCCGTCCTTCTGCCAGTGATAATCCGCGACCGCTTTCCTCAATTCGGGAAGCCCTTTCACGGGAAGGTAGCTTCTCTCGGTTGCATGGAGCTTGAGCGCTTTGACAATGAAATTCGGAACCGGGAACGGCGATTCTCCGATGCCGAGATTAAGAACCTCTATCCCGCTCCTCTTCATATCTCTGCATCTCTCGTTGAGTGCCAGGGTGGCGGACTCTCCGAGCCCTCTCAGGTTCAGGTTCAGGCTGACGTGTTTCTGGATGTTCATATTCATCACACCCGACATCTTTGCGTCGGCCTGATGCTGATATTATTCCCCTTCATTAACGTTTCCTAATAAAAGATATAAACCACTGGCACATCCCAATGCATATGAGAATATTCGTGGAGTCCTATGGATGCGCCCTCAATCGCGGCGAGGCCGGCGAGTTCATCGCCGGTTTTCAAGGCATGGGCCATGTTCTTTCAGATAATCCAGAAAGCGCGGACTACTGCGTCATATTCACATGCGGCGTCATCGAGACCACGGAACGGCACATGTTGAAAAGAATCAGGGAACTTTCGGCAGGTCCGAAAAAGCAATTGATGGTCTGCGGCTGCCTCTCCATCATCTGCCCGGATGAGATTCGGGAGATCGTCCCGAACGCTATCCTTGTGGGCCCGGCCGGACAGCTGGTGGCATTGAAACACCTGGGTGCCTCTAATTCGGGCTCAATCACGAGCCCGCCAAATTCCATCGGCATATTGCCAATTGCCACAGGGTGCAAAGGCGCCTGTTCGTACTGCATAACCAGGATGGCAAGGGGAAAATTGACCAGCCGTTCACCCGAAGAACTGGCCGGGAGACTGCGCACCCTCGTCGGCTGCGGTGCAGTCGAAATACAGCTATGCGCCCAAGATACAGGTGTGTACGGCATGGATCTGGGCCTGGACCTGGCGGACCTCATCGAATCCTTGGAAGAAGTGGATGGGGATTTCATGCTGCGCATCGGCATGATGAACCCGGCCAGCCTGATCGGGAATCTCGAAAGTACCATCAGGGCATTTGAGAGCCCGAAGGTCTTCAAATTCCTGCATCTGCCGGTGCAATCCGGCAGCAATGAAATACTGAAAAGGATGAGCCGCAATCACACAGCGGATGATTTCCGCAACATCGTGAAAGCATTCCGGGAGAAATTCCCCGGTATGGCGCTTTCGACAGACATGATAATCGGCTTTCCAGGGGAAACCGACGATGATTTCCAGAGAAGCATGGACATTGTGAGAGAGACGAAGCCCGACATCATCAATGTGACGCGATTCTCAGCCAGGCCCGGAACCGAAGCCCATAAGATGGGGGGCAAAGTCCCCGGTTGGAAGGCAAAGGGCCGGTCCAGGGAGATGTCTGCCCTCAGGTTTTCCCTCACTGCAGATAACTATACAGATATGAAAGGAAAAATCGTCAAGGCGCTTTCCACGGAACGAAGAATAGCAGGAACCACCTTCCTCAGGACCATTGATTACCGGCCAGTGGTCGTCAAGGGCGAGCTTGAGCTTGGCCGATGGTACAATCTGAAGATAACCGGCAAGACCAAGACGCATCTGAACGGCAAGATGGAGAACACACCGGTGAAGCCAAAAATCTAGCGTCAAGATTATATCTGCAGTGCTGCATACACGCATCCCGTGGAAACATGAGCGAAAAGATAACCGATATCGGACCTGACGACTTCGACGCCCTGATGAAAAGCCAGGGCAAGCTTCTGGTGGTGGAATTCTATACAACTACCTGTCCGGTATGCGGAGCGATGGCCCCGGTCTACCAGGCGGTCGCTGATGAGCTGGCAGGAAAAGCGAATTTCGCAAAGCTCAATGCCCAGAAACACTCTTCCATCGCTACCAGATTCGGCATCATGGGCGTTCCTGTCTTCAAGTTCTTCTGCAACGGCAGGGAAATCGGCGGAATAGTGGGGCAAACAAATGCGACCGCGCTCGCCAACACGGTCAAGGATTTCATAAGGCATGGGCCCGGCTGCAAGTCAACGGCATTATCATTCGAGATGGACGGATACGGTTAATCAAATCGGCGCATGGACCTTCGCTTCCTTTATCAACGCCTTCCTGGGCATCGCATTGAACTCCTCGTCCGTTTCCGCATCCAGTTCAGACACCCAGAACGCGCCAATTGTGAAATGAAATCCGGTTCCGGAATCCGCGGCGACTATCCCCTCTATCTTGCGCTTATGCCCGTGCCATGTATGGAAAGGTTCCTCCGAGTATCTTGTCACGTATCTTCTCTTGTCTATGCTGACCACTATCTCCAGCCAGCGGTCCATCACTTGGAATCCGGCCCGCCCTTTGTGATATCGGACCTCCCCGTAAAGATACTCCAGGTCGCTCTCGGATAATTCACAGGCGTCCCCCGGGTGAGTGTGATACCCTCCGACCAGCTTCACCCCCCTGAGCCCGCTCAGCGTGTATAACAGAACCCTGGCCCTCCACCCGGCCTGCCGGTTGCCGTCTGAAACAGATTTGTAGCCCCTGTTTGCGGTCTGTTGGGGATAGACCGCGCTTATCCGCAGCATCCGCTTGCTTCGCTTCCCCACTTTCCTGGTGGTCATCCTCCCCATGAGAAATCCGCCGCTCTCCCTGGAATATGTCTCCATCGCGGAGGCGCAGAGGCATTGCAGCGCTCCGGGGTCCAGATATATGTCGGGAAGCATGAGCGTTAATTGGTTCCCATTGTATTAAACGCTTTTCCTGAAAAATATGGAAGGATTGTGCCGCCCGAAAGCGAGCGACACATTACTTTCTCAGAGCTGTATCTCTATTCCAAGGCGCTCGGTGAGTTCCTTGTACCTGTTACGTATTGTGACCTCTGTCACGCCCGCAACATCCGCGACCTCGCGCTGTGTTCTGCGCGCGTTGCACTGTATAGATGAGATATATATCGCGGCTGCGGCGACTCCGGTCGGCCCGCGGCCGGAAGTGAGCTCCTTCTTGGCGGCTTCGTTCAGTATGTCCATCGCCCTTGTCTGAACATCCCCGCTGAGCTTCAGCTCGCTGCAGAATCTCGATATGTAGTCCTCAGGGCGTGTGGGCATGAGCTTCAGCTTGAGTTCGCGAGTCATGAACCTGTAAGTCCTGCCGATCTCCTTGCGGCCGACACGGCTTGCGCTGGCAATTTCATCAAGCGTCCTGGGCACGTTGCATTGCCTGCAAGCGCCGTAAAGCGATGCGGCGACGACGCCCTCGATGCTTCTTCCGCGGATGAGATTCTTGTTGACGGCCTTCCTGTATATCATTGCTGCCGTCTCCCTGACGTTCCTGGGCAGACCCATTCCGGAAGCCATCCTGTCAAGCTCGCTGAGCGCGAATGCCAGGTTTCTCTCGGTTGCGTTGGAGACCCTTATCCTGCGCTGCCATTTTCTCAGCCTGTAGAGTTGGGCCCTGTTCCTGGTAGGTATGCTTTTCCCGTAGGAATCCTTGTTCTTCCAGCCGATCTCGGTGCTCAGACCCTTGTCATGTATTGTATAGGTCATCGGCGCCCCGGTCCTGGCCCGCTTCTCGCCCTGATCGGCGTCAAATGCACGCCACTCGGGTCCCTGGTCAATCAGATTCTCGTCAAGCACCAGTCCGCAGTCCTCACAAACAAGCTCGCCCCGGTTGTAGTCCCTTATGAGATGCCCGCCCCCGCATTCGGGACACTGCATCACCTCTTCCGTGGCTTCTCTTTTCTTCGGTATTCTTTCACCCCCTTCTTCATAGGCGGCCCGGAACGGCCCCCGCGTTTCACGAAGGTCCTTCTTCCCGACGATGCTTTTGCTCTGGGTCTTGGCGCGGGCTTCTGCTCCGGGTCCAAATACAGAGAGGTTCCGAGCAATCCAATGGGGTCCACGTCAGGTTTTTTCCTCACGGATATGTAGGGAGAACCCACAGGTCCGAAGACCCTTGCGACCCTCCCGACCTCAACACCCCTCTGGTCGAACACCGTCGTGCCCTGTGCGGGCGTTTCCGGCGCCGGGCCAGTGTCCATGCCGAGGAGGATGGTCCCGTCATGAATGACGTTTCTCACGGTTCCCAGTTTTTTCATGCTGTCCTCATCGTATTTGTAATTATGGACTAAATACTAAGAGATATATGTATTTAAAACTTTCGCAGTGTTTATTATACTTCACCAAGATTTCCACAGAAAGGATATATATCTGTAATTTTGGCAAAGTCTGGGTAAGATTTTTAAGCAGGAAAATGAAAGGTATTTAAAGGGGATGAGGCAAAATATTAGAATCCCGGATGTTCGGTGTTGCGGTTGTATTCCCACCTTGCCCTGCATTGTCGGTTCATTACTAGAGATATTGTTGTCAACACATCCCAACCTAGGGCAAGCCTAGCCGCATCGAAGGAACGAAGCTTACCCCGCCTGACAGGCGGGTCATTCTGGTTTTCTATTGCCTTTCTGTTTGATTATTTGATTAAATCCTGATTATAACCACTGTACATTTATATATCATCCTTACCTTGTACTATCCATAGGAACGAGGAGATTTTATGTCAGTCGAAAGAATCAAGCGAAAGGTCGTATGGGAGAATTCCGGTGTGAGCGAGATTATCGGCACCATCCTGATGCTCAGCATCACGGTCGTCCTTTTCTCGGGCATAATCACCATGGTCGGCACCATGCCGGCGCCCAAGCAGAACTTCGTGGTCGATTTGAAGTGCAGCGTTCAACCATTGAACCCTGCAAACTGGAGCCACGGGGTCTATTTCAGGATACTGCATCAGGGCGGCCAGGTCATGGATGACATGTGGATTGACATTTACATCACGGTCGACGCATCCATGATAGTCAAAGGGGTGAATGATGGTCTTATGGACAAGAATGGAGATGGCAAATGGAGCGTTGGCGAGTATTGGCAATATGAAATTCGTGTGACTGATGCCCCCACTTTGAACTCCACAACCACATTCTCCATCACGGTCATTGACATGGAGCGCAACACTCTCGTCTGGCATGAGACCCTTGGCGAAGGGCAGAATTTCTTCCGCCCCATAATCAAGCGCCTTTGGATAGACAGCGACCTCGCAACCGCCGAGGTTGATGACCCCGGCCCGATCAGCTTCGATATGAATTTCAAGATTTATGCCGAGATTGTTGACCCCGAAGGAGTGGGCGGCGACAACGGCCTGAACATCAACAATCTATGGGTCAATCTGAGTTCCATATACGGCTCGGTTGCTCCCCCGGTTCAGTTGCAGGACGTTGTGGATGCCAGGGATGCCTTTGGAGACAACGTCTATGTCGCGGTTTGCAACGGCCCTGCTAGGATGTCCGTTGGTTATTACTGGTTCAAATTCAATGCCACCGATAATTCAGGTCAATTCTCCGAGAGGGCCGAGAAGTTCCCCGTCGGCATGATAGTGGGCGAGCGCCCCCAGATTGTGGTAAAGGGCGACAACCCCAATACTGGCAAATACGAGTACATCACATTCTCGAACGATGAGCCGACCAATGGGGATGTTATCACCATCACATCCACTGTTCTGAACATCGGCGGCGCAGGCGCGTATGTCGACGTGTGGTTCTATCTCGACTTCGAGCATCCTGACAATCGCATCAACCCTGACAGGACAGGCGATGGGATACCGGACCCTGTGACCATATTGGTTCCACAGGTGGGGCAGCAGGATGCCCGCACCCAATGGATCGCGGCACCCGGTGGCCTGCACACAATCGTTGTCAATGCATCGGTCAACTATTCCTTCCACCCCACATACTTCTATGACCCGGATCTCACCGATAATGTAAATCAGACACGAATAACGGTCATGCCAAAGATTCTGCTTGTGGACGATGACCAGAATCAGAACGATCTCAGCGCTGGTGACACGGTTTCATTCATGCGCGCTTCCCTTGAAGCCACGGACTTCGATTACGATTTTATTGTTGTTGGCTCTGGGGACGGACCCGGGTATGATTACGGCGATTACCCGCTTAGGAATTACGATGTTGTTATTTGGATGACTGGTTACAGGGAAGTGAAGACGCTCACATCCGGCACAGGGGCCATGAACACTCGCACGGACGATGTGGCCAACCTAAGGAAATTCCTGACCGGCTCCCCCACCGGGACAGCGCAGCCCGGCCTAAACGGCGGCAGCCTGTGGCTCATCAGCGAGGGATTCTGGACCGAGGCGTACTCATCGGCAGACCTTCGGGCTTTTGCCGAGGACTACCTCCATGCGCCAAACATTCTCCCGATGGCAACCGGCCCGCTTCCAGATTTATACGGTCACATAACTCATAACGTGACCGATTATTTCGTTGATACGCCCATCAACACGGTGGAAAGGGTTCCCGGCACAGGAAGCGTTCATTCATGGGATTTCTCCACAGTCTTCAGCAACGGGGCAAGGTATGCCCTGCGCGACGTGGGCAACAATTCGATTTATGCCGTATCTTACGAGTCGGATATGAACCCCGCAGACGAAATAATCGATTCCAGGATACTATCCCAGACTTGGGGCTTCTCAAGGATAGGGGACACCGCGACGCAGGCGCAATATACCTACAAGGCCATAATGTGGCTGGGCAAGGTCGACATGAAATTCGCGCAGGACATTGCCATTTCCGAGCAGACAATCGAGCCGAGCATCATTTTTTACAAGCAGCAGGTGACAATCAATTTCGTGGTTAGGAACAACGGCCTTAACAACTACACGACTGCGGACAACCTTTACTACCTCCTGAGAATACTGGATATGGATGGGAAAGATGTAATCATCCCCCATCTGCAGCGCATCGATTTCCTTGGGACCAAAACCAACAACACATTGCAGATCTCATACCCCTGGACCCCACAGGAGATAGGTTACCACAGGATTTCGATAAAAGTGGACCCTTACAATTACATCCAGGAGAGCAACGAGCTGAACAACGAGATTTCCAGCTACTGGGGAACGGGGGAGCTTGAGGTTCTATACCGCATCCTGGTGGTGGACGATGACGGCAGCTCCAACAATTATGGAACCAACAACAACGAGACAGAAGCAGTGACAAATGCCCTGTACTATCTGGGATACCAATATGAGTTTTATGAGGTCAATGTCACTGAGAATGGACCACCGTTCACTGACGGCGGGACCAGGCAGGCTCTCAACGAGTACAATGCAATTATTTGGATAGGCGGCTCAGTCATCAATCCGCTCACTGAGCTGGATATGCAGAACATCACCGACTACATGGAACTCGGAGGCAATTTCTGGCTCATAGCCAATGGCTTATGGAGCAGCAGCGACGAAGTGCTGGATCCGTTCACACCAGAATTCGAGCGCCCCTACCTGAAGATCAACTCTGTCCTGGGCGACAGGGGCATTGCCAATCCATTAGCTGGAGTGAGGAGCGATCCGGTTTCTCATGGCATGGATTATGTTACCGTCAATGATCCGGACGCCGATGTACTGTTCCCGGTTGCGGGTGCAACAGGCTTCACTTACCAGGACTCCGCCATGACCAGGTTCAACTCCGTGAGGTATCACGGTTACACTCCGACGAACACAACGGTCCAGTACAAGACGGCGACCACAGCATGGCTGCTCTCCTCTATCGCTGATGATTATGACAGGGCTGAATTCGTGTTCATGATGCTCAGATGGTTCGACAAGCCCGACGAGAGGATAGAGGCCAGGATATCCAACATCGACATATGGATGTCCGACCAGCACCCGCAGCTCGGCAGCGGTTATGTCATTCAGGCGACTGTTCAGAACACCGGAGGAACAACCGGAAATGTCCTGGTCAGGTTCATGGACGGCAACACCCAGATTGGTTCCGATTCCATCTCGGTATCGCCAGGCAGCACCACCACGGCAGAGATGATTTGGGTTCCACTGTTCGCGGGCCAGAGGGAAATCAAGATTCTGCTGGACCCAATCTCGGAGGTTCCGGAGATATTCGAATGGTCCAACAACAATGCCTCATTCCCGATTTATGTTTACTTCTTCTGGGACGACATGGAATCCGGAACCAGCAAATGGAACCATGGCAGCACCATCATGCTGGTCAATGGCGAGGGCCCCCTGGAATACTTCGGTACCACTACCGTAACAGTCAACATTGAGAACCAGTGGGTTTACACCCGGAGCGTAGGAATAGTCAATTGCACAGACGATGGATTCTACCATACCTTTGACAAGTCATTTTGGTTGCAGGAGCCGGCGGGCAGTTCGACAATAGTGACCACAAGGTCTCCGATAGATGTCGTTTTCGCGCTTGACACATCCGGCTCGATGGGCGTTGACGAGATGAACAATCTTAGGCAGGCCACAATGAACTTCATCGGCAAACTGACAGATGTTGACCGTGCGGCGATATTCACATTCAACGGAGGCGGCAGCACAAGCACGGCGCACCCCCTGTTGATAGAAGGCTATGAGTACATGACACTGGCAAACAGGAACGCGTTCAACGCGACCGTAAGCGCGCCTGGTTTCGACACGGGCGGCTACACCCCGTTCTACGACACCGTTGGCGAGGCGATACTCTACACGCAGAACAATCTCCTGCCAGACAGGATGGAGTACGTAATCGGCATGACTGACGGAGTATCCAACGCGGATGACGTCTACACCCCCAACGCGGACTGGGGTACCATTGTCGCGGCCGATAATCAATACAGTAGCTCACTCCCGCACCCTACAAAGGGACTTCTAAACCCGCCCTGCATGGTGTTCACGATAGGTCTGGGCCTCGGTGATGAGATTGGAATATGGGATAACCATGACCCGGCCTACCCGACTGCGCCTGACTGGTCCAGGACGCCGCCAAACCCAGCCGTATATACATCAGAGTACGACCTTTGGCACTGCGCCGATGCATCCCCGTTCCCGCTGCATGACGCAGGCGGGAAATACGGCGAGAACGCAACCACATTTGAAGACAATGTGGGCCACTATTATCACACGACGGACTCCAACCAGCTGCCGACGATTTTCGATTCCATATTATCTTCCATAATAATCGGCGTCTTGGAAGGCGAGGAGCAGACCCGCTCATCGCCGCCGGCGCCTGAAACCGCGGCCACAACGGCCTACAACTTCGTGGGCGTCACTACAGCGGGCGGACCGCATGATGCATACTGGAATGACATGGATGATTCCACGCAGGGGGAGCTGACCACCCCCAACAGCAGGACTGAGGCGACCGATGCCCAATACGTGCTGGTATCGACATCCGATAACAACCGATGGATAAGCGGCAACCCCGGGAACAATGATGAGGTCGGCTGGGAGTTCAGGTACGCGATACAGCAGAGCCCCTCAACCATTACTAGCATCGATGTTACATTCGAAGGCCAGTGGGACAATGCAGGCAGCGTTGTAACAAGTTATGCTTGGAACGTGGCGACAGCAACCTGGAATGCCATC